>CAYGDL010000031.1:2697-20644 GCA_964348545.1 uncultured Alphaproteobacteria bacterium | reverse complement strand
TGTTGACGGCCGCACCCGTGCCGGTGGTGACGCCACAGCCGATCAGGCATACGGTTTTTAACGGCGCGTCATCGCGCACCTTGATGGCGGAACCAGCCGGTATCACCATTTTTTCTGCGAACGAGGCGATAGCGCAAAGCTGGCGGATTTCTTCAGCACCCTTGCGCAGCCGCGTTGTGCCATCCAGCATGCAGGCATAGGACGAAACCTTGGTCATTTCCTGGCAGAGATATTCGCGGCCATCCCTGCACATATAGCATTTGCCGCAACTGGGCGACAGCGAGCACACGACATGATCGCCAACCTTCAGCCCGGTCACGCCGGGGCCAAGCGCCTCGATAATGCCAGCGCCCTCATGCCCCAGCACAATCGGCATGGGCGAGCGCAATTTGCCATGCAGCATGGAATAATCGCTGTGGCAGATGCCGCTGGCGACGGTCTTGATCAAGACCTCATTTTCCTTTGGCGGCATGATTTCAATATCTTCGATAGTCAGCGGCTTGCCAACCTCGCGCAGCACTGCTGCCTTCATATCCGGATCCTCCCTGTTACTGAAATATGGGCGCGGCGGTTCCGCGCCTTTATGAATTATTGGGCTGATTATGGCGCATTGAGGTGGGTAATAGCGACTGTTTTTTGCAATATTTAACACAAAAAGAAACCGCCTCTTTCATAACGCGGTGTGCCTGAAAGAGGCGGTTTTTATTTCAACCCGTAAAATGCGCAGTGTTGTTACGCAGCAGCGCCATTACGCAGCAGGCGGCCAGGCAGCTTGCCATTGACCACATCCAGCGCATTGACATTGTTTTCACGCAGCAGCGCGCCGTTGACGATCACCGCATCAATGCCGGTTGCTTCCGAGATCAAACGGTCTTCGCCAGCGGGCAGATCATTCACCCGCTTCAAGGGACCGGCGCCAACGGTCGCCATGTCGATCACCACCACGTCTGCGGGGCGGCCAACCGCCAACAGGCCACGGTCGGTAAGGCCAAACACTTCAGCAGGCCGCGAAGCCAGCATGCGAATGGCGGCTTCAATGGTGATTGCCTTTTTCTCACGCACCCAGCGGCCCAGCAGATAGGTGGAATAACACCCATCACACAATTGGCTGGCATGGGCGCCGGCGTCGGACAGGCCCAGCACCGTGTCTTTATGTTTGAGCAGTTCTTCCACCGCTTCCTCGTCGGCATTGGCGACCGGCATGCGGAAGCGTACCGCCAATTCATTGGCCAGCGACAGATCTATCGCCAGATCGGCCGGATGCACGCCACGCTCTGCGGCGATATCCCCAATGGTGCGCTCTTCGATTGAAGTGTCGCTTGGGCAATGGGAAACAACGGCAATCTTGAACGAACGCGCCAGATTAATATCGGGGCGGTCGATCATATCCCGGAACGAAGCGCGGAACGCCGGATCGGCATAGACCTTTTTGCGGCCTTCAAAGTCCGCCTGCGATACGGGCGCAAAAATTTTCGAGGCCTCAAAGGGGAAAGGCGCCTTGAAGTTAAACTCGAAATTCAGCGGACGGCAGGTAACCTGCGGCACCACATCATGGCCCGACGCGATCAGATCTTCGGATTTGCGCAACTGATCCTTATACGAGCCGCCGCCGCCGATATTTGCGCCCGAAAGCAACGCCGTCCAGCTAATGCGCCGCCCGGTGGCTTCGGAAATTTCGGCAAATTCCTTGTAGGACAGGCCCTTGCCGATGGTGATCTGGATCATGCCTTTTTGCAGATCGCCCAGCGCGCCCATCAGCGACATCATTTCGTCGTGACCGGCGGCGCGGCTGGGCACCGGCTTGCCGCGATAGCCCACATGGGTCGCCGCCTTTGAGGTAGCGAAGCCAATGGCGCCCGCCTCAATGCCTTCGGACACCAGCGCGCGCATTTTTGTGATTTCACCCGGGGTGGCTTCGCGTTCGGTCGCGTCTTCGCCCATCACATACATGCGCACGGGGGTGTGGCCAATCAAAACGCCCATATTGATGGCGATACCCTTGCGCTCGATGGCGTCCAGATATTGCGGGAAGGTCTCGAAACCCCAATCCGCGCCAAGCCCGGCCTTTAGCGCATTGACGCTCATGCCTTCGACATTTTCCAGGGTTTCTGCGATCAGCAGCCGGTGTTCGGGCCGGGTCGGGGCGATGCCAAAACCGCAATTGCCCACAACCACCGTCGTCACCCCATGCCAGGGCGAAATGGTCATCATGCGGTCCCACATCACTTGCGCATCATAATGCGTATGAATATCAACAAAGCCCGGCGAAACCACCTTGCCTTTGGCGTTAATGGTTTTGGGGGCGCTGCCGGGTGCTGTGCCCAGCGCGACAATCCTGCCGTCCTTGATGCCGACATCGCCCAGATAGCCGGGATTGCCGGTGCCATCCACGATGGTGCCGCCCGTGATTTTAATATCGTAATCCATGTTTCTCTCCCATTATGTGGCCCGGCTGCGGCGGGCGCTTCGGGGTCAGCCCGGCAATGCCGGCTCCTGCATATCGTCCGTAGACGGAACAAGCGCCCCAATCCGGGGCGCTTGCGCGATATTTATTGGGCGGCCATCGCCATCAGGGGCTGGGCCTCGACCGGCAGATTGTAGAGCTCCTTGACATTATCAAAGCAGATTTTGTTGCGCTCTTCTTCGGTCAGGCCCTTGGTGTGCTCCGTCAGAATATCCTGCGACCATGGCCAGGTGCTGTCGCTATGCGGGAAATCATTGGCCCACATCAGGCGCTCAATATTGACCATATGCTTCATCTTGAAGGCGATCCAGTCGTCCTGGAAGGTCAGATAAATATGATCCCTGAAGCAATCGCTGGGCATTTTTTTGAGTTCCTGGCCCTTCATCCAGAAACGGTGCCGCTTATAGGCGTGATCGGCGCGATACATGAAATGCGGCGCCCAGCCGGCGTCCGCCTCAACGCACACGATTTTCAGCTTCGGATTGCGATCAAACACGCCCGAGAAAATCATCATGCCGAGAATGTCCTGATTGCCGCGAATGATCGACAGGAAACTGTTGATCGCGGGGCCGCGGCCTTCGCCAACGCCCGCCGCTTTGGCGGTCAGAATATGGAACGACAATGGCATTTTCAGATCCACTGCGGCCTGCCAGAAGGGGTCATAGATCGGGCTGTCATAATCTTCGACGGCCGGATTGCCGGGCATCATCACGCCGACAAAGCCCATTTCCTTGACCTGTTGCAGTTCCTTGATGCCTTCTTCGACCGAGCGCATGGCGATCTGGCCCAGGCCGAAAATACGCTTGGGCGCGGGGGCCACAAAGGTTTGCAGCCAGCGATTATAGGCGTCAAAGCAGGCCTTTTTGTAATCAAAATCGTCGTGATTGCACAGCATCATGCCGATGGTGGGATAGATGATTTCGGCGCAGACGCCATCTTTATCCTGGTCGGCGCACCGCACCGAACCATCCCAGCCGCCACGCCACAGATCGGTAAATTTCTGGCCACGCCCACGCAGATCTTCCGGGGCGCGCCCGGCCGCAGCAGCAAGCGAAATATTGAGCGGGCGTTTAATGCCCTCAATCAGAAAGGCATCGCCGCCCTTGCCGTCATCAACCATGCGGGGCGCGCGGTCGCGGAATTTGGGGTCGATAAAGTCGATATAGCAATTGGGCGGCTCAGTAATGTGACTGTCCGAAGAAATGGGCTTCTTGATCATGTGATGATACTCCCTAGGGTGGTTGGCTGACCGTTTCCGGGTGTCCAAATTCTATAATCATAGATTCAAGCGCGAACCGGGCACCGACGCAAGCAGAAAATGTGACCTGTTGAGATAGTTGAACATATTGGTTTATCCACAGCGCGAAAAGCCGCAATTTATGCAGGAATCGCAGCCCTCCTGTCTGGTTAATGCCGGGGCGTGGCATTTGGGGCAGGGCCGCAGATGCAGGGCTTCGGGCGCGGGCGCCAGATGCGTGGCTTCTATGCCGCCCGCCATTGCCGAAATGGCGCGCGCGGCAGGGGGCGTGGCAGGCAGCGGGTCGGCGACCATGAAACCGATCAAGATTAAATGCCGTTCGATGACTTCGCCAATGGCCGCCAGCAGTGAGGGCACATAGCGCCCGTCCATCCAGTGGCCGCCGCGCGGATCAAACACCGCTTTGAGTTCTTCCACGACAAAGGATACGTCGCCGCCGCGCCGGAACACCGCGCTGATCATCCGCGTTAGGGCGACGGTCCAGGCGAAATGCTCCATATTTTTGGAATTGATGAAAATTTCAAACGGCCGCCTGCGGCCATCCTGCACAATATCGTTCAGCGTAATGTAAATCGCATGGTCCGATTCCGGCCAGCGCACCTTGTAAGTATTACCAGGCAGGCTGCCGGGCCGGTCCAGCGGTTGGGTCATATAAATAACGCTGCCGCCAGGTTCGCTTTGGGGTGGAGCAGGTTCAGAGGCCGATAATATCGCGCCGGTAATGGCGTTGGGGCGGTAGGTGGCGCATCCCTTGCAGCCCAGCGCATAGGCGTCGAGATAAATATTCCTGAACGCCTCAAAGGAAATATCCTGCGGGCAATTGATGGTTTTGGAAATCGAGCTGTCGATAAAATCCTGCGCCGCCGCCTGAATGCGCAGATGATCGGCGGGGGCAAGCTGCTGCGCATTCACAAAATAGTCTGGCAGTTCGGCATGCTCGCCAAACAATCTGTGATACAGACGCCAGGCGGGATCGCGCACCTCCTGCTCCTGCGTTGATCCGTCCATCAGTAAAACCTTGCGCGTGTAGGTGTAACTGAATATCGGCTCCAGCCCGCTGGACACATTATCCGCCAGAAGTGAAATCGTTCCCGTGGGCGCGATCGAGGTCAGCAGCGCATTGCGGATGCCTTTGGCGGCGATGGCGGCGCGCACCTCTGCGGGCAGGGCGCGCACGGTTTCGCCCGCCAGATATTTTTCGGCGTCGAACAGCGGAAAGCTGCCCTTTTCCGCCGCCAGATCGCAGGACGCCAGATAGGCGGCGCGCTGGATTGCGCCAAGCCAGCGCCGCGTCAGCGCAACCGAGGCATCGCCGCCATAGCGTGTTTTGCACATCACCAGCGCATCCGCCAGCCCGGTGACGCCCAGCCCGATGCGGCGTTTGGCCAATGCCTCGGCGCGTTGTTCGGGCAGCGGGAAATGCGCAATGTCGATCACATTATCAAGAGCGCGCACGGCCATTCGGACCAGCGCGTCCAGTTCCCCCAGATCAATGTGTGGGCTGTCGCCAAACGCATCGCGCACCAGCGCCGCCAGATTTAATGATCCCAGCAGACAAGCCCCATAAGGCGGCAGCGGCTGTTCACCACAAGGATTGGTGGCGGTGATGGTTTCGCAATAATGCAGATTGTTGCGAGCATTGATGCGGTCAATGAAAATCACGCCGGGTTCGGCATAGGCATAGGTGGCGCGCATGATTTTGTCCCACAGCGCGCGCGCCGGCATTGTTTTGTAAACCGCGCCGTTAAAGCGCAGGTCCCACAGGCCATCGGCCTTGACCGCCGCCATGAAGGCGTCGCTGACCAGAACTGACAGATTGAACATGCGCAACCGTCCGGCGTCCTGCTTGGCGTCGATAAAAAGTTCGATGTCGGGATGGTCACAGGCCAGCACGGCCATCATGGCGCCGCGCCGCGATCCGGCCGACATAATGGTGCGGCACATGGCGTCCCACACATCCATGAAACTGACCGGGCCGGAAGCATCCGCGCCAACCCCGCGCACCGGCGCGCCAGACGGACGCAAGGTGGAAAAATCATAACCGATGCCGCCGCCCTGTTGCAGGGTCAGCGCGGCCTGTTTCAGATGTTCGAAAATACTGCCCATATCGTCCTGGATGGTTCCCATGACGAAACAGTTGAACAGGGTTACGGCGCGGTCTGTGCCAGCCCCGGCCAGAATGCGCCCGGCGGGCAGAAACTGCATGTCCTGCATGGCCTGGTGAAACCGTCCGGCCCACTGGGCGCGCTGGGGTTCCGGCTCCGGCGCGGCCATGGCGTTGGCGACGCGCCGCCAGGTATCATCCAGCGCATCTTCAACAGGCACGCCGTCCGCCGCCTTCAGGCGGTATTTCATGTCCCAGATCTGCCGGGAAAAGAGCGCCATTGCCTGCGTCATCTGCTGTGCCTTTTTGCAACATCAAGCATCATTCTAGGAGGGGCCATCTTGAAAATCAAGAAAAAATGTTCATGTTATGTTTTCTTTATTGACTATCCTTGTCTATGGTGTGCCGCCATTGCCCGCGCCACGCAGGCGTCCCTCTGGTGGCCGCATAGTCACAGACCCCGCCATGGTCGCGGCACGCTGGTCCGGTGCATGATTGAGTGATTGGCGTTGCGTGAATCCATGCTCTATATTGCGCCAACCCGCACAAACATAAAGCGATCCTGCATGAAATTCTGGAAAATCACCGCATGAGTTCCGATCCCCCCGCACCGCAGCACAATCATTTGTGGCACACCGCGAAGGAATATCTGACGCACTGGACTGTGGCGGGATTGGTCGTGACGCTGACCGGTGTTGCGCCCGATCATTGGGTGGCGCATCTTTTCCATGCGGTCAATCTGGACAGCCTGCGTGGCGCTTTTGTCGAATACCAGTTTCTGGCGATTTACATCGGCGTGACATTTCTGATTGTGGATGTGGTGGTCCGCAACCGCGGGCGGCGGTTTGAACCCGCTTTGGCCGGTGCTTCCGGCTTTGTTGCGGCTTCGGTTGACGCGCCGGTTTTGGAGGTCATCGAGGGCAAGCCGTCCATCGCGGTGCTGCCGTTTGTCAATATGAGCAGCGATCCCGAACAGGAATATTTCGCCGACGGCATGACCGAGGATATCATCACCGGCCTGTCCTTCGACAGCCGCCTGTTCGTCATCGCCCGCAACTCCACCGCCGCCTATAAGGGGCAAACGCCGGACATCCGCGCGGTGGGCAAGGAGCTTGGGGTGCGCTATGTGGTGGAGGGCAGCATCCGGCCGCACAATGATATGTTACGCATCACCGTTCAGTTGATCGAAGCTTCTACCGGCGCGCATGTCTGGGCGGACAGGATCGACCGCCCGGTGGCGGAAATATTCGCAATCTCCGATGCTGTGGTCGATGGCTTGGTGATGGCGCTGTGCGCCAATCTTGGCGTCACCGAGGCCAGCCGCGCGGCCCGCGCCCGGCCCGAGGATTTGCAGGCCTGGGCGCTGTGTGTACAGGCCGAGAACCTGCATGCCTCGCAACTTACGCCGGACACCGTGCTGGCCGCGGAAAAACTGGTCCGCCGGGCGACGCAGATTGATCCCGCCTATGCGCCGGGCTGGGCGCTGCTGGCTTTATTGACCACTCAGCGCATTAACTTCGGGCTGAGCGCGGATGAAGCTTTGGACCTGATTGAGGCCCGCTCCCTCGCCGCCAGGGCACTGTCCCTGGGCCCGAATGACGCCCTTGTTTTGGGCTATTGCGGCACGGCCTATATATGGACCGGCCAACCCGCGCAGGCCTTGGATTGCCTGGAGCGCAGCTTGGCGATAAATCCCAACAATGGCTTTTTCCGATTGCGCTATGGCTTTGCGCTATGGGCCAATGGCGCGCCCGAGGCGGCGCTGGCGCAGATAGAGGATTTTTTCCGCCTCTCGCCCAAAGACCCCAATGCTGGGATAGGCTATTCCTGGACTGCAAACTGTTATCTGGCGCTGGAAGATTATCCCAAGGCCGAGGATGCCGCCCGCAAGGCGATTAAACTTTTGCCCGCATTCTGGTTGGGCTATGTGAATTTGGCTCTGTCATTGACGGCGCGCGGGCGCGCGGCGGAAGCGGCCCAGGTGATGCGGCAATGGCGCGAGGCTGGGTCTGGCTACAAGCTTGAGCGGATGATCGCTAATACGCAGACCGCTATGCGCGATGTGGGGCAGCGCGATCAGCGGCTCGCGCTGCTCGATCAGCTTGCCCGCGCCATTGAAGCCGACGCGGCTGTTTAGATCATTTTGTTATCTGATTGAAGCGCCACACCCGCTCTGTCATTGCGAGCCGAAGGCGTGGCAATCCAGGAGCCGCACGCGAAAGCATGTGGTTGTGGCTCCTGGATTGCCACGTCGCTTCGCTCCTCGCAATGACGATGTTGCTTCAATCCGTTCACAAAATGCTATAGCGCGGCATAGTGTCATTCTGAACGACCCGCTGCGCCAGCGCGGCGAGAGCGAAGAATCCCCATCGCCGGAACTCCGGGCGGGAGATGCTCTCGTCCCGGCTACGCCGAAGCGGCTTCACTCCGGCGTAGCCAGGACGTTTTGCTCAGCATGACTATGCGGGGGGAGCAGGCGGTATCATGGTATGTGGCATTGGGCGAATCCATGGTCTATATTGCGCCATCTCACGCAAACTGAAAGCACATCCCATTATTCTCTTGAGACCGCTTCCGTCAGCAACCTGCCGGTCGCCGTCTCTATATTTTCTTCCAGGGTGGCCATGAAATCCCGCCGGTTCAGGCCCGGCGCGATGGGGGGTAAAAATTCCAGCACGATGGCGCCGGGCGGGCGCAGGAATTTTCGCCGTGGCCAGAACAGGCCGGAATTCAGCGCGGCGGGCACACAGCCCACCCCCAGCTGGTGATACATGGCGGCGATGCCGGGCTTGTATTCCAGCTTTTCGCCCACCGGGGCGCGGGTGCCTTCGGGAAAAATCACCAGGGTTTTTCCCTCTTCGATGCAGCGTTTTGAGTCCGCGATCATTTTCTTTAGCGCGCTGGCATGGCCATCACGGTCAACCCGCACCATACCGGTTGCAATAGTGTACCAGCCAAAAAACGGGATCAGCCCCAGTTCTTTTTTCAGCACATAAACCGGCTTGGGCAACAGGCTGAGAAAGATGATGGTGTCCCACATGGATTGATGTTTGCAGGCAATCAGGCCAGGGCCATTCACGGGCAGATTTTCCTGCCCGCGAATTTCAATGTGAATATTACAGATCAGCCGCAGGCCGAAATTTACCAGCCGCGACCAGACATGCATCACGCGCAATGCAGCCGCCTCGGAAATCAGCATGGCGGGCGAACCCAATACCGCCACCAGCGCAGTCACCGCATAGAGATAGAGATTAAATCCCAGCGATCGAAGCAATAGAACCATGCTCAGGTCCTTCAATCCAGGTCTACAAGTGCGCGAAGTACAGTAAAGCGGGCCGTCAGCATGGTGATCAGCGCCGCCGTTATGGAGGGTGTCACGGCCAGCATATAATCAACCGGCCCAAGCGACAGTCGCCCCAGCCATGGGGCGGGGCCGTTCCCGGTCAGGTACAGGACGGCGCCAATCGTCAGGCCAACGGGAACCAGGCCAATCAGGACCCCGGTAATGCCGATGCCAAGAAAGTGCTTTTGAAACTCCCCCGCGACAAAGCTGTTTTTGGCGCCAATCAGATGCAAGAGGGCCACCAGTTCATTCTGGCTTTCAAGGATGGCCCTTGTGGCGAAGATGATCACGCCAATCGCCGCGAGCGAAATCATGCTTACCAGGAACCCGCAGATTAGCCGCGCCGCCAGGGCGATAGCTTTCATCTGGTCACGCCACTGCCGGTGATCATCGATTTCAACCCCTGGAAATTCAGCCTCCAGCCGTTTGCGCAATGAATCAAGATCACCTTCGGGACGCATCGCAACATCAATAAGCTGTGGCAGGGGAAGTTCACGAACGACGGCGCTTTGCCCAAGCCATGGGGCCAGCAGGGCATCCATCTCGGCGGCATCCAGCGGGCGCGCCTGCGCCACGGCCGGATGATCGCGCAATACGCCAAGCACGGATTTCACCACAGCGTCATTACTGACCCCGGCTTCGGAGGGAACCTGCACCGTCACGAGCTGATCAAGTTCCGCCGCCCATTGACCGGTTGCCCCGGCAAGGGCCAGGCCGCCCAGTATCGCCAAACTGGCAAGAAACACATTTACCGCAATGACCAGCGGCAGCAGATTGGATCCCAGCATGGCGCGCGGCAGAATTTTGGAACGGGGAATAATCATTCGCTGATTTTTGTCCTGACCGGGGGTAGTTGACGCAACCGCCCGCCTTCTTCCAACTGTAATTCGCCGGCATGGTGCCGGTGACGCTCCAGCAAGCCTGTATCATGGGTGGCGATCAGCAGCGTGGCCCCCTGCCGGTTAAGCTCTATCAGCAAGCCCAGCAATCTTTCGCCAATTTCGGCATCGACGCTGCCGGTTGGTTCGTCCGCCAGCAGTAATTGCGGACTGGCGACCACGGCGCGGGCAATCGCCACCTGCTGCTGTTCGCCCCCCGACAGAAGTTCCGGATAGTGATGCAATTTATCCCCCAGTCCTACCCAGTCCAGCAATTCCTCGACATTGCGCGTGTAATCCTGTTCGGGCCGTCCTTCAATGGCCAGCGGCAGCGCCACATTTTCAAATACGCTCAGATGGCTGACCAGCCGGAAATCCTGAAACACCACACCAACCCGACGCCGGATTTCAGGCAATTCGGACACTTCAAGCTGAGAAATATCCCTGCCGAACATTTCCATGAGACCCCGTGACGGACGATGACCAAGATAGAGCATACGCAACAGGCTGCTTTTACCCGCGCCACACTTGCCGGTTAAAAAATGAAAACTTCCGGCCGCCAGCGTGAAACTGATATTATTCAGCACCTCTGGTCCATCTGCATATTGCAGGCCCACATTTTTGACCCGAATCATTCACTGCCCTCCTCGCCATAACCGGGCGATGCTACTGTATTTCATTGCCTTTGCGAACCGTCTGGGGCGATTAAGCACTGTAAAATGCACGGCCTGCTTGGTATGCTAGTCTGGATCGGCAGGGGGTGTATGGTTTTGGGACATTCTGTGCCTGGGATGCAAAACATATTGCCTGGATATTTACTGTTAGTGCAGCCTATGAAGGGTGAATCGCTTCAGGTGACACGGCTTTACTGTGTTGCAACGGGTGGCCTATAAAGAATTTTCAAACGGATGTCTGCAATCGTATGATTCTCACTTGTTCTTCCTGTGCAACACGCTTTCTGGTAGATGCCGCCGCCATTGGCCCTGTGGGGCGTCAGGTTCGCTGCGCGCGCTGTCAGCATGGCTGGTTTCAGGAGCCTGCCACGGATCTGCCACGCACGGTTCCCTTTTCCGCCGATATGGCGCAAGGGCTGCCTCAGGAAACCCCTGTTTCGGCAGCGCCCGCCGGGCGGCCGATACCGCTGCGTCGGGGCGCCAATCTTCCGGCCCTGCCGGTCGCATCAAACCGGACACGCGACAGGCTGGCCTGGGCCGGGCTGGTGCTGTTTGTGCTTTTATTGCTGGGGGGCGGCTACAGTTTTCGCGAACAGATTATTACCGCCTGGCCGCAAGCGTCGAATCTGTATGCGGCGCTGGGACTTGGCGCGCCAGCGGGCAATTTGCGGCTGACCGATGTAAGTTTTTCTCAAGGAATACAGCAAGGTCGGCCCGCTTTATCCGTGAAAGGCGTGATTGTGAATGATGGCGACAAGGCCATGACCGCGCCGCTGGTTCTGGTAAAATTACGCAATGCGGGCGGACGCGATATTTTCGAATGGATCTATCAATTGCCCGAACCCGTGCTGGCGGCGGGCGCCAAAATGGCGTTTGAAACCAGCCTGGCTGACCCGCCCGCCGAGGCGCGCAACCTTGAAGTCACCTTCAAGAACGCTGAATAAGCATCAATTTGTGTTTTCTTTACCTCCATTAACACCCTGTTAATTTATTCCATCTAAATAGCGTGTGGAGTGCGGCGATTCGCAGGCGGCTGATGTGCGGGTCGCACTTTGTAAGGTAGTAAGGCATGGCGAAAATTCTTGTGGCTGAAGACGAGCAATCGGTGCGCGAATTGCTGACCATTGCGTTGCGCCGCAAGGGGCACGAAGTATTGGCCGTTGCAGATGGCTCTGAAGCGCTTGGGGCGCTGTCTGTCGGACGCTATGATTTGCTGCTAACGGATATTGTGATGCCCATTGTGGATGGTATTGCGCTGTCATTAAAGGCGTCGCATGACGATCCGAAAATGCGTATCCTGATGATGACAGGCTATTCCGCAGAACGTCAGCGCGCCTATAATCTGGAAGAGCTGATCCATGATGTGGTTTTGAAGCCCTTTACCATTGATGAAATTGGCAGGGCCGTGGACGACGCGCTCGCGGCGTAGGACACGCTCAAAACAGCTTCAACAAACGATCAATATATTTCAGTTCCTCTGTGGGGCGACGGCGCTGACTGGCGCGTTGTTCCAGTTCGCGGCGGATTTGCAGGGCGCGTTCGATATCAAACTGTTCGGGTATCACAGCGGCGCCGCCGGAATCATTGGCCATTGGGCGGCCAAGCGGGTCCTTTCCCTCCGCAGACGGTGAATTGCCATCATTTTTTTCAGCCTGGGTGCGGGCGTCTTCCTCGCGCAGCATTTTGGCCAGGGCATCCGCGCCGGCGCGCAGATGATTCATGACCTGACCCTGTTGCTCAAGCGCCTGGTCCGCCTCGCCCTGACGCAGCGCCTTTGCCGCGTCGCGCATGGCGTTTTCAGCCCTGCCCAGCGCATTCGGCATATCCTCTTTCATGGCCTGGCCCATTTTGTCGCTCAGTTTACCCAGGTCACCGTGCAATTTTTCCTGGCTGCGGGCAAGCCCGCCTTTGCCTTGACCACCGTCGGGCTGCTGGTTTTGCTGCTGATAGGTCTGATCCTGCAATTGCTGTTGCTGGCGCATCATTTTCGACAAATCCTGCAAGGACTCGCCATATAATTTCTGTTCGGCGCTTTGCTGCCCGCCGCCCATATTGGGGCGCATATTTTCCAGAATGTCCCGCAGTTTGGAAAGCAAGTCCTGCGCCGCGTCACGCGCGCCGGACTTGCTGAGTTTTTCTACCTGATCGAGCAGCCTGTCCAGGTCGGACTTGTTGATCGCGCCGGAATTTTCCTGCGGCGCGCCGGACATCGGCGTCGCATCCTCCATCGCCTGTTCGACCATGGCCTGTAAATAACGCTCCAGCGCTTCGCTCAGGGCCTGGGTCAGATTGGCGATTTCTTCATCGCTGGCGCCATCCTGCAACGCCTGCATCAGCGCCTTTTGCAAGGCCCGCAATTCATTGTTGGCAAGCGACAGATCGCCATCTTCCATCTGTAGCGCAAGCCGCCACAAACTATCGACAATCTGATCGCGGGCTGCCGCATTGCCGTTGATATGCCCGATGGCGTGTCGCGCCGCCCGCATGGCCAGATATATCTTCAAATCCGGCAGGAATTTTTCCGGGTACAGGCTGAGCGCGTCCAGCGCCCGGATGGCGTGTTCATCCCTGGACGCCTCCAGGGCGATATGCCGACGCTGTTCGATCAGGGCGCGCGCGAGCGGGTTCTTGAAGGGGTGTTGCGGCAAGATCATATTGACGATAGCGGATCGCCCGCTTTGCCCCGCCGCATCGGTGGCGACCAGCCTTAGTTGCACGGCCTGCCCGGCCCAGGGATGCGCCGCCAGATCGGCATAGGCCATCTGGCCATTTTTTGCGGACTTCAGGGGGGCCGGAAATTCCACCCGCAAGGGCGGCGCAACGGTCGCCGATTTGTCTGCGGCCAGGCTTATTTCGGCGGCGGCGGCCACCACGCCATAATCATCGCTGACGCCATATTTTATGCGCAGGCCAAATTGCTTCGTCACGGAAATATCTTCCAGCAGGCTGATCAGGGGCGGTTGATCAGGAATGACGGTGATGGGCCATTCCCTATCCTCTGCACCGGACTGCCGTAATTGCACCCGCAGGTTTTCCTGAAGCGTGACGACGGCGTGGCGGTTGGCGCCATCAATTTTGGTCATTGTCAGGCGCTGCATCCCGCCATGTTCGGGAACCAGGCGCAGTTCCGGTTCGCGCCCGCCAAACAGCCGCAAGCTCAGTTCGCTGCCGACAGGGACGCTGAGCGGCGCACCTGGCGCATCGCGATCAGCTGGCAGAAGCTGCGTTTCTGATATGGGGGTTCCAGCCAGCAGCACCGGTGCGATGCCCGTATAAGCGGGGGGCGCAATCCAGGCTTCAAGCCGCGAACCGGGTGCGCCCTGCCCCATGCTTTCCGGGTTGAAACCGGAAAGCATGCGCGGCCACCAATTTGGTCCTGCGGCCAGAAATCCAGCCAGCAGGAGAATGCCGGCCAGCAATCGCAGCGCGTGACGGTCAAGCTGAATGGCAAGCGGCGTTGGCCAGGCCAAACGCAATTGTGGCAGTGCCTGACGCAGGCGGGCTTTGTGTCTTTGCCAAAGCAGGGAGGCGTCCGGGTCCTGGCCGCCTAGCCCCGGCCTGTCTTCCAGGGCGCGCAGGGGGTGATGTTGCAACCCGTTGTCGCGCTCGATACGCGCCAAAAGGGCGTGTCGCGATGGCCAGCGGAATTTGCTGCGCATCTGCAAGAGGATAAATGCGCCATAGCCAAGCAGGCTCAAAAGCGCCAGCCAGTGCAGATAAGCCGGGACCAGACGCCAGATATCCAGTAGCGACAGCGCTACAAACACCGCCAGCGCACTGGCTATAGGCCACAGGCTTTGCCACAATGTCTCCCACAGAAGGGCCAGCCGCGCCACCGCCACACGCAAGCCCAGACCCGAAACAGGTGCGGGTTGATCAGATGGCGGCGTGGCTTTGGCCTTGTTCACGCGCTTCAGCTTTCCTGTTTCAGCCAATCGGGATAGCAGTCCAGCCCCAATAATTGTTCATAAGTTTGCCGGGGCCGGACCAGGGCAAACTCGGCCCCCTTAACCAGCACCTCCGGGATCAGCAGCCGGGCATTATAGGTTCCCGCCTGCACCGCCCCATAGGCGCCCGCAGACAATATCGCCAACAGGTCGTTTTCGCCAAGCGTTGCGAGTTCACGATTGGTTGCAAAACTATCGCCAGTTTCGCATACCGGCCCCACCACATCATATAGGGCCATGGCGGTATCGGCGGCGGGCTGGCGCAGCGGCCATATTTCGTGCCAGGCGTCATAAAGGGTTGGCCGGATCAGATCATTCATGGCCGCGTCCACAATCGCAAAATTCCGGCTTTCGCCGCGTTTTACATAGATAATGCGGGTGACCAGAACGCCCGCATTGCCCACGATAAGACGCCCCGGCTCAAAGATCAGGCGGCAGCCCAGATCCCCGAAAATTTCTGCGGTCATGGCCGCATAGTCGGAGGGCAATGGCGGGTTGGCGTTGGATTGTTCATAGGGAATACCCAGGCCGCCGCCCAGATCGATCTGGTCAATCACATGACCATCGCGCCGCAGCGCCCCGGTCAGTTCGCGCACTTTGATAAAGGCTGCGCGAAATGGCGCCAGTTCGGTAAGCTGGCTGCCAATATGCACGTCAACGCCTGCAACCCGCAAATTTGGCAAGCGCGCCGCCTGGGCATAGACTTCGCGGGCGCGGGAAATCGGAATGCCGAATTTGTTTTCTGATTTTCCCGTGGAAATTTTGGCGTGGGTTTTTGCATCCACATCGGGATTAACCCGGATCGCGATGGCCGCGATTTTTTGCCGGGCCTGGGCAACCTCGCTGAGCGCCAGCATTTCAGGTTCCGACTCCACATTGAATTGCAGAATGCCGGCGTCAAGGGCGACCGCCATTTCCGGGCGGGTTTTACCGACACCGGAAAAAACGATCCTGCTGGCGGGAATGCCCGCATCCAGCGCACGGCGCAATTCACCTTCCGAAACGATATCGGCGCCACTGCCCAATTGCGCCAATGTGCGCAACACGGCCAGATTGCCATTGGCCTTTACCGAATAACAGATCAGCGCATCCTGCCCTGAAAAAGCACCGGCAAAAACAGCGTAGTGACGTTCCAGCGTCGCGCTTGAATAGCAGTAAAAGGGCGTGCCGACAGAAGCCGCGATGCGCGACAGGGCCACATCCTCGGCATAAAGCGCGCCCTTATGATAGTGAAAATGATGCATGGGGTTTAATTCTTATCTTTAGATTCTTACCTTGCGCCTTGTTCCTTATCCCGGTCCTTGCTCCATTCGCGCTCGACACGAACATCTTCAGAACCGCCCGGCGGCATTTCCAGCGGGCCTTTTTTGCCACATGCGGACAACGCCAATATTATCAGTAAAGCCAGGGTTTTGCCGCGCATCAGCCAATTTCCTTCAATGCCGCAGCAATGGCCTCGCGCACCCGCACGGGCGCGGTGCCGCCGAAACTGACGCGGCTGGCGGCCGATGCGGGCGCCGAAAGCATCGCCTGCGCCGCTGCGGTAATGCGCGGCTCCACCGCCTGTAGATCGGCGAGCGTAAGCTGCTCCAGTGTGCGCGATTGCGCCTCGGCGCACTTTACGGCCTCGCCGGTGATGTGATGCGCCTGGCGAAACGGAATATTGAGTTCGCGCACCAGCCAGTCTGCCAGATCGGTCGCCGTGCTGTATCCCTTGCCCGCCGCCGCCAGCATCGCGTCAGGCTTAATGATCATGGTACGGATCATTCCGGTCATGGCCGCAATGCACAGGTTCATGGTGTCGGCGGCGTCGAACACCTGCTCCTTGTCCTCCTGCATGTCCTTGGAATAAGCCAGCGGCAATCCCTTCATCACCATCAGCAGGGCGTTCAGCGCGCCGCTCACGCGCCCGGTCTTGCCGCGTATCAGTTCGGCGGCGTCCGGGTTGCGCTTTTGCGGCATGATGGAAGAACCGGTGGAAAATTCATCCGTTAGCTGAATAAATGCAAATTGCGCCGATGACCAGAGCACGATTTCCTCCGCCAGGCGCGACAGATGCGTGGCGGCAATGGCGCAGGCGGCCAGAAATTCCAGCGCAAAATCCCGGTCTGAAACCGCATCCAGTGAATTGCGCATGGGCCGCGCAAAGCCCAGCGCCTGGGCCGTGCGATCGCGGTCAATCGGAAATGAGGTGCCCGCCAGGGCCGCAGCCCCCAACGGGCTTTCATTCATGCGCGCGCGCGCATCCATAAGGCGCGAACGGTCGCGTCCAAACATTTCCACATAGGCCAGCAGGTGATGCCCAAGGCTTACCGGCTGGGCGCTTTGCAGATGCGTAAATCCGGGCATGAGGGTGGCGGCATGTTCACCGGCGCGCGCCAGCAGGGCGCGTTGCAGATCGCGCAGCGCTGCTTCAAGATGGTCCACCGCATCGCGCACCCACAACCGGAAATCCAACGCCACCTGATCATTGCGCGAGCGCGCCGTATGCAGGCGTCCCGCCGCCGGGCCGATCAGCTCCGCCAGCCGGGCCTCGATATTCATGTGAATATCTTCCAGCGCCTCGCTAAAGCTGAATTTGCCCGCCGTGATTTCCGCCAGAATGGTGTCCAGCCCAGCCAGAATCTGCGTCCCGTCGGCGAGCGTGATAATGCCTTGCGCCACCAGCATCTCGCAATGCGCTTTGGAACCGGCTATATCCTGGGCGTATAGTCGGTGATCAAACCCGATCGAGGCATTGATGCGCTGCATGATTTGCGCCGGGCCGCCTGCAAAACGCCCGCCCCACAAGGTATTGGCGCTGCCGGAGGTCGGAGGAATAGGTGGGTTATTGCTCATGGGGTCAGATCAGGCCTAACAGGGATAATGGAAAACAATGTCGGATATTTGCACGGAAATAGCGAGAATTTCGGTTGATGTCAGGCGCGCGCGCGTCAAACAGTGGGGCGCGACGCTACTGGCCGCAATAGTCGCGGTATACGCCATTGTTGGGCTTTCTGGCAATGTTGCAGAGGCGGCGGATGCGGCGGTGCCGACCCCGGGCCTGCAAAATTTCGTGCTGAAATCCGTGCCAGCCCCCTTGCCCCAGGTGCAGTTTCAAGATGCTGCCGGTGCCTTTCACGATCTGTCGGAATATAACGGCAAGCTGGTGCTGGTGAATTTCTGGGCCACCTGGTGTGCCCCGTGCCGTGCGGAAATGCCGTCGCTCGACCGGCTGCAACAGGCCATGGGCGGGCCGGATTTCGAGGTTGTGATCATCAGCCTGGACCGCGCCGGATA
>CAYGDL010000031.1:0-2597 GCA_964348545.1 uncultured Alphaproteobacteria bacterium | reverse complement strand
CCATGGGCGGGCCGGATTTCGAGGTTGTGATCATCAGCCTGGACCGCGCCGGATACGCCAAGGCGGCAGCGTTTCTGGACGAAATCGGCGTCAAAAACCTGACCACCTACATCGATCCCGGCATCAAGGCGGCGCGCAAACTGGGTGCCCTGGGTCTTCCCGTAACTCTGCTGCTGAACCGCAAGGGCGACGAAATCGGCCGCCTGACCGGCCCGGCGGAATGGGACTCCGCCGAAGCCAGAGCGCTGATCGCCCAGCATGTGGGAGAATAATAGATACGGCCCAAAACGTTACCATTCATAAATTTACGAAGTAAACCTATTCGTTTATAGGGCTAAACATCTCCTTCCAGTCAATAGCTTCGGGGACACAGCGTGCTATGAATAGTCCTGTGATTCTTGCAGCCGGAAATTTTTTCTTCAAAACAATCGACATCGCGCGAAAATGGGCCCCCGTTGTTAGCACATCATCGATCACGCCAATCCATGTCGGATATGGCTGGATTAACGCTTCATCGATTTCATAGACGGCTTCCAATTCTGCGGGCTTGAGCCTGGCTTCACTCTCATGCGAAGCCCGCATTGTTTGTGTCTGAATAATTAGCTCATGAATATCAGGTTTTATTCCAGACGGCGCTTGTAGCGCTCGAAGCATATCCATCATCCGGTCATCATAGTCGGAATCGGTCTTCCACTTTGAGGGGGGAACTGGCACAAGCGTAATATCCGCCAATCTGGATCTCAGAATTTTGGGAAAAGCGGCTGAGGTCTCTTTGATGGCTCGGTTTTTATAATGCCAACCTGGAGAATTTCGCATTCTCATTGGTTTCTTGAAATTAAATATTAACTGGTTGGTCGGGCTATGATCAAAGCCCTTCCGTGCTGAATATTCTCCAAAAAAGAAACACTCATCCGTGACGTTCAGAAAGGTATGATGCTTGCGCGTCAGGTCATCGATTTTAGTGAGTCGTGACGGGAACGAGTTGTCGCCGGATGTCGTCATAATCGGTAACGCGGATTGCGCCGCGCTCCTCAAAGGTGTGGGGCCATTTCAATGCAGGATTCCGGAAATTGCTTTCCAGAATGAATAATTTTCTTCCCTGCTTCAGCGCATGACGGGCCTGCACGAGCGTTCCGGAAGTCTCGCCGGCTTCAATGATAATTGTCGCATCGGTGAGCGCCGACATGGTGATATTCCGCTCAGGGAAGAAGAAATTATTAACCGTTGGATTTATAGGGTTGCTATATCGCTTCACCGGGACCTGGCTGATCAACAGGTGATTTTTTGCAATTTCCTTTTGCAATTTAGCGTTTGACGATGGGTAAGCTTTTGACAGGGGGGTGCCCAACACAGCAATCGTCCGGCCTCCCTGCTCAATAGCAGTTGTATGCGCGGTTGTGTCAACACCCGCCGCAAGGCCTGACACGATCGTAAAATCGTCCTGGAGAAGCGCTTTTACTAAATTTCGTGTTCTCGCCAATCCCTCCGGTGAAGGCTTACGTGTACCTACAATGGCCACGGATCGCGGTGAATTCACCAAATCCCACCAGCCCTGAAAGTACAAAAGCTCGACAGGATGCTCAGCAATCCTAAGGCGTTCGGGATAGTCACCAGCACCATGCACTCGAACACCATAGCTCGTGATCCCCGCATCTTTTAGACGGCGGTGAACATCGTTGGCAAAAAAGGTGGCGATTGAACGTTCAACAAAATCAGATGGAATTGCACCCGCTCGCTTTGCAAAAAGCTCTGCCAGTGACTTGAAGGTCGTGCCCTGCTTATCCCACAGGGCTTCATACGCACCCAATTCGAGAAATGGAGAGACAGCGCGCTGCACAAAATCCTGATGCTCAAACTCCAACTGCAAGACTTTCCCCCCTTCCAAACCGGCGTTTATTTCCAGTATTTATGAACAAATATAGAACATTGTCCCATTCTGCAAGTTAATATCCGATTACCGGCCCGGCGGAATGGGATTCCGCCGAAGCCAGGGCGCTGATTGCGCAGCATGTGGGGGCTAAATAATCAGCCCTTCAGCGTGCATTTGCCGGCCTTGATCACGGTAATGCCGCGTTCCTTCACCTTGCATTCGAACGACACAATATTGCCGTCCTTCCAGGCGTCCACCACAATGGTTTCGCCGGGGATGACGGGCGCGGAAAAGCGCACGTCAAAGCCGGTGATTTTGGCGGCGTCATAATCGCAGACATTCTGGATGATGGCGCGGCAGGTGGTGCCATAGGTGCACAGCCCATGCAGGATCGGGCGGTCAAAGCCCGCCTTGCGGCCCACTTCCGGATCCGCATGCAGCGGATTACGGTCGCCCGACAAACGGTACAATAATGCCTGGCCGGGCAGGGTTGCGGCCTCGAAGGTCATATCCGGTTTGCGCTTGGGCACTTCGTGCGGCGCAAAACCACCCTCGGCCGGCCCGCCAAAGCCGCCATCGCCGCGCGCGAACATCGAGCTGCCCAGGGTGCATAGCGGCTCGCCGCTGTCTTTCAGGCGGATTTTGGTTTCCACATAGACCACCGCGCCTTTGTCCTTGCCCTTGTCGACGGCGGCGGTGACCCGGCTGTCATGGATGATGGTGGCTG
>CAYGDL010000030.1:0-20815 GCA_964348545.1 uncultured Alphaproteobacteria bacterium | reverse complement strand
ATTCCTGGGCGCCAGGATCCAGCATAATATGACACAGGCTGGCCGAAAGGCTCGTGGCCGCCTGCTCGCCATGCAGCAGACCCGATAACATCTGATGGTTGATCAGATTGCCGAATTTCACCCGGTCGCGTGGCGCAACCTTATCGACAACGCCGCATTTGAACTCAATGATGGTTTCTTCCGGCATGATCAGCTCGGCTTCAACATCGAAGGGTATGCTGAAATCGACATATTTGGGATCCATCGGATCCCAGAAATGGTCATGCGTCGCGGTGATGATCTTGTCGAACACATTGGAACGCTTGCCATACCGTTCAGGCGCCAGCATTGCAGGAAAATCGTCAGGCGCCACGGCCTCATAGACTGAGTCGTATTTCAGGTTCATGTCTTTATCCATAAGGCGCCTCCTGCAGGTTCCAATAACGTCCCAAAGTCTAACAGATGTTAGAAAACATGCAAGCACTTTGAAGCGCGCGTATTAGCGCCTTTATCCGGGTTCGGCTGTCGTGGCGACAGACAGCTAACCGACCGGGGTTCTTGCGCTGGCAATGATATTCTTGCTGCTCAATGACTCAATTTCAGCCTCGCTATAGCCATATTCGCGCAGCACTTCGATGGTGTGCTGTCCGAATGCGGGCGTATCGCCGCGCGGCCGGGCGTCTTCGCCATCATGAAAGCGCACAGGCGTCGCAACGGACTTATAGGTCTCACCATTGCTGCGGGTCACTTCGACAAAGGCGCCTGCGGCATGGGCCTGCGGGTCCACCACCACCTGGGCAGCGGTCTGCACCGGCGCCCAGACCAGATCGGCGTCATCAAAAATTTTGCCCCATTGCTCCATTGTTTTTTTGGCGAACACCGCGTCAAGAATGCCGACAAGCTCGACGGCGTTCTTACGCCGCCCCAGCGGAGTGGAAAAGCGCTCATCTTCCGCAAGATGCCCGAGACCCAGCGTGTTGGCCAGTTCCGGCCAGTCCCGTTTTGTCTGGCGCGGCAGATAGGCAAACCAATGGCCGTCGCCCGCCTGGAAAAAATTCGTCAATGGACTGATGGTTTTTTCGCGTGGCGGCGTGGCGGCCAGTTTGCCAAACCGCAACTGCATCGCATAATCCGAACTCATCATATAGATGCCGGTGCGCAGCAGCGAGGTTTCCACCAGACGGCCTTTTCCGGTTTTCTCGCGCTCATACAGCGCGCCCATAATACCGCCAAGCGTGGTCAGCCCTGTCACATGATCGCCCGCAGCAGTGCGTAACGGAAATGGATTTGCGCCTTCGGGGGCCATGGTGCGGCAGGTGCCCGCGCGCGCCCAGAACGCCGCCATGTCAAAGCCGGGCCGGTCGCGTTCTTCGCCAATCATGCCATAGCCGGACACGCTGGAATAAATCAGCCGGGGATTTTCCTTTTTCAGCGCCTCATAATCCAGTCCCGCGCGTTCCAGCGCGCCGGGCCGCGTATTGGTGATGAACACATCGGCGTCCCGCACCAGACGCTTCAGAACCGCAACGCCTTCCGGCGTGGATGTATCGATACAGATCGCCCGCTTGCCGCGATTATCCAGATCGAACAGCGGATTGCCGAACGATGCGGCGTCTTTCACCGGCGTTGGAAACACCCGCCACGGATCACCCCTGGGGGATTCGATCTTGATCACATCGGCCCCCCAGTCGCGCATGATGCCGCCCGCAGAAGGCGCGGCGACATAGGTCGCCATCTCGATTACTTTCACTCCCTCCAGCATTGGGTGTCCCCCTTATTATTGCGTCAAAACGACAGGCACCGTTCCGGGCGCTCTGCATGCAGGCGCGCGTCCAGTCGGCCTTAAACCAAAAACATTTCTACCAGAAAACCTGCTACATCCATATTATTAAAAGCGCATCCTGTGCAGCGGCTGTATCATGTTCAGGCCTCGCGGATGTATTGGAGACGCGCCGATTAATCCCTTACTCGAAAAAGAAACCATCCCTGATCAACGGCGCGACATTGTTGTAGTTTTCGTTTGAAATGGCGAACGAGGCCAGCATGTTGGAGCGGGGCAGGCCGCGACCAAGCTCATTCAGCCAGTAGGCGCCGCCTTCGGGGTCCGCCGCGCGGTCGAGAACATTCTGGTAAATCAGATTCACAAACGCCGAATTACTGATATTGGCGCCATATTTCGCGGTGAACTCCGGCGAGGCGATAAAGCTGGCGGCGACAACCGAGCCATATTCCTGGCCCCGGTCCAGTTCGCGTATCCAATAGCCGAGGCCGCCGGCATCCGGCGTGCGGTCAAACGCAGCGCGATACAGCAGATAGCCCTTGCCGCCATTTTGGGTGGCCGCACTGTCAAACGCCATGACGCCGTCGTTAAACTGAACACGTTCATAATTGACCAGCGTCACAGTCCCGTTACGGCCCGGTATATTATCAGTTATAGTGGTCGTGCCCCCGGCGGACGAGACGGCGAAATCGTTACGTGAGCTTCGGATCGTATGCAGGTTCAAACCATCATCACCGGTAATCAGTTCTCGCGATTCCGTGGTGGCGGGACGGCTTCCCCGGCCAATAATCGGGTCGGCGATAACAACCGGCACAGAGCCGTCAGCGACCGGATAGCGCGGCAGATTGCCTATGCCGCCCAAAATCGTGGCGATTTTGACAACGGCGCCGCTATCGGCCGCAGCATCACTGATGCTCAGCCGGTAGGTGCCGGAACCGGCGCTCGTCACATCAAGATAGAAAATGCCTGTGGCGGTTGGGGTGTAGATGAAAGCGGCGTTCAGCCCGGTGCCGCTATTATCGTCACCCGCGCCGGTAAATACGCCATTGCTGTCGAACAATTGCAGGTTGGGATCGGCCAGTGTGCCACGACCGGTGTCCATACCCTCCAATTCAAAGCGGTAGCTTTTGCCACCCAGTAAATTGACCCGAAACCAGTCTCTGTCCCCCGTGGCGTCAACATTTCCGGAGATGTTTCCTGGGGCAACAAGCACTCCGTTGGAGGATGTGGAGGCTGCAAAATCATCATTGACGATGGGATTGGCCAGCGCGCTTGCACTAAGCCGGTAGCTGCCAAAGTCACTGCTGGTCGCGTCCAGATAATAGACACCACTCTCGGTCGGGGTGAAGACGAACCGGGAATTCATGCCCGTGCCGCCATTATCGGTAAATACCCCCGCATAGGCGCCCGCCGCATTGAACAGGCGCAGGAAGGGATCGGCAACCGTGCCGCGCCCGGTTGCGCTGCCCTCCAGGTCAAACTGATAACGTGTCCCCGCTGTCAGATCCACGCGGAACCAGTCACTGTCAAGGGGGCGTTCGACCGTACCATTGACAAAGCTGCCAACCGTGAGCAGGCCGGTGGTGCGGGTGGAACCCGCAAAATCATCCCGGTCCGCAGATGTGCCCACAATTACCGTATTGAGGCGGTAGGTGCCGGTGTCTTCACCGAACGCGCCCGCCGCCAGATAATAGGTTCCGGTCGCGGTCGCCGTAAAGAACAGGCTGGAGTTCAGGCCCGCGCCGCTATCATCATCCGATTGAGCCTCCACTCCGCTGCTGTTAAACAGGCTCAGGAAAGGATCGGTCAGGGTTCCGCTTGAGGTGTCGGCGCCTTCCAGATCAAATTGATAGCGCGTCCCCTCGGTCAGGGTAATCCGGAACCAGTCCGTATCATTTGAAACTTCAATATTGCCACCGACACCGTTGCCAGCGGTCAACTGCCCAACCGTTGCGGTGGTGCTGGAAAAATCGTCAACAATCACCGGCGCGACGCTGACCGCCGCACTGATGCGATAGGTGCCCATTCCGGAGTTGGCTGTGGTTGCCTCCAGATAATACACACCGCTCGCACTTGGGGTAAACAGGAAGCGTGCGTTCAGGCCCGTGCTGCTGTCATCATCATAGACGCCCGCATATTCGCCGCTGCTATTGTACAAAGCCAGGAATGGATCCGTCAGCGTTCCCTGCGCGGTGTCCGCCCCTTCCAGATCAAACTGATAGCGGGTGCCCGCTGTCAAATTAACCCGGAACCAGTCATTATCCGTGGCGCCTTCACCAAGCGGCGCGCCAATGGTTCCAGAAACAGAGCCGCCGATAGCCAATGCGCCAACTGTTGCGGTGGACGCCGCGAAATCATCCGTTGCGACCGCCGATGCGCTGATGCGGTAGGTGCCGACGCCATCGCCATAACTGGAGACCGCAAAATAAAAATCCCCACCCGTCGTGACCGTAAGGAAGAAACTGGAGTTCAGCCCTTCACCGCTGTCATCATCGGTAAGTTCCGTATCAGCGCCATTGCTGTTGTATATTCTCAGATAGGGATCGGTAAGCGAACCCTGACCGGTATCAACCCCTTCCACATCGATCTTATAGGTTGTTCCGGCGGTTGCGCTGATGCGAAACCAGTCGGTATCGCTGGAGGTTTCGATATTCCCCGTGGCCGAACCGCCGATGGTAAGGCGACCTGTCGTAGTAACGCCGTCGGCAAAGTCATCATTGGGCCTGGTAGCCGTTGTGGCTACCCGGGTGCTGATCGTGTAGGTTCCGGTATTGTCTAAAAATCCCGAGACCGCGAAATAAAAATTACCACTGCTGGTGGCGGTTAGGAAAAAACTGGAATTGAAACCGGTGCCGCTGTCATCATCAAACAGTCCCGTGTCCGTTCCATTGGCAAGATGTATCCGCAAAAATGGGTCCGCCAGCGTTCCCAATCCGCTATCGGCCCCTTCCACATCAATCTGATAGGTCGCGCCAGCTATGCCCTCGATACGGAACCAGTCAATGTCGCCGGATGTTTCAATCGTGCCGGTTGCCGATCCGCCAATAGCCAGATTGGCCGTCGTCGCCGTCGAGGCGGCGAAATCATCCGTTATGGGCGCAACAGAGGCGCTGAGACGATAGGTGCCCGTACTGGCGCCAAAGCTGGTCGCCTCAAGATAGTAAATGCCTGTAAGTGTCGGGATAAATACAATCCTGGCATTCAGGCCTGTACCCGTATCGTCATCAAATATATTCGTATAGGTTCCATTGCTGAAATACAGTTTCAAAAATGGATCCACCAGGGTTCCACGCGACGTATCGGCTCCCTCCAGATCGAACAGATAGCGGGTTCCTTGCGTCAGGCTGATGCGGAACCAATCACTGTCCAGCGCGCTTTCAATATTGCCGTTGACAGAACTGCCGGGCGCAACAGCGCCACTGGTGGATAAAAAATCTGAAAAATCATCGGGCATGAAATGCTCCCGTTTTTCGACAAAAACGTGTGGTTAACCATACACCACGTAGAGTTTGCGAAATAGTGACAGACATTACAATTATAACAAGTTGATTCAGAGGCTCCCTAGAAACTCCAACTGCGGCTTAGCATGAATTGACTGCGAAAATTATCGTAATCATAATTTGGTAAATTTGAATTCGAGTTCTGGTAGCCGATGGACAGGTTAAGCACCGTATCGCCGATCGCGCCGGGCGCAGCGTTTTCGCCAAAAGCCAGAGCACCGAGGGTGGAAAGCGGCACGCCATAGGCGATCTCGACTGACATATCGGTGTCCTTGCGGGTCAGGTTCGAGATAAAGAAATCGGGACCTTCATAAACCTGCTTTTCGACCGTAGCCAGAACCGAGAGATTTGTCCTGCGCGGCAGTAGTTTTTGTAGCCCGGCCGAGATTTCATAGCCCTTGTAGGATTCAAAAGTGATCGCGGCCACGCGATTAAACACCAGCCCCACGCTTGCAAGGGTCGTCGCATCAATCAGTCTTTGGCCCCCGACTTCCAGTTTCTGATAATGCCCGCTCTGTAGCCCCGCGAATGGGGTGTTCGTGGTGTTATTGAAAGCCCTCCAGCCCTGCCGCACCTGCGCATAGGCGGTGATTTTCGAACCGGTTACCGGCTTTTGCCAACGTAACGAGACCGCAAAATCGCGTAAATATTTCTCCCGGTCGAGACTGAGCAGGCTCATATGCGCACCAGGCACGATATCGCCAATAGCCGATTGATAATACAGCCCGGTATTCAGCACCAGCGCGCGGACATCCAGTTCGTCCACCTCGAGTTGATCATCATACAGGCTCGTGAGATCGGCAAAAACCTGTTGCAGACGCTGCCTGCCTGTGTCCCTGGACAGTTGGACCGCGCCAAGGGCAAAGCGCCCCAGATCCGCTTCCCGGCGGCCCGGCAGATCGACTGGCGCGTCGTTCACCAGTACGGTTCCGCCGTTGGGGTATGAGTTGCGATTGCTGTCTTGATGCATGCCCGTAGCGAAAGAAAAGCGTATGATGAGGGGGTTCAAACGCTTTGCCATCAGGGCGCGGTATTTTGCGACGCCCGCCTTGATCCCCACCGAAGTCTCCCTGGCGTCCAGAATATCCAGTTGCGCCGACGCCTCGTCAATCACGTCCATGCGAAACAGCACAATCGCATATAGCAGCCGGATATTATCCGCGTCAGGATTTTTAAGCAGGATCCGTTCCAGCGTCACGGAGGCCAACTGGATATTGCCCTGCCGGATCAGCGCCCGGGCATAATTCAGATTAACCCCCATATCATCGGGGGCGGCCAGCACGCTGGAATAATCCAGTTCAGGCGGAATGCCGGTTTGCGCGTCAAAATCGCTGGCGCGTCGGAGCTGATCGGCCTGACGCCGGGTTTCCCGCTCCCGGCTTTGCACGGCCTCGCCCGGCTGCGGTTGCGCCAGCGCCAGGGGCGCCGCAACCAGAACACCCAGCGCAGCACAGGCCATTGCACGTAATGCGCCGCCAAAATGAAACAAACTATGCATATATGGCCCAGTAGCTGAATTAAAAATCAGGCTGAGAGACGAGAAAGTATGCTAGCGGAAACTCCGGATCAAAATTCCATTGTCCTAAACCATCACTTTTAAGTCAGCTCCCGTCTATTGTATCGCAGTTTGAAGAAGTTTCCGATATTTTAGGGGCGGTTGTTTGATGCTTTTGTAAACATCACCGGGAAGATGACGGCAATGTATTGGGATAGGCTGACGGCGAAATCCTTCTTTCAATTTTGCGCGACGGTGGTAATTGCTGTGTCCCTGACGAACGGCACCCGGGCGGCGGCGGGTTCTGTCGGGGTCGCCGGTGGGGTTGCGGGTGTCGTGCGCGTCTCTGAGGGTGAGCGCCCCGCGCCCGAAACGGTCGTGACCGGCATGCCCATGCAGATGCGCGATCACATAAAAAGTGAGAAGGATGGTCGCGCCCAGCTTTTGCTAATGGACCAGACCGTGTTCACCATTGGCCCGAACAGTGATTTGGTGATTGACGAATTTGTCTATGATCCCGCATCCGGGGCGGGCCGCGTATCCGCCAATTTCACCAGGGGCATGATGCGCTATGTGTCGGGCAAGATCGGCGCGCAAGACTCGCGGGGGATAACCATCAAGGCGCGCGACGCCACCATTGGGGTGCGCGGCACAGCCCTGTTTGTGATGGATGATCCTGAACTTTTCGATGGCACGCAATTTATCGGGCTGCTCGGTCCCGGGATAAAAAACGACAGCAGCCTGAAAGCGGGCAGCATCACCGTAAGCACTGAAAACAGGTCCGTCGATGTGGTGCGCGCTGGCTTTGGTGTATTCGTGACGCCGGGTCAGGATGTTGGACCCGCGGTGCCCACGCCGTCGCGGCTTATCCAGTCCCTGGCGCGCGACATGACGGGCGAGGTCCAGCTGGCTTCTGGCGCCGCCAGAGACGCCGCCGATAATTCCGACACAAAGGCGGACGCGGGTGAGGATGAGGAATCCGACGAGGATTGGCAGTCTGAAGAATCAAATTCTATTGAAGGCTATAATCTGGCCGAAGAAACCAAGTCGCTTTCCGGGCTGCTGGGCATCGATGTGGAACTGGCGGCGCTGGCGATAGATTATTATTCAAGCCTGGCGGATATCTTTTTCAATACACGGGATCGGAGCCTGACGGCGGCGGAAATAGACCGCATTCTGCAGGACAGCTTTGCCCAATTGCCGAATTTGACCGGCGCCCTGCCGAGTAAGGTGGTGATCCCCGGCATGCTCGTTTTGACCTGGAAGAACGCCGTCGGCAATATGCGTGAGCTTGATCTGCATCTGACGGGCCCGGACGGCACCCCCACCGGGCGTTTTCATGTTTTCTATGACAATCCCGGGAATTATACGGCGCCGCCATTCGCGTTGCTGGATCGCGATAATTTCGCCAGAGTGGGTGAGACGAGCGGCGAATTGATCGGCCTGTCTGATAATATCGCCAGGCTTGATGTGGATAACGGCAATTCACTGTTTCGCGCCATTGTGTTTAACACATCGGCCATCAACAATCATACCAGCACGGCGCTGTCCGACCCGGCGAACGATGCCAGGGTGAGATTGATCGCGGGTGGAGTCATTTCCCGGACAGAAACCGGGTCCGCCATTACGTCGGGACTGGCGGTATTGGATGTGCGCCCGATCGCGGGCCAGATCGGCCACACCTGGACCGTACTGGACACCACCGTCAGCGGCGCCGATCCTGTCATTAACATCGTCGATAACCGCCATGATGACGGGTTGGGAACAATTATTGAGAGACCCCATTGACGCCTGGTGGGTGATGCAGGATTCGAACCTGCGACCCGCTGATTAAGAGTCAGCTGCTCTACCAACTGAGCTAATCACCCGTCATAGAAGTAGCGGTGCGTATAACAAAGCCGGGCCGGACTGTCCATCATAACCCGTCGCCGGGTGGATTAGCGGCTTAAATGACCGCTTTCGGGCTATCGAGGAAGGTCGCACATTCGGCGATGTTGCGCACATGCAGTTCAAGCATCTGCGCCAAATCCTTGCGTAAATCCCCTTCATCTAGCTGGGGCAGGATTTCTTCGAGTTTGCGCACTACCCATTCCTGACCCCGGTTGAGAAAGCCAAGCCGCGCCTCCAGTCCCTGTTTTGCCAGAACCTTTTCCAGAAAATCTCCCGTTCGTTCGGAGGGCGCACCATTCAGCCGGGCCACCCAGCCAGCCAGCATACCGCAGCACCAGGCCTCATCCTGGCGCACCTGTTCGATCAGGGCTTCGGCGGGGCCACCTGCATATTCGCGGCGGAACAGGGTCGCGGATTTTGCGCCCGCGCGTTCGGCCTCCAGCAGCGCATTGAGAAAATCGCAGAGCGCGGAATTATCGGGCATGCGCACAGTGTCTCCTTCAAAGGATCAGGCCGGTTTTTTCCGGGATCGGCACGCCGCGATGTACAGATGCGCTCAGCACCAGGCCAAATCCAAACAGCAGGGTCAGCATCGCCGTGCCGCCGTAGGAAATAAAGGGCAGCGGCACACCCACCACCGGGATCAGCCCCATCACCATGGCCATATTGATAAACACATAGAGAAAGAAATTCAGAATAACCCCAAGCACAATCAGCCTGCCAAACTGGTGGCTCACCCGCATGGCGATCACATAGCCATAGGCGATCACCGCCGCAAAAAGACACAACAGCAGCAGCGCGCCAATCAGGCCCATCTCTTCCGCAAACATTGTGAAAATGAAATCCGTCTGCATCTCGGGCAGAAAATCCAGATGGCTCTGGGTGCCCTGCATATAGCCCTTGCCAAACACGCCGCCGGACCCAAAGGCGATTTTAGACTGTATGATATGATACCCGGTCCCCAGCGGATCCTGTTCCGGGTTCATAAACGTCAGTACACGGTTTTTTTGATAATCGCGTAAAAAACCCCAGGCAATGGGCAGGGTCGCCAACACCAGGGCAATTGCTGCCGCAAAATATTTCCATGACACCCCGGCCAGAAACATTAATCCCCCCGCGCCCGCGATCAGCAGCAGCGCGGTGCCCAGATCAGGCTGACGCATGACCAGCGCCACAGGCATGAGCAATAGCGCCAGGGGCAGCATCAACGCCACCGGATGCGAAATGCGCCCGGGATTCATGCCATGAAAATAATGCGCATACACCATCACCAGCGCGATTTTCATGATTTCAGATGGCTGCAATTGCAGGAACCCCAGTTCAATCCAGCGTTGCGCGCCCATGCCAATCTCGCCCGCGATCTCGACCCAGATCAACATACCAAGCCCGAGGCCATAAATCGGATAGGCCAGCCGTCGCCAATGACGGATATCAATCATCGCCACTGTCAGCATCATCACAACGCCTACTGCAAACCGCAAGAGATGCAATTGCGCCCAGGGCGCCCAGCCACGCCCCGCAGAATACAGCACCGCCGCCCCCACACTGGCGATCATGGCAAGCATCACTACCAGCGGCCAGCTGATCCGGCCGAGCTTCATGCGAAGCGTCAGATCAGACGAGGCCCGCGTGGTATTGGCGGAACCGATTGCGGATTCAAGCGCCATTGGGATTATCCAGGATCATGCGGGTCAAAAATGGATCACTCTGCCATAGGCGTCCAGCACGCTTTCATGCATCATTTCACTTAATGTGGGATGCGGAAAGATGGTGTGCATCAGTTCGGTCTCTGTGGTTTCCAGCGTTTTGGCAACGCAATAGCCCTGGATCAGTTCGGTAACCTCCGCGCCGATCATATGCGCGCCCAGCAATTCGCCGGTTTTGGAATCGAACACGGTTTTCACCAGACCTTCGGCTTCGCCCAGCGCAATCGCCTTGCCGTTGCCGGCAAACGGAAAGCGGCCCACGCGCACTTCATGGCCCGCCGCCTTGGCCGCGGCTTCGCTCAGGCCGACGCTCGCGACCTGCGGCATGCAATAGGTGCAGCCGGGAATATTGAGTTTTTGCATCGGATGCAGGCCTTTGACGCCCGCAATGCGTTCGGCGACGATGACGCCTTCATGACTGGCCTTGTGCGCCAGCCATGGCGGCCCGGACAGATCGCCGATGGCGTAGATGCCGGGCACGCCGGTCTCGCACCATTCATTGACGGTGACATGGGTTTTATCAACTTTGACACCGACCGCTTCCAGTCCCAGATTTTCCACATTGCCAACAATGCCAACCGCCATGATCACGCGGGCAACCTCAAGCGTTTCCGTCTTGCCGCCGCCAAGATCAATTTTTGCCGTTACATTATCCGCGCCGCGCATCAGCCCCGTGACACTGGCGCCGGTATGGATTTTCATGCCCTGTTTTTCAAACGCCTTGCGCGCCAGCGCGGAAATTTCGGCGTCTTCCACCGGCAGAACGCGGTCCAGCACTTCGACCACCGTCACATCGGCGCCCATTGTGCGATAGAAACTGGCGAATTCAATGCCGATGGCGCCCGATCCCACCACCAGCAGCGATTGCGGAATGGCGTCAGGAACCATGGCTTCGCGGTACGACCAGACCAGCTTGCCATCTGTTTCCAGCCCCGGCATTTGCCGCGCCCGCGCGCCGGTGGCCAGGATGATATTTTTCGCCGTGACTTCCTGAGTTTTTCCATTTGCCGTGACGGTAATTTTGCCTTTGCCCGCCAGCGTGGCAGCGCCTTCGATCACCGTGACTTTATTTTTTTTCAGCAGATGTTTGACGCCGCCATTCAGGCGCGTCGCCACGTCGCGGCTGCGCTTGACGATTTTGGCGGCGTCAAAGCGCACATTATCCGCCGCCAGTCCGAATGCATCCAGATGCTGCGCCAGATGATACACCTCGGCGGACCGCAACAGCGCCTTGGTCGGAATGCAACCCCAGTTCAGACAGACGCCGCCAAGCTGATCACGCTCAATAATCGCAACCGACAGCCCCAGTTGCGCCGCGCGGATCGCCGCCACATAACCGCCCGGCCCCGATCCGATCACCGCCACGTCATATGAATTATCAGCCATGCTACAGCCTCACAATAATATGGTCAGGGGGTTTTCGATAAACCCTCTGAACACATTCAGAAACTGCGCGCCCAATACGCCATCAACGACACGGTGATCGCAGGACAGCGTGCAGCTCATCTGTGTGGCGATGGCCAGCGCGCCATTTTTTACCACCGGGCGCTGCTCACCCGCACCCACCGCCAGAATCATGCTGTGTGGCGGATTGATGACGGCGGAAAATTCCCGGATGCCAAACATACCCAGATTGGAAATGGAAAATGTGCCGCCTTCATATTCATCCGGTTTCAGCTTGCGCGTCCGCGCGCGCGCGGACAGATCGCGCATCGCATTGGAAATTTCGGCCAGCCCCTTTCCTTCGGTGTGGCGGATGATCGGCGTGATCAATCCACCGTCAATGGAAACCGCCACGCCAATATCGGCATGTTTGTGGCGCAGCAAACCCGCCTCGGTCCAGGACGCATGCGCTTCGGGCACACGCTTCAACGCCAGGGCGCTGGCGCGAATGACAAAATCATTGACGCTGAGCTTGTAAGCATCATCGCCCTTTGGCGCGAGCGCGTTAAGTTTTTCGCGAATATCCAGCAACGCATCCAGATCACAGTCAATGGTCAGATAAAAATGCGGAATGGTGCTTTTGGATTGGGTCAGACGCCGCGCAATTGTTTTGCGCATTGCAGTGTGCGGCACAAGCTCAAAAGAGCCTTGCGCGAATAACGCCAATTCATTGGCGGCGGGCATGCCCGCCGCCTTTGGCGCAGCAGCCATGGGCGACACCCCGTCCAGATCGCGCCTGATGATGCGGCCATGCGGGCCGCTGCCTGCGATGCACGCCAGATCAAGCCCCTTTTGCGCCGCAAGACGCCGCGCCAATGGACTGGCGATAATCCGGGTATTGGATTTTACTCCGGGTACAGATGGTGCCTGCGATGCAGCAGGCATCGCAGGCTTGACAGCAGCCGGGGTTGCCGCAGGGATTGCCTTGCCAACAGCCATGGGCGCAGCAGCCGGAGTAAAATTCGCCAGCGCGGCCTTGTCTTCGCCGTCTTCCAAAAGCACCGCAATCGGCGCATTGATCTTGATGGCTTCCTGGCCTTCGCTGACCAGCAGCTTGCCAACAACGCCATCATCGATGGATTCATACTCCATGGTCGCTTTGTCGGTTTCTATCTCGGCGATAATGTCGCCCGCTTTTACGCTGTCGCCTTCCTTGACAAACCATTTGGCAAGCTTGCCTTCCTCCATGGTAGGCGACAGTGCGGGCATTGTGATGGTGATCATGCGCGCGCCCCTAACGGTAGCACACGGTTTTCACCGCAGCGACAATGTCTTCGGGTTGCGGCAGCGCCAGGTTTTCCAGATTGGCGGCATAGGGCATAGGCACATCCTTGCCGCACACCCGAATGACCGGCGCATCCAGATCGTCAAAGGCCTGCTCCATGATGCGGGCGGCGATCTCCGCGCCAATGCCGGATTGCGGCCAGCCTTCTTCCACCGCGACACAGCGATTGGTGCGCCGCACCGAGGCCAGCACGGTTTCCATATCCATGGGGCGCAGCGTGCGCAGATCGATCACCTCCACGTCAATGCCTTCTGTGGCCAAAATCTCTGCCGCTTCCAACGATTTTGCGACGCCAATTGAAAAGCTCACAATGGTCGCATCGCGTCCTGGGCGAATAATATGCGCCTTGCCGATGGGCAGCACGAAATCATCCAGCACCGGCACATCGAAACTACGGCCATAGAGTTTTTCATTTTCCAGAAATACCACCGGATTGGGATTGCGGATCGCGGCTTTCAGCAATCCCTTGGCCGACGCCGCATCATAGGGCGCAATCACGATCAAGCCCGGAATTTGCGAATACCAGGCGGCATAGCATTGCGAATGCTGCGCGGCCACCCGCGCCGCCGCGCCGTTGGGACCGCGAAATACAATGGGCGAACCCAGTTGCCCGCCGGACATATACAGGGTCTTGGCGGCGGAATTCAGGATATGATCAATCGCCTGCATGGCGAAATTAAAGGTCATGAATTCGACGATGGGCCGCAGTCCCGCCAGTGCCGCGCCAACGCCAATGCCGGCAAAGCCATGTTCCGTGATCGGCGTATCCACCACGCGCCGTGGACCAAATTCGGCCAGTAGGCCCTGACTGATTTTATACGCGCCTTCATATTGCGCCACTTCCTCGCCCATCAAAAACACATCATCATCGCGGCGCATTTCTTCCGCCATCGCATCACGCAGCGCCTCGCGCACCGTCAGGCTGACAAATTTTGTGCCTGCGGGAACCTCCGGTTCAGAGGACGGAGGACGAGGGACGGGGGACGGAGGATTCTTCCCTCTGTCTTCTGTCTTCTGTTCTCTGTCTTCTGTCTTCTGTCCTCCGTCATTGGTAAACCCATCCATTGCGGTCGCGGCTTCACCTTCCTCCAGAATTAGCGCAATAGGCGTGTTGATCTTGATGCCTTCCGCACCATCGGGGAACAACAGACGGCCAATGGTTCCATCATCCACGGATTCATATTCCATTACTGCCTTGTCGGTTTCGATTTCAGCGATAATATCACCCGCCTGAATCTTGCCGCCCTCTTTGATCAGCCATTTAACAAGCTTGCCTTCCTCCATGGTGGGCGAGAGGGCGGGCATTAGCAACTGGATGGGCATTCTCTATCTGCTCCGTTTCAGCGCAATATATCGGTAAATAATTCCGACGGATCGGGCTCGGGGCTGGCCTGGGCAAATTCCGCAGCCTCGGCCACAATGGCTTTGACCTCACGGTCAATTTCCTTCAGCCCGGCTTCATCAATCAGACCTTCCGTCAATAATCTGGCCCGCGCCCGGTCGATTGGATCCTGTTCGGCGCGCACCTTCTGCACTTCTTCGGTGGTGCGATATTTGGCTGGATCGGACATGGAATGTCCGCGATAGCGATAGGTCATCATTTCCAGAATCATCGGCCCCTTGCCCGAACGGCAATGTTCCAGCGCCTCAAGGGCGGCCTCCCGCACCGCCAAAACATCCATGCCATCCACTTTGCGGCCGGGAATGGCGAAACTTTCGCCGCGCCGGTGCAGATCAGGCATCGCGCTGGAACGCTCAATCGAGGTTCCCATGGCATAGTGATTGTTCTCGATCACATAAATGATCGGCAACCGCCACAGCTCCGCCATATTGAAGCTTTCATAGACCTGGCCCTGATTGCTGGCGCCATCGCCAAAATAGGCCATCGCAACAGCGCCATTCGCCCGATAGGTGTTGGCGAAGGCCAGGCCGGTTCCCAGGCTGACCTGCGCCCCGACAATGCCGTGCCCGCCATAGAAATGCTTTTCGACGCTGAACATATGCATCGATCCGCCCTTGCCTTTGGACAGACCACCGGCCCGCCCGGTCAGTTCCGCCATCACGCCTTTGGGGTCCATTCCCATAACCAGCATATGGCCATGGTCCCGGTACCCCGTGATCATTTGATCGCCCGGTCGGGAGGCCGCCTGCATGCCGACCACCACGGCTTCCTGCCCGATATAAAGATGGCAGAAACCGCCAATCAGGCCCATGCCATACATCTGGCCGGCGCGTTCCTCAAACCGGCGGATAAGCAGCATTTCACGGTATAATCGTGGCAGATTGTCCAGTCCGGTGTCCGACAGCGCAGGCTTCGACGCGGACCCGTTGGTTTTCTTGGTCGATGCAGCGGCCATTGCGGCTTATGCTCCTTCAGCAATCTTCAGGTGAGATGAGGCCTAACCCATAAAATATCAATAATTCATTGAAATGACAGAATAATTAATGATCACTCGGTCGTGGCGTCGGCCTCTGGCGCCTGATCCAGATAGATGACCCTGTCATTGGGATGCGCAAAACCCAGAACATCCATCGCTCGTTCTTCCAGCAGGTCGGGGTCCAGGCTATTGGAGCGCAGCAGTGACACCCGATGTTCGAGGGATTCACGCTCGGAAACGGTCCTGTCATATTCGGATTGCAGGGTGCCTATATATTGCCCATAGCGAAAATAGGTAATCAGGCCATGATCCCCCTGGATGGCGTGATAGCCAAAATAGACCACCGCACACGAGCAAATCACCGGCACCGCCGCATGGCGCAGTCTTCGACGCATTTCATGACGTAAATCCATTCCGCCACAGAATCATACTCTTACGCATCAGGTCAAGCGGATGCTGTCAAATTAATTTCCATGATATAGTTGTTGGCCCCTGATTGAGGATCAAATCTATGGCTTTTCAACAACACAAACGCGATGTTTTGTCGAAACTTCAGAAAGACATCCCCGAAGCCATCGTGTTAAACGCCTTGTCGCGTCTGGCCTATGGCCCGGAAATCGCGGCAAAGGACGAATTTACGGGCACCTATCTGCCGCTGGCTTCTTTAATTCATCAGCGCCTAGGCGCTGCACGGGCTGCCGGGGCGCCTTTGCTGATTGGCTTGGCCGGTGGCGTCGCGGTCGGTAAAAGCACGGTCGCACAAATCCTGCAACAGGCTTTGGCGTCCTGGCCGGAACATTCGCAAATTGCCCTGGTAAACAGTGACGGGTTCCTGTTTCCCAATGCCGAACTGGAACGGCGCGGCCTGATGGATCGAAAAGGATTTCCTGAAAGTTTTGACTGGAACGGCATGGTAAACTTCCTCATGCGGCTAAAACAGGGCGAAACCGGCGTGGTGGCCCCGATCTATTCCCATGTCACTTATGATGTCTTGCCTGACCAGGGACAGGTCATACAAAATCCCGGCATTGTGATCCTTGAAGGCGTCAATGCGCTTCAGCCGCCCATCATGGACGCAACCAGCAATCGTCCATTTCCTTCAGATATTTTTAACTATAAAATTTATGTGCATGCGCAAGAGGCGTTGATCAGGCAATGGTTCGCTGCGCGATTTCTGGCGCTGATAGAAGCCAGCGCAAATGACCCGCAATCTTTTTATTCCCGTTTTGCGCCCTTGACGCTGGAACAACGCCAGGCCGTGGTTGATTTCGTCTGGACGACAATCAATGGAAAAAATCTGGTTGATCATATTCTTCCCTCCCAGGCCAATGCCGATCTGGTTATTCATAAAGGCGAGGGTCACAGGATTACGCATTTCGAGACGCGCCATTCTGTTTGAATATTAATTTACCATAAAATTTTGTCTATCAACCGCTCCAGTCCCATTAACGAATTATTGCCGTTTTTGACTTAATATTGTGAAAGGTCTGACAGGGCCGCAAAGGATTTGATCATGCGCCACGCGAATGATGAAAACTGATATCACCAGTGGGAGTTTGTTGTGAGTTTGGGGAATATCACGACCCATCGTTTGGAAGCAGATCTCGCTGTTGCGGCAAACCTGGTCATGCGCGCTACCGACTTTGCGTGCCTGTGCCAGGATGGTCAGATCATCTTGTTGAACGATGCCGCCATGAACCTGCTGGGTATCAGCAATGGTGAGATTGATGGGCAGGCAGGCAGGCATTTTAACACGCTGGTGCATGAAAGCGATAGCTGGACGCTCAATTCCTGGTGGTGCACGGGCAATGACAGCGCCGCGCCAGGCCTTGGGTCGCGCAGCCATTGCCGTCTTGGATCGCCTGAAACCGGGTGGCATAGCCTGGAGATAACCTGCGCCCATCACTGGACAGGCGAGCGCCAATATGAAATTATTTTTGGACGCGAAACATCATCCCGGCACGCCACCGCCGCTGCCGCCACAACCACAACCACAACCACCGTCAATAAAAGCGCGTTACCCCGCGCGGCAATGCTGAAAAATGCAGCCGTGCTGCGCCGTGAGCGGGTCAAACGCAAATGGGCGGAACGCAATGTCCGTCGGCTGGCCTATCAGGATCATCTCACCGGGCTGATCAATCGGGCCTATTTCCAGCTACGCCTGAAAAACACCCTGCGGCATTCGGAAAGCTTTGGCCGCTCTGTTCTGATGCTGGTGATTAATATTGATCAGTTTGATGACATTAATGACAGGATCGGATCCAACGCTGGCGATATTGTGTTGCGGCAGGTGGGCGCGCGCATCCGGCACTGTATGCGCGCGACGGATACGGTTGCCAGGCTGGGCGGTGATGAATTTGCGGTGCTGGTCAGCAATTCAAAGGCCCTCAATATTGTCGATGGCCTGGCGAAGAAAATAATTTCCGCCATTGCGAAGCCATTCAATATTGATGGCATGGAACTGAACATCACCTGTTGCATTGGCGCGACGCTCTATCCAACGGACGCGCAGGATTCCGAAACCATGCAAAAGCATGCGCATATTGCGCTGTCCCGGGCCAAGCAGTTGGGCGCCGGCCGCTATCAGGTTTTTGATGTTGCGCTGAATGAACAGGTAAAGCTGCGCCGTCAGCTTGAAGATGAATTAAGTCTGGCCATTACCGAAAATCAACTCGTGGTGCATTACCAGCCACAGGTGGACATCAATAGTGGCGAAGTGCTTGGGGTTGAAGCCCTGGTGCGTTGGCTGCACCCTGAGCGCGGCATGATACCTCCTGTTGTGTTTGTGCCGATTGCTGAAACATCCGGGCTTATTTTACCAATGACGGAATGGGTCATGCGCGAAGCCTGTGCGGGCCTCAAGCGATGCCTGGATATCGGCATTGATATTGAACGTGTGTCGGTCAATCTTTCGGCAAATTTGCTGCTTCATGATGATCTGATCGGTTTGGTCATCAGAATATTGAAAGAAACCGGCCTGCCGGCCAAGCGCCTTGAGATGGAAATCACCGAAAGCATGGTTATGCATGATATTGAAAAATCCAGCAAAACACTCAATTCGCTGTACCTGCTTGGGCTTAACCTTGCGCTGGATGATTTTGGCACAGGATATTCGTCGCTGACCTATCTGCGCCAGTTTCCCCTCAGCACTTTGAAGATTGACCGCTCGTTTATCACCGAAATGTCCGCCAATGCCGAGGACATTGCCATTGTGCGCGCCGTCATTGCGCTGGCGCACAGCCTGCATTTGCGGGTCGTCGCCGAAGGCGTCGAAGAAGAGGCGCAGTTGCAGATTCTCAGGCAGGAAAACTGCGATCAGGTGCAGGGGTATTATTATAGCCGCCCGCTGCCCCTTGATGACTTGATAAGCTGGTGCGCCGCCCGCAAGGTTGCCCAGGCGGCGCAACGCGTGTCTGGCGGCGAAGCTCGTTTGACCGGTTAGCCGGTCACCGCCCGCGCCATCTTGCGTACCTGTTCCGGCGTCAAGCCCTGTTCGCGCAATTGGCGCAGGCTTAGGGCGTCATGGCGCTTGGCAAGCCGTTTTCCCGCAGCATCAACGGCCAGTTGGTGATGCAGATATTCCGGCGTCGGAAGCTCCAGTAATGTTTGCAACAACCGTTGAATATGGGTCGCAAAAAACAGATCCCGCCCGCGCGTGACGCAGTTTATATTTTGCGCCGCGTCATCCATAATGACCGCCAAATGATAGCTGCAATTTTCAACACCATTATTTCCGGTGCGCGCCAGAACAATATCGCCGGGCAAATCAGGGCGTGCGATTATTATTCCCGTTTGCCCTTCAGGGCCCAGGCCATGTTCATAAAACTCCATTTGGTCACCGGCTTTGACCATGGCCTTTGCACAATCAAGACGCAGTGCAATTCCGGCGCCTGCCTGTAGCCGGTTATTTCTTTCGGACAGGCTGAGGTTCCGGCAGGTGCCGGGATAGCGTGGGCCATCATCGCCATGCGGCGCGTCCTGGGCGCTGGCTGCCTCGCGAAGAATTTCTTTTCGGGTGCAAAAGCAGGGATAGATCAGCTCCATGCGGGCCAACCGCTCCAGCGCCGCCTGATAGTCGGGCAGATGGTCGGATTGACGCCGGACGGGCGCCGACCATGTCAGGCCAAGCCAGTGCAGATCCGCATAGATCGCCGTTTCAAATTCAGCGCGGCAACGACTGGCGTCAATATCGTCCATGCGCAGCAAAAACCGTCCGCCGGATTGTTGTGCAACATCCATCGCCACCAGCGCCGCAACGGCATGCCCCAGATGCAGCAAGCCGGTAGGGCTGGGCGCAAAGCGGGTAATGGCGGGCATGTTCATGTGCTTGATTAAAAACACGAATAGCAATCCCAGGCAAAGCTGGCGGCGGGGGCACTGTATAACTATGACGCCAGCATGATAATATGCAAGCTGGCAAAGGCAACAGCATGACGAATGCAATGATTGACGGCCCGAGCATTGATCCACCCAATGAAACAGGGGTCTGAGTATCCATTTAGAAAGTTATTGAATCGGATGAATCATTTGTGATTCTGTAGCGGCTGCCAACTACCAAGGGAGCCGCCGATGTGGACCGCCGCGAACCGCGCCCATTATGAGCGCAAAGGACGGAGATACCCAAGCGATTTGACGGACGCAGAATGGAGCTATGTTGCGCCGCTGATTCCACCGGCCAAACGTGGGGGCCGTCGCCGTGAAGTTGATGTGCGCGAAGTGCTGAATGGCATCATGTATGTGCTGAGTACGGGCTGTCAGTGGGCGTATGTGCCAAAGGACTTTGAACCGCCCCGGGATTGCCGGAGGCCATATGGTTTAAGTTACGCGGCCATGGGGACATCGTCCAGCATGGCGTAGTATCTTTCTTCAGCTTCGGCAGGCGGGATGTTGCCGATTGGCTCTAACAACCGCCTGTGATTGAACCAGTCGACCCATTCCAGTGTCGCGAACTCGACGGCCTCGAAGGATCGCCATGGTCCGCACCTGTGGATCACCTCTGCTTTATAGAGGCCGTTGATCGTCTCTGCCAAGGCGTTGTCATAGCTGTCACCAACGCTGCCGACGGATGGCTCAATGCCTGCTTCAGCCAGTCGTTCGGTATATTTGATCGAGACATATTGGCTGGCGCGATCACTGTGGTGGATCAGGCCGCCACGATGAACTGGTCTGTGATCGTGCAGAGCCTGCTCCAGGGCGTCGAGGACGAAGCTGGCATGGGCTGCCCTGCTGACACGCCAGCCAACGATATAGCGTGCATAAACGTCGATCACGAACGCCACATATACGAACCCCGCCCAGGTTGAGACATAAGTAAAATCCGACACCCAAAGCCTATCCTGAAGGTTCAGGTACAAATATG
>CAYGDL010000029.1:0-20828 GCA_964348545.1 uncultured Alphaproteobacteria bacterium | reverse complement strand
TTTTGAAGCCGATATAATGGGCTTCCATCGGGTCATTGGTCACGCGCTTGGGGTTTTTGATGAAGGTCTGCCATTGCTTGATGAACTCGGCGTTCTTTGGCGCGTCAACCGACATGAAATAATTCCATGCCGCCAGATGCCCCACCAGCGGGGTGGTGTCCAGGCCGGCCAGTTCTTCTTCCCCGACCGAGAAAGCGACAACCGGAATATCTTCCGCCTTGATGCCCTGATTGCCCAGTTCCTTGTAGAACGGCACATTGGCGTCGCCATTGATGGTGGAAACCACACCGGTTTTTTTGCCTTCAGATGAGAATTTCTTCACATTGGTCACAATAGTCTGCCAGTCGGAATGACCGAACGGCGTATATTCCTCCATGATGTCGGCCTCGGCTACACCCTTGGCTTTCAGGAAGGCGCGCAGAATCTTGTTGGTGGTGCGGGGATACACATAGTCCGTACCCAGCAGAACCCAACGCTTGACGTCGCCGCCATCCTTGCTCATCAGATATTCCACAGCCGGGATTGCCTGCTGATTGGGCGCTGCCCCCGTATAGAACACATTGCGCGAGGATTCCTCGCCTTCATACTGCACCGGATAGAACAGCAACCCGTTCAGTTCCTCAAACACTGGCAGCACGGATTTGCGCGACACCGAGGTCCAGCAGCCAAACACCACATCGGTCTTTTTCACCTGAATCAATTCGCGGGCTTTTTCAGCAAATAATGGCCAGTTGGAAGCCGGATCGACCACAACAGCCTCAAGCTTTTTGCCCAGCAGGCCGCCTTTTTTGTTCTGATCATCGATCATCATCAAAATCGTGTCTTTCAGCGTCGTTTCGCTGATCGCCATAGTGCCGGATAGCGAATGCAACACGCCTACTTTAATCGTATCGTCAGCGGCCAGCGCGCCCGTCGCGCCCAGGCCCGCAAATGCAGCGGCCAGCACCGCCTTTTTCAGAAAACTTCGCATACTTACTTCCCCTTCTTTATTGTGGTATTCCCACTGAGGATAAAGCAAGAGCTATGCCATTAAAAAAGGGTTAACAAGTAAGGGGGAAAGGCTGCTGACCCCATTTTACTGCCACAATTATAGGCGATTATGTGAGTTTTGCCTAATTTATAGGCGATCATATGGTCCTAAGGAGTTTGCAGGACTTGTGCTTCTTCCCTGCCTATGGGATTTACCCTTAATTGCCGGGCGCGTTCCTGGCGTTGGGCAATGGAGGATTTTAACTGCATCGCCGCCTGGATCAGATTGTCCAGGTGCCGGGTCAATTGATAATTGTCGATAGATTGGGCGGTGAGCGTCCCATGTTCGCTTAAGGCTGAGCCAATCTGACGCAATGCGGATGCGGTTTCTCCACCAAGATTGGCCAGCAGGACCGTCCAATGATGGTCTGGCTGCGCGTTAATATCTGGTTGAACCTGGACTAGCGTAAAATCCAGCATGCTGGCCAGGCTTTGCGTAACCGTGGGTGTGCGCGCGATGGTTTCAAGATCAGCGGCGACATCTATCGGCATGAACAGCTTTTCCGTCGGATCATAATAGCGCGCCAATTCACTGTGCCCGACCCGGGTGACCAGCGACGCCGCCTCCAGCCCCCCACAGGCGCGGATCAGTCTTTTGCTGGCCTGTTTCAGAACGGCGTATTCGGCCAGGGATTTAGGTCTGTCTATTTGCGTCGGCTGGTGCATGGTCAAAGCCCCTTTCAGTTGTGCAATCGTGCAAGGGTTAACATTGAAAATACAACTATTACGGGATTCAATGATATTTCACACGATTATCTGGAGAAACTTTAACTATAATTCCTGTTGATTGTATATATATAAAATACAATTATTAGTCGTGCTTGAACATCTTCCAACCAAACTGGATCACGCCCTGAACTATTGATTTTCCGTCGCGTCTGATCGGGCGTATCGGAGAAGCCGGTGATAATCCCCATCTCATCGGTGCAATGCCGGTCTCTTATGACGATTCGCCCCCGTCACGGGGGGCCGGCATCCTCTTGTCCCGAATTCTGGGCCAGGGATGATCCGCACGCAAAAAGGGCTGCGGTCTCCCACAGCCCTTTTGTCATTTCAGTGTGGGAAAAGGCGAACGGCTACATCATGCCGTCCATCATGCCGCCGCCCATTCCGCCCATGCCGCCCATGCCGCCCATGCCGCCCATGCCGCCCATGCCGCCCATGCCGCCGCCATCTTTTTCAGGCTTATCAGCCACCATGGCTTCGGTCATGATCAGCAGGCTGGCTACAGAGGCCGCATCCTGCAAGGCGGTGCGCACGACTTTGGTCGGATCGATGATGCCTTCCTTGAACATGTCCACAAACTTATCTGTTTGTGCGTTGTAGCCCATGTTCTTGTCTTTCGACTCCAGCAGCTTGCCGACAATGATCGAGCCATCGACGCCGGCATTTTCAGCGATCTGCCGTGCGGGCGCCTGTAGGGATTTGCGAACGATGGCGATCCCGGCCTTCATGTCGTCATTGGTGGACTTCAAAGCGTCAAGCGTGCGAATGGCGTAGATCAACGCAGCGCCGCCGCCGACGACAATGCCTTCTTCCACTGCGGCGCGCGTCGCGCTGAGGGAATCGTCAACCCGGTCCTTGCGTTCTTTCACTTCAACTTCCGTCGCCCCGCCAACGCGGATGATTGCAACACCGCCAGCCAGTTTGGCCAGACGTTCCTGCAATTTTTCCTTGTCGTAATCCGAAGTGGTCTCTTCAACCTGCGCGCGGATCTGGTTGCAACGGCCTTCAATGTCTTTCTTCTTGCCCGCGCCATTGATGACTGTGGTGTTATCCTTGTCGATCATGATTTTCTTGGCGGTGCCAAGCATGGCCAGCGTCACGCTTTCAAGCTTGATGCCCAGATCTTCGGAAATCACGGTTCCACCGGTAAGCACGGCAATATCTTCGAGCATGGCTTTTCTGCGATCCCCAAAGCCCGGCGCCTTTACCGCCGCAACCTTCAGGCCGCCGCGCAGTTTATTGACGACCAGAGTCGCAAGGGCTTCGCCTTCAACATCCTCGGCGATGATCAACAAAGGGCGTCCCGCCTGAACAACGGCTTCAAGCACCGGCAACATGGGTTGCAGGTTGGACAGCTTTGCCTCATTGATCAGGATCAGCGGATTTTCGAGCATCACATTCATCTTGTCGGCATTGGTGATGAAGTAAGGCGACAGATAGCCGCGGTCAAACTGCATGCCTTCAACGACATCCAGTTCGGTTACCAGGCCTTTGGCTTCTTCGACGGTAATCACGCCTTCCTGGCCGACCTTGTCCATCGCCTTGGCGATCATTTTGCCGATTTCGACTTCGCCATTGGCGGAGATGGTGCCAACCTGGGCGATTTCCTCGGACGATTTGATCTTCCTGGACCGCTTGGTCAGATCCTCAACCACCGCAGCGACAGCCATGTCGATGCCGCGTTTCAGATCCATCGGGTTCATGCCGGCCGCAACCGATTTGGCGCCTTCACGTATGATCGCCTGCGCCAGAACGGTGGCGGTGGTGGTGCCGTCGCCGGCAACGTCATTGGTCTTTGACGCCACTTCACGCAGCATCTGGGCGCCCATATTTTCGAACTTGTCAGCCAGCTCGATTTCCTTGGCGACCGTCACGCCATCTTTCGTGATGCGAGGGGCGCCATAAGATTTGTCGATAAGCACATTGCGGCCCTTCGGACCCAGCGTGACTTTTACGGCGTTTGCGAGGATATCAACGCCTCTCAGCATGCGGTCGCGGGCGTCACCACGAAATTTTACATCTTTCGCCATCTTGCGAATTCCTTCTGTTTATCGTCTCATCGGTGAGGAATGCAAGGAACCCGCTATGGGTCCCCGCACGGCTGATGATGTGATCAGCTCACTATTCCCAAAATGTCGCTCTCTTTCATGATCATCAGCTCTTCGCCCTTGATCTTGATTTCGGTGCCGGACCATTTGCCGTACAACACCCGATCGCCAACCTTGACATCAAGCTTGGCAATGGAGCCATCCTCGCGCCGGGCGCCTGGCCCAACCGCAACAACTTTGCCCTCCTGGGGCTTTTCCTGGGCGGTGCCTGGAATGATAATGCCGCCAGAAGTCTTTTCTTCCGCGTCCAGCGGGCGGACAACCACCCGGTCATGCAATGGTCTGAAAGCCATATGCGCAGTCTCCTTCAATTCATTATGTCAATGATGACTGGGGCTGTGAGGTTCACAGCCGGTTAGCACTCACAGCATATGAGTGCTAATTCCGATCCGGTTTTAGTTTGCGGACCGCCGCCTGTCAAGGTGGATATAGGCTTTGGGATTGGAACGGCCTTGGTCCCCGCCTGACAATAGCCGCGATCAGCAATATATCTACATTTTCCCCATCCGAGGAAAGTGGAACGCCAAGGCGCTCATAGGCGACATATTCATCTGTCGCCTGCAAATATATTTGCCCGGAAAGATAGGCTGGCAATTTGGTGTTCACGCTGTACAGACATGCTGCGTAAAGTTTGTCCGCCTGATCCCCAAGATCCAGAACGTCCGAGGTTTTTCCGGTAAACTCGTTGCCATACCCTTCCACGACATGGGTGCCAACCAGCCGCGCCTTGAAACGGTGTGCGCCCTGCGCATCCAGACCAACGTCAAGCAGCATGGTGTGCGGCAAAAAATCCTGCATTTCCACAGGATTGATATCCGACCGGGAAGGCATTTTCCGGCCATCGCATTTTTTCCGCCAATATTTATGCAAAAGCTGCAGTGGCCTTGGCAGCCCATCTTCCGAAAATTCCACAGTTCACCTTCAATCCAGCATCGGTAAAGAACACCAGCAAGGATAAGGCTGGATGAAATAAAATGCAAAGAAACTTAGAGCAAAATATGGAAATATTAACACTTATTAATATACGTTAATATTTAATACCATAACATTTATACAAAATTATTCTATAGTTAAAAAATTAATACTTATTAAAATAAATAATATTCGATCTCAAATGATATTATTCAGTGAATGTAAATAAATCTTTTTTCCCATTAGTCAGGAAAAAGAGGACTTATGAAGCAGTTTATGCGCAAGGAATATTGATAAAAATTTGTTTATCCCCAGCTAAGTCATGAAAATTTCCCGGGCCATGCTCCGGCCGCTGGTTGCAGCCATCTATAAAAACATTGGCAACAGCACTGGCGCGACAGGACATTTTTGATAGACTGCCAGGCTCACACGCAGTGAAGGAAATCGCATGCATCTCAATCTTGACGGTAAAACGGCCATTATCAGCGGGGCGTCCCAGGGCATCGGCCGTGCTATCGCATATATGCTGGCGCAGGAAGGCTGCCATCTGCATCTGGCCGCACGAACGCAATCTGATCTGGAAATCGTGCGCGATTCCATTCGCGCCAAGCATCAGGTGCAGGTAACCATCCACCCAATGGATCTGAGTGATAGCAGCAATGTCCGGGCGCTGATCGCCGCCTGCCCAGATGCGGATATATTGGTGAATAATGCAGGCGCCATTCCCGGCGGCGCCATTGACGCGGTTGACGAAGAGCGCTGGCGCAGGGCCTGGGATTTGAAAGTGTTCGGCTATATCAATATGTGCCGGGAAATGTATTCCCAGATGAAGTCGCGCGGACGCGGCGTCATCATCAATGTCATCGGCACAGGTGGCGAGCGCCCGACGGCCAGCTATATTGCGGGCGGAGCGGGGAATGCCGCATTGATGGCGTTTTCACGCGCTATGGGGGCGGTCAGCGCCAATGACGGCATTCGCGTCGTTGCCGTCAATCCGGGCATGATTGAAACCGAACGCCTGCGGACACTGGCCCAGGGCATGGCCGGTGGCGTGGAATCCCCCGCCTGGCAAAAAATGCTGGCGGCGCTGCCATTCGGGCGCGCGGGCAAGCCGGAAGAAGTGGCCGATCTGGTGGCGTTTCTGGCGTCTGAGCGCGCCAGCTATATCAGCGGCACAGTCGTGACCATCGACGCCGGCGCCGCCGCGCGTGGCTGAAAGACTCTCATGACAGATCATGAAATTATTCATGCGCTGCGCGAGCGGGTGCGAAAGCTGCAATTCATGCGTTATCTTGATGGAGACATTTATTCCGTCAGTCATGAAAGAAAAGAAGCCGTGCTGGCGTTTCACCCCAGAGAGGATTTATGTCAGACGGCGGGCGTCATTCAGGGCGGGTTCGTGACCGCCATGCTGGATGGGGCGATGGCGCATGCAGTGCTGGTGGCGTCAGACATGACACTGGGGCCGCCGACACTTGAACTCAAGGTCAGCTTTTTGCGTCCGGCATTGCCGGGTCCGCATAAGGCCGTGGGCCGTGTGGTGCGCATGGGCAAAAGCATCGGATTTCTGGAAGGCGAACTGTTCAATGACAAAGACGAGCTGATCGCCAAGAGTTCGGCTACCGCCATGCTCGTGCCTTCGGCCCCGGCATAGGCCCGCTCCAATAGGGACTTGCGCCGCTTCTTGACAGCTTGCCACACCCCGGGCAAGCTTGCTCGCGCGGAAAGCGGGATCGCGTCATCTCGGGTAACCACAGGGGGAAACGTCATGCATGTTGAGAGCATAGTGAACCGCCGCCGCTTCGTACAAGCCGCAGCCGCGGGCGCGATTGTGCTCGCTGGCCCCGGCTTCACGCGACAAAGCCGGGCGCAAGCCGGAAAGCCAAATATTCTCTTCATCATGGCGGACGACTTTGGCTATGCGGATGCCGGTTGCTATGGCCAGCGCTATTACAAGACGCCGCACATAGACGCCCTGGCGGATGGGGGCCTGAAATTCATGCAGGCCTACGCCAATTCGGCGGTGTGTTCGCCGACGCGCCTGGCGCTGATAACCGGACGCTATCAGTACCATCTGCCCATAGGCCTGGAAGAGCCGCTGTTTTTCATGAGCCCGAAAAACATCGGCCTGGCGCCGGATCATCCGACGCTGCCATCGCTGCTGAAAAAAGCGGGATACGCCACGGCGCTGGTTGGCAAATGGCATCTGGGCGAGGGGCCGGATTACGGCCCGCTCAAGAGCGGCTACGATCAGTTTTACGGCGTGCTGGGCGGCTCCGCCGACTATTTCAATCATGGCGCCGATGTTGCGCGCCAGGCGCCCCTGTCTTCCCAGTTGTATGATCAGGACACGCCTCTCGACAGGCCGGGCTATTTGACGGACTTACTGGGGGACCGGGCGGTGCAAAGCATCGCAGGTTACGCCAAATCGAAACAGCCGTTCCTGCTGAGCCTGCATTTCACCGCGCCGCATTGGCCATGGGAGGGGCCGGGCGATGAGGCGGAATCGAAACGCATAAAAAATCTGCATCATACTGATGGCGGCTCCCAGGAAACCTTCAAGGCGATGGTGCAAAGCATGGACGCCAATATTGGCAAGGTTTTGCAGGCGCTGGAAAGCAACGGGCTGACGCAAAACACCATCGTCATCTTCACCAGCGATAATGGCGGCGAGCGTTTTTCCGATAACGGGCCGTTCACCGGCGCGAAGTCGGAGCTTCTCGAGGGCGGCTTGCGTATCCCCGCCATTGTGCGCTGGCCCGGACGCATTACGCCCGGATCGGTCTCGCAGCAGGTCACGATTACCATGGACTGGATGCCAACCCTGCTGGCCGCCGCCGGAGGCCAGGCGGACCCAGCCTATCCGATGGAGGGCGAAAGCCTGATGCCCGCGCTTACCGGCAACCCCGCCCCGCATCCGCGCAAGCTGTTCTGGCGTTACACGTCGCATGCGCAACGCGCTGTGCGCGACGGCGACTGGAAATATCTGCTGATTAACGGCAACGAGTTTCTGTTCGACGTGGCGCGCGATCCGCGTGAGCGGGCCAATCTCAAGGAGCGCCACAAGGACGTGTTTGACCGCCTCAAGGCTGACTGGGAGGCGTGGAACGCCATGCTTCTGCCGGTAAGCAAAGCGCCCTCTTACCGCATGCCCGGCAATCTGTTCGCGGATCATTATGGCGTGGTGAACCCGCAACCGCCAGCCCCGCCACCGGCCAAATAAACGCCGCTGTCAACAGCGGGGCGCTTGACGGCCCCACACCCCCCTGTCAGGCTGACTAAAAACGGCACAAAGATGCCTGCGCTTACAGAGAGGTCGCCATGCTGCATATTCTGGATGGGATTCGCGTTCTCGACATAACCCAATTCCTGGCGGGACCTGCGGCGACGCGGTTACTGGTCGAGATGGGCGCGCAAGTGATCAAGGTCGAGTTTCCCGGCGGCGATCCCAGCCGCCTGTTCCCGTATCTCAAGGACGGGCGCAGCGCCTATTTCGTGCAGCAAAATCGCGGCAAGAAGGCCATCTGCCTGGATCCCAAAACCCCGGAGGGATTGGAAATCCTGAAGGAGCTGATTGCAAAATGCGATGTGTTTATTGAAAATTTCGCCCCTGGCGTGGTCAGCCGACTTGGTCTTGGCTGGGACGTTGTGAAAGCCATCAATCCGGACATTGTCATGTGTTCCATCTCGGCCTTCGGCCAGACAGGGCCACTGGCGCACATGCCTGGCTTTGACAATATCGGCCAGGCCTATGCCGGCGTCACCAGCATGATTGGCGAGCCGGACAAAACGCCGGTCCTGCCGCAATTGGCGCTCGGCGATATCGGCACCGGGGTGCATGCGGCGGCGGCCATTGGCTTTGCACTGTTTCATCGCGAGCGGGGCCATGGTGGGCAATATGTCGAGGTGTCGCTGCTCGACACTTATTTCCATCATCACGATGCGAATGTGCAGGTGTGGTCGTTAAGCAAAGGTGAAATCAAGCCGACGCGCGCCGGCTCGCACTTTGCCGGGGCCGCGCCAGCGGGCATTTTCCAGGGCAAGGAGATGCCCATCCTGATTTTGCCAATCCTGAATATGTGGCCAAAATTCTGCGAAGTGATCGGCAGACCGGACCTGATCGATCATCCCAAATATAATGAAAATGGCAAGCGCGCGCAAAATCAGCTTGAGTTGATTCCCATCATCGAGGGCTGGCTGCAAGCACAGGAAAGCGATTCTGAAGCAATCCGCATTCTGGAAGAAAACCGGCTTCCAGTGGCGCCGGTGCTTTCCGTGGAACAGGCCTGTCAGCATCCGCATCTGCTGGAGCGCGAAACCGTGCGATGGATTGATGATCGCGGGCTTGGTAGGTTTCTGGTTCCCGGCATGCCGCTGCGTTTTTCCGCATTTCCGGGGCATCTGGATCTGGATGCGCCATTTCTGGGCGAGCATAACGCCCAGGTGCTGGGGCAATATCTTGATTATGGCCCGGAAAAAATCGCTGGGCTGGAAGCCGCCCGCGTATTGTTTCATGAGCCCATTCCCGGACGGGCGGCGGAATAAATTTAATATCCGCCGGGGCCAGCATTTGGGCAGGAATTTACACATGCCCTCGCCACATGCATAAACCTTGACGGCCCCTTCTGCGCCTGTCACGCTCTTACTAAGCGAGCACATAATAATAGCGCGCAACTGACAGGGGGGACGTTATGCAACATATCCTGGACGGCTATCGTGTTCTGGACATTACGCAATTCCTTGCCGGACCGGCTGCGACCCGGATCATGGTGGAAATGGGGGCGGAAGTCATCAAGGTGGAATTTCCCGGCGGTGATCCCAGCCGCAAATTCCCATTTCTGAAAGATGGCCGCAGCGCCTATTACGTGCAGCAGAACCGCGGCAAAAAAGCCGTCTGCCTGGATCCCAAAAGTCCGGAGGGTCTGGAAATCCTGAAAGGGCTGATCGCCAAATGTGATGTGTTCATCGAAAATTTCGCACCCGGCGTGATTGGACGCATTGGCCTTGGCTGGGACGTGGTGCGGGCGATCAACCCGAACATTGTCATGTGCTCGATCTCGGCCTTTGGCCAGACCGGGCCGCTTGCCGCTTTGCCGGGGTTCGACAATATCGGGCAAGCCTATGCAGGGGTCACCAGCATGATCGGTGATCCGGACAAGACGCCCGCGTTTCCGCAACTGGCGCTCGGCGATGTCGGCACCGGGGTGCATGCGGCGGCGGCTATTGGCTATGCGCTGTTGCATCGTGAGCGCGGCCATGGCGGGCAGTTTATTGATGTGTCGCTGCTCGACAGCTATTTCCATCATCATGAGGTGAATGTGCAGGTCTGGTCGTGCAGCAATGGCGAGATCAAGCCCACACGTTCCGGCTCGCACCATTATGCGGTGGCGCCTGCGGGAATTTTCCAGGGCAAGACAATGCCGGTGTTCCTGCTGCCGATCCTGAACATGTGGCCACGCTTTTGTGAAGTGCTGGGACGTCCTGATATTATTGATCACCCGAAATTCTGTGACAATGCGGCGCGCGCTGAAAACCAGCTTGAACTGATCGCCATTATTGAGGGCTGGCTACAGTCGCAGGAAAGCGATGAAGCGGCTATTCGCATTCTGGAAGACAACCACATTCCGGTCGCGCCGATTTTATCGGTGGAGCAGGCCTGCCAGCACCCGCATCTGATTGAACGCGAAACTGTGCGTTGGGTCGAGGATCGCGCCCTGGGACGGTTTCAGGTTCCGGGCATGCCGCTGCGCTTTTCAGCGTTTCCGGGGCATCTCGATCTGGTGGCTCCGTTTTTGGGTGAACATAATGTGCCCGTCCTGAGCGAATATCTCGGCTATTCCAAAGACCGCATCGCGGCCCTGGAAACCAAAGGCGTACTGGCCAGCGAGCCAATTCCAACACAAGCCAAAGCAGCTGAATAATAATATCCAACCAACAGGGGACTGAACATGACTGGAATTATGGAAAACAAGGTTGTCATCATCACCGGCGCGGCAAGCGGCATTGGCCGCGCCACGGCGCAGATTTACGCCCGCGAAGGCGCGCGCGTCATCATCGCCGACGTGAATGAAAAAGGCGGCGAGGAAACCCTGTCAATGATCAACAAACAGGGCCATCAGGGCCTGTTTGTCAGAACCGATATGACGGTGGAGACCGATGTCAAAACGCTGGTGGATCGCGCCATGAATGCGCATGGTCGCCTGGATGCCGCATTTAATAATGCCGGCATTGAAGGCATGCAGGCGTCTTCGGCGGATATGCCCGCCAATGAATTCGACAAGATCATCGCCGTCAATCTCAAAGGCGTTTATCTGTGCATGAAATACCAGATTCCGGCGATGCTGAAAGGCGGCGGCGGGGCCATTGTGAACACCGCATCTGTCGCGGGGCTTGTCGGCTTTCCCGGGCTTGGCGCTTATGTCGCATCCAAGCATGGCGTGATCGGCCTGACCAAAACGGCGGCGCTGGAATATGCCAAGGCAGGCATCCGCGTGAATTGCGTATGCCCCGGCGTCATTGATACGCCGATGGTGGGCCGCCTGGGTGGCAGCAATCCCGAACTGCTCGCGGGACTTTCCGCAGCCGAGCCGGTGGGGCGCCTGGGTAAACCGTCGGAAATCGGCGAAGCGGCGGTGTGGCTATGCTCGGATCACGCTTCATTTGTTACGGGTCATTCGATGGTGGTCGATGGCGGCCTGGTGGCGCAATAGCGCCATCTCAATATTGCAATTCAAACCAGGGAGATAAATCATGCCGGGCATCATGGAAGGTAAAGTAGTCATCATCACCGGCGCGGCCTCGGGCATTGGCCGCGCCACGGCGCAGATTTACGCCCGCGAAGGCGCGCGGGTCATCATCGCCGACGTGAATGAAAAAGGCGGCGAGGAAACCCTGTCAATGCTGAACAAGCAGGGCCATCAGGGATTGTTCGTCCGGACAGACATGGCGGTGGAAAGTGATGTCAAAACGCTGATTGACCGCGCCATGAACGCGCATGGGCGTCTGGACGCCGCGTTTAACAATGCCGGCATCCTGGGCATGCAGGCGCCTTCTGCGGATATGCCGGCCAATGAGTTTGACAAGATCATTTCCGTCAATCTCAAGGGTGTCTATCTGTGCATGAAATATCAGATCCCGGCGATGCTGAAAGGCGGCGGCGGCGCGATAGTCAATACCGCGTCGATGGCGGGCCTGGTCGGCATACCCACCCTGGGCGCCTATTGCGCTTCCAAACATGGCGTGATCGGCCTGACCAAAACGGCGGCGCTGGAATATGCCAAGGCGGGCATCCGCGTGAATTGCGTATGCCCCGGCGCCATCGACACACCGATGGCGGCAAGTATCGGTGGGGGCAATGCGGCAATGCTCGAAGGCCTGGTCGCTGCTGAGCCGATTGGCCGCATGGGCAGGCCTTCAGAAATTGGCGAAGCTGCGGTGTGGCTGTGTTCGGATCACGCTTCATTTGTTACGGGACATTCCATGGTGGTCGATGGCGGCCTGGTGGCGCAATAAGATTGCCGGGAATTAACGACCGACACTCAAAAGCCTTTGGGAGTGTTCCAGAGGCCTGAGCCTATATCCACCGCGCCTTAATGGGCGATTACATTTCGTGCGCCCCATTACTGGCTTGATTGCTTTAACGGATATATTATAAGGCGGACCAGTCGCGGGGGTCGGCAACGCTTTGGAATTTGTTTACCTTTGGCCGCTCCTTAGGATCAGATGATCATGGCGCCACAGAATTGCAGACTGCATCGGACATCTTAACAGGCAACTTTATATGATCCGCAATGCACGTGGTCTTGAGGACGGGCAAGTTCTGCAATGCGATGTGTGCATAGCAGGTGCAGGCGCCGCCGGGCTCACCCTCGCCCGGGAGTTAAGCCGCAGCAAACTTAACGTCATTATTCTGGAAAGTGGCGGCCTCGACTTTGATGAGGAAATACAGTCGCTCTATCAGGCGCGGGTCAATAACCCATATTACAATGACCCCGAAACCAGCCGCCTGCGTTATTTTGGCGGGTCTACGAATCACTGGAGCGGCAATTGCGGACCACTGGACGCCATTGATTTTGAGGTGCGTCCCTGGCTGCCCCATAGCGGCTGGCCGTTTACGCGCAACGATCTGGATCCATATTACGAAAAGGCCCATGCCTATTGTGAGCTTGGTCCCTTTAATTATGCGCTGGATTATTGGTCCAAACAGCGTGGGTTTCCCGCACTTCCGCTTGATCCAGACATTGCCACAACGGCTTTCGCACAACCCAGTCCGCCAACCCGATTTGGCGAAGTCTACCGCACCGAAATTGGCAATAGTGAGAATGTGCATGTCTATCTAAATGCCAATCTCATTGATATTGACCTGCATCCGGATGGATCCCAGGTGGAGATGGTGCGGGCGGGACAATTGAACGGCAAACGATTTCAGGTAAAGGCGAAAATTTATGTGCTGGCGCTGGGCGGGATTGAGAACGCCCGCATTTTATTGAACTGCGATAAGGTTCAGTCAGCAGGAATTGGCAACCAACATGATTTAGTCGGACGCTATTTCATGGATCATCCGGTTATCAGCGCCGCAACATTTTTTCTGGCTGACCCGGAGATTAATCTGGGGCTGTATCGTCCCGGTAAATCCGGCTCGAACCCCGCCGCTCCGGGACCTGTCGCATCTGGATATCTTACATTATCTGATGCAGCCATTCGGCGGCACGGCCTGAACAATATGCGCGCCCCCATTATTCAGACCAGCCGTTTTGAGGCATCCGAGGGGGTCGAATCTTTCCATATCTTGCAAAATTCTCTTAAGGCAGGCGAAATACCTGACGAATTAGGCGGCCATATAAGCAGAATGGTGCGGGACATTGATATGCTTATCGAGGGTTTTTCACGCAAAACTTTCAATACAAAATTGTTCGATACCGCGAATGACATGAACTTCCTGTATAGCGACATCATGATTGAGCAGCGACCGGAACCGTCAAATCGCATATCCCTGTCGCCAGAACGTGATCGTTTAGGCTTACGCAAAGCAATTATCGACTGGAATCTGGGGGCCGACGATAAAGAGAATTTAAACCGCTGTCTGGAACTGCTCGCCACAGAATTTGGCCGTGCCGGTCTTGGCCGAGTTAGAATTGAGCAGGAGCAGGGAAGCCGCGCCTTTGGGGATCTGCTGAGCCTGGGCGACCATCATATGGGGACAACGCGGGCGCATGTTGATGGTCGTCAGGGCGTGGTTGACGGCAATCTGAAAGTGCATGCCGTAGAAAATCTATATGTCGCCGGAAGTTCGATATTCCCGACAGGCGGGCATGTGCCGCCGACATTGACGATAGTGGCGTTGGCGATAAGGATGGCCGATCATATCCGCCAACAAATGGAGCCTGTCTGAACATGGCGATCCAGCGAAGGCAATTTTTGTCTGTAATGATTGGCGCGGCCTCTCTTGCCCTGTTTCCCGGAACTTTGCGCGCGAATACGGCGCCGGGCGCCACCTATGCCGAGGGTGTGGAAAGCATGCGCCGTGTCGGAGAGGCGTATCTATCCCTACGACCGGCTGAAGCGGACCGGGACAGATTGCTCTCTATACTTGGGCATGACCTGCAACATTCCAGCATTACCCCGCCTGTTGAACACAGTCTTGCCGATTTGACGCAGCGATTTGAAGATATGATTAAAGCCGACTTCGCGGCAAACCGGACAATAATTTTGGATGGCTGGGTTCTTTCCATATCGGAATGCCGCCTATGCGCGCTGCATGTTTTCGGATGAACCTTGGCCAGTCGACGTTTGCGAATCTGTGTTTTTGACTATTTCTTTTGCATTTTTTTTTGTCGTGCGTTCAACAGGTCCGCTCCCTCTCGCATCGCAAATGGCGAATCATCATGCGCGCGTGATTCGTTCGTCTTTTGAAGACGGACAATCCATACCAGGACCCACATAACCCCGAATAACGAGAAATATAAAAGTAACCTTTCTAACATTCATATAGCCCCAACTTTACCTTCGATTACTAACCTTTGTGGCGCATAAATATAGTATGAACAGGATACGAGATCGTTAATTCGGGCGGAAAGACGCAGGTTTACAGGGAATGTCAGGAATTATAATCAGTTTATGGCTAATCAGCATAACGTTTTTTGCGTTATTTCAACCGCTGGCTGGCCCGTTAATATATTACATGATGGTATGGTTGAGCCCTTACAGCCAAATGTACAGTGGTCTTTCATTGCGCTGGAATCTGATTGTATCCATTACGTCTTTGATGGGATATCTGTCTCTCGGAGATCGGCGTCAGTCGTCAAGAAATCCCATTGTGTTTTTTGTGTTTATCCTAACCGCCTGGTACCTTCTGTCTGCCTTTGTAAATAAGCTTGAGGGCTCTGATTTTTCTTTAGCGGTCGATTTCGCCAAAATTGCTTTAATGAGCTGGATCACAGCGAGCCTCATCATCACACGGGCGCGCATTCATGCTCTTGCATGGATTCTCATAATTGCCATCGGCGGCGTCAGCTTGCGAACCGGTGTAATGGCAGTCGTTTCAGGTGGAGGCGGTGTTATTGTTGGTCCTGAGCATCTTGGCCACACCAACGAATATTCGCGCTTTGTCATCTATACGTGGCCCTTCATGCTTTTTCTGGCGCGGCATTCCGCGCATTTTTATGTGCGCTTTGGCAATGCCGTCCTCGCCACTGCGGCGGTATTAACATTGATTGGAACAAATTCTCGCGGCGCTCTGGTCGCCTTTGCCGCCATGTCTTTTGTCTTATGGATATATGGCAAAAATAAAATTCTTCCTTTGGTGTTGCTTGCAACATTCATATCCGCCGCATATTTTATCCTTCCTCAACAAAGGCTGGAAAGTTTTACGAACCGAACGGCCACTATTGAGAGTGCTGAAGAGGATGTCTCTTTCCTGGCCAGAACGGAATCCTGGGCATTCGGCTGGAATTATGCGCTTGAACATCCATTTTTTGGCGGCGGAGCGGGGGTCTTCGAAAGGGTGCATGAGGTTGCTTCACATAGCAGCTATTTTGAAGTGCTTGGTGAATCAGGTTTTGTCGGTCTTGGAATTTACTTAATCCTTGCCGTGCTGGCGTTTATGACAATTTTCCGGATAAGGCGGCTTAGCAGGGGAATTACCGAGCTTTTATGGGCGCATGATCTGGCGTTCTATATCATGATTTCATTGGTTGGTTATTTTGTCGGGGGCATTACGAAAAACCATGGCTTCAATGAATATTATTATATGCTGCTCGGCATTTTGATGGGGCTGGAGACCGCCGTGAAGAACTATCTTGTATCCCAGGCGCAAAGTGTCGGCCTGAAAGACGATTCATTGAAGCTGAATGCCGCACCGCAAACTTCCTGAACATTATTGACGCCAGGGCGATCGTGACTGAAATTCTATTCGACAAACTCTCCCGGCTTCTTGAACTGCTGGTCTTATTACCGGATGGCGAAGGACAGCGGGGACAACTAAGGCTGATCTGTATTTATAGCGAGAATGACGAATATTATTTACAGGGCATGAGGGGTTAGCTCCAATCAGGAACACCGCTTTGCCCTGTCGAAAGTGGCCGAAATCATCGACGTGGAAAGCGGTGAAAATGTCGATATCACCGAGTTTCGCGCAGAACTGGCGGCGCATAAAAGGGCCTGATCAGCCTTTGCCACCAGCCAAAGCCATTTCCACTAGCCGCTGTGATGTCGCGGGAAGTTTAAGCTTCAGCGCCGCTTGCTGACCATGGGCTGACATTTTCGGCCAGGTCTTGGCGATCACATCCACGACTTTGGCCTCTGAATGTTTGGGGGCGAAATCCGCCAGATGGTCTTCCAGAAACACCAGACAGGCCACGTCTTCCAGGCGCTGCGCATCGGCATCCTGTTTCAGGCGTTCCTTGCGCACCAATTGGCCGACGCGCGCTGCCACTTCGTCTTCATATCCGGCCTGGCGCAAAATTTCCGCCGCCAGTACCGCATGGCGGCGTTTTTCCTCGGTGCGCCATTGCAGATAACCGGCGCGGCCTTCGGGATAATCCGTACGCGCAAGTTCCCAGCGTTGTATATGCTGGCAACGCGCCGCAAGTCGCAGCGCCTCGGATGCATCAGGATACACTGCATTCAGCATTTCGCTCATACGCATGGCATAGACAAGTTCTGCCGGTTGCGGCGTTCCCTGATATGCCGCCTGTTTGGGGTCTTGCGCATGCACCCTGTCCATGGCGGCAATGGCGTCATCGAAGCGCGGCATGATCTGGACACTCCGTTAAATTCTTTCAGGCGGCATCCTGACGGACAGTAATACTGTTTAGCAAGGCCTGAATTTCCGGACGGCACGAACCGCAATTTGTGCCTGCCTGCACCGCCGCACCAACAGCGGCCACGCTTTCCAGGCCCTGTGTCATGACCGCATTGGTAATGGTCTTGCGGCCAACATTATAACAGGCGCACACGATGGGGCCGTTGTCGCACGAACGTCCCGCAGGGCGACCATGCAGAATGGCGGCGCGCGCATCGGCGCTCATGGCCGTTCCGGAAAACAGCGATTCCAGCCAGCCGCTATCTGGCAGGATATTGCCAGGTCCGATAAACAGACAGGCTTCAATGCCCCCCTGCCCGATACGGGCCGCACGGTAAAGGCCGCGCCCGCGATCCTGATATTCCACATTGCCGTCCGCGAGAGCCGCGCCGAACCTTTTGCGCGCCCAATCATCTGCAAGGGCCGGGTCATCATTCCCCGCCAGCCGGTAAATATGGCAACCATCGCCCGCGCGCCTGCTCCAATAGCCGGTCGGCTCGATTGAAATTTTCTGGCGCGAAAGCAACAGGCCGGACCAGCGAAAATCGGCGGGGCGAATACTGGCGGGCGTGCATTTGAATTCGGGCTGTCCCGAGACGGGATCGGTCACGGGCGGGATCAGGCTGCTGATAACGGCATCCGATGCATATTGATCGTTCCAGTGAATGGGCGCGAACATCATGCCGGCACGTTGATCTTCGTTGATGCGCACCCGTAGCACGGTTTTTCCAAGCGATGTTTGCACATGCGCCAGCCCCTGTTCCGTCACGCCATATCTTGCCGCGTCGGCGGCATTTATTTCAACATAGGGCTCCGGGCTGTGGCGGCCAAGTTTGCCAACAGTTCCGGTGCGGGTCATGGTGTGCCACTGATCGCGGGTCCGCCCGGTATTCAGCACCATGGGAAAATCCGAAACCGGCCAGAAAGCCGGGATACCGGGCGCTGTTGCAACAAAGCGCGCCCGCCCATCCGGCGTGGGAAATTTCCCGTCCCCCAGCAGGCGATCCACACCATTTGGCTGTGCGGCGGTCACCGGCCATTGCACAGGCGTCATCGCGTCATAGCCAGCGTCATCCAGTGCAGCGAGCGCACCGATGTCAAACAGCCGCGCACCGGAATTTTCAAACCCGGACAGTTGCGCATGTTCGCGGAAAATGTCAGCGGGTTTTGTATAGTTGAAAGCTTTTGCGTAACCCATGCGCTGCGCCACCTCGGTGATGATCCACCAGTCGGGTTTTGCCTCACCGGGCAGCGGCATAAAGCCGCGCTGGCGCGAAATACGCCGTTCGGAATTTGTAACCGTGCCGTCCTTTTCGCCCCAGCCCACAGCCGGCAGCAGCACATCCGCATATTTTGCGGTGTCCGTACCCGTGACGCAATCCGACACCACGACGAAGTCGCATTTGCCAAGCGCCGCGCGCACCGCATTGGCGTCGGGCAGGCTGACGGCGGGGTTGGTGGCCATGATCCACACCGCCTTGATGCGCCCTTCGCCAATGGCGCGAAACATATCTACGGCTTTTAGTCCCGGGGCCTGTGCGATGTTGCGTGCGCCCCAGAATCTGGCGACACGATCAATGTCATCGGCACTGGAAAAATCCATATGGGCGGCAAGCTGGTTGGCCAGGCCGCCCACTTCGCGCCCGCCCATGGCGTTGGGTTGCCCGGTCAGCGAAAATGGCCCCATGCCGGGTTTGCCGATACGCCCCGTCGCCAGATGGCAATTCAGGATGGCGTTGACTTTATCCGTACCCTGCGTGGACTGATTGACGCCTTGCGAATACATCGTCAGCGATTTTTGCGTTGTCGTGAACCAGTCAAAAAACTGCGCCACATCGGCGGGCGCCAGACCACATGCCTTTGCCACAGCCACTATTGTGCCGCTTTGCAGTTGCGCCTGTGCAAGGGCCGCATCAAAACCATTGGTGTGGGCGCGCACATAATCATCATCTATCGCGCCTGCTTCCTGCAAATAGCATAACAGGCCATTAAACAGATGCACATCCGTACCAGGACGAATTGCGAGATGCAGATCGGCGGCTTCCGACGTTGCGGTGCGGCGCGGATCAATATTGATGATGCGCAACTGGCCTGCCTCGCGGCGCGCAATCAGGCGCTGATATAAAACCGGATGACACCAGGCGGTATTTGATCCAACCAGAATGACCAGATCGGCCAGTTCGAAATCACCGTAACAGCCGGGAACAATATCTTCGCCAAAGGCGCGCTTGTGCCCGGCCACGCTGGACGCCATGCATAATCTGGAATTGGTGTCGATATTGGCGGTGCCGATAAAGCCCTTGATCAATTTGTTGGCGGCGTAATAATCCTCGCTCAGCAATTGCCCCGAAACGTAAAACGCCACCGCATCCGGGCCATGTTGCGCGATGATGGAACGAAATTGCGCCGCGACATGATCGAGCGCATGGTTCCAGTCCGTGCGCCTGCCCTTGAGCATGGGGTGCAGCAGCCGACCTTCTGTCCCGAAGGTTTCGCCAAGCGCTGTCCCTTTGGAACAGAGCCGCCCGAAATTGGCCGGATGATCCTGTGTTCCACTGATGCTGACGGCCCCGGAATCGGCGACCCTGACATCGACGCCGCAGCCGACCCCGCAATAGGGACAGCTTGTAGCGGTGCTCATTGCGCCGCCTGTTGCAAGGGCTTGGGCGAGATAAAAATTCGCCCATCGGCCAGTTTCACGGGGATCGTGCGTGCGCAGCCATCATCCGGGTCGGCGCCAACGCCGCTATCCAGATGGAACACCTGATTGTGCAGCGGGCAGGCGACCGAGCGCCCATGCACGATGCCCTGTGAAAGCGGGCCGTCCTTATGCGGACAGCGGTCCTCCAGCGCGAATATTTCATCGTCCGCCGTACGGAAAATTGCAATGTTCATGCCGGGTGTTTTTACGACGCGCGCGCCCAGACGGGGAATATCCGCAACACCGCCAACTTCGAGCCATTCGGTCATTTTATCTGGCTCCACTTAACTTGCCAGTTCAAGAGATTTGAACTCATGCGCATGCACACCCTGTGTGGAGCGTTCCGCCCACGGATCCTTCTGCACAAATTTCTGTGACATCAAAAACCGCGCATTCAGCCGCGCGCGGCTTTGCGCATCGTTAACGACCTTCTCTTTCACATGCTCAAGGCCGACACGTTCCAGCCAGGGCGCGGTGCGTTCCAGATAATGCGCTTCCTGCCGGTAGAGCTGCATGAAGGCGCCGCAATATTCCAGCACCTCCGCCTCGGTTTCCACCTTGCATAATAAATCGGTCACGCGGACCTTGATGCCGCCATTACCGCCGACATGCAGTTCCCATCCGCTATCAACCGCGATAACACCGAAATCCTTGATGGTCGCCTCGGCGCAATTGCGCGGACAGCCGGACACGGCCATTTTCACTTTGTGCGGGGTCCAGCTTCCCCAGGTCATTTTTTCAATCAGGACGCCCATGGACAGCGAAGTCTGCGTGCCAAAGCGGCACCATTCCGAACCCACACAGGTTTTGACGGTGCGCAGCGCCTTGCCATAGGCATGCCCCGACACCAGGCCGCCCGCATTCAGGTCTTTCCACACATCGGGCAATTGTTCCTTTTTGACGCCCAGCAGATCGATGCGCTGCCCGCCGGTTACTTTTACGGTCGGGATACTAAATTTATCGATGACATCGGCGATGGTGCGCAGTTCCTTCGCGTTGGTCAGCCCACCCCACATGCGCGGTATAACGGAATAGGTGCCGTCCTTCTGGA
>CAYGDL010000028.1:0-20853 GCA_964348545.1 uncultured Alphaproteobacteria bacterium | reverse complement strand
CAAGCGCGATGCCGCCATTGGCTGAATCCGATGAAAAGGTTTTGTGGTCGGTATCAACCCGCATAATGTCATTGAACTTGGTCACCGACCAGTACGAACCGCTATGGCCATTGGCGCAATAATGCACGGGATCTTCCTTGCGCAAGCGCTTGAAATATTCACCGATCGTATCGTTTTGAAACAGATACGGATTGCTCACATCAATCTCGTCCAGCGGAATTTTGTTTACATCGACCTTGATCGCTTCTTTGACCGGCATGTTCTGATCCTTCATATGAACTTCTGTGACGCCTCACGTGACTCAATTTGACCGCAGGCTACTCTAATACAAAAGTATTACTCATACTTTAAAAATTGTCAATATAATAAGATTCGATGAATCAATAATTTCTTTATCGCGGCAAAAACAACTCGAAAAAAGCAGGCAGATGGGGGCGTTATGGAGCCAGGGTTTTTTCCGCCACCCGCAGGACTTCGCGCATATCCGCTGTGAGCGGCCCGAAGACCGACTGTTTCAGGGCAGCGGCGGTGGCAGCAAAACGACCAGCCTCTGCGGGCTGTTTGCCCGCGATAACGCCCGCGAGATAGGCCGCCAGAAATGTGTCACCGCAGCCGGTGGCGTCCACTGTTGGCCAGGCTTTGTCCGCTGGTCTGAATGCGGGTTGGCGAATGAGTGCGCCGCGATGACAGATGATTGCGCCAGAAGCCCCCAGCGTGACCAGCGCATGGTCCACGCCGCGCCCGCACAGGATGCGCGCGGCCATTTCAGGATTGCTTTGGGCGGTGATCAGTTCGGCTTCTTTTGCGTCGGCTTTCAGAATATCGATATGTGGCAAGATTTCAGATTTATCCAGCCAGCCGGTGGGCATCACTTTTCCGTTCGAGACGCGGCGCAGCAGGCCCTGCGCATCAAGCGCAATGCGGTGTTTGCCTCGCCCCGCTATATGCCGGATTAGCGCCGTTGGAATGTCGCCTTCCAGTAGCGGCGCTAAATATATCCATGGCGTTGCAATGTGCGGCATGTCTTCGCGGGTGAAGGGATCGGCTTGCGCAGAGACTTCCTGTTCACGTTCATCTTTATCCGGACTATAGCTGTTGATGAAGCGGGTGGTGTGTGTGGACGCCAGCGCGGTTATGGTTGCGCCCGCCTGTAGCATGGGCGTCAGCAAGCTTGCCTCATCCCGCTTTGCCAGACGGGTGATGATATTCACCGGAACGCCTAAGGCGCACAGCGCCATGCCCGCATAATAGACGGCGCCGCCGGGTTGCTGGCGTTCGGGCAGGTCCGGCAGGCGGATGCAATCGCGGCTGAGCGGGCCGATCAGGGTGACGCCATTCTGCATCATCGGACGGCGGGTTCCTCGAAGGGCGGTGACTGGCCATCCGGCAGCGCCACCTGAAAGCAGTTCAGCGTCATAGATACCAATGTGTAATAGCCCATCAAAGAAACCAGATCGACCAGCCCCTGTTCGCCGACAATCGCGCGCGTTGCCGCATAGGTTTTATCGCTGATGCGTTTGGTTTCAATGAACTCGCGCGCGAAAAGATAGATTTGGGTTTCCTCCGGTTTTTCAAAAACCGGTTCTGCGCCGATGCGGATCGCCTCGATGGCGGCGTCCGATACGCCCGCCTGGCGCGCCAGCTTTGCATGCGCCCAGAATTCAAATTGCGCCGACCAGTGTTTGCCCACCATGATCACCGCGATTTCCAGCAGATTGTTGGGCAGCGAATTTGAAAACCGCAACGCCGCGCCCAACTCCTGCACCAGATTGCCAATGACAGGACTATACATCCAGGCGTTGAACGGACCGGGCAGGCCCGCCGGGGTATTCAGTTTGAGGCCAATATTGGCCCCGGTGGTTTTGGTGCGCGGCCCATTGGTGACGGCGTCAAATATCTTGCGTTGCGCATCATTAAGCGAGTCCGGCGCCAGCAAAGCCAAGCGTGTCATGATATGTCTCCAGGTTTCATAGTTAACTTTATTATGCACATTATTGTGCAAATGCTAAACGACAGAACGCTTGCATATCATCGCATAGCCTGAGACCATAGCCTCCAGACCTGCCGGACTGAGGCAGGTCATTAGGGAGGACAGGTCATGACTAATGGCGTTCTTCGTACTAATCCGGGACCGCGTGCGATCGCACTTGTCGGTCCTTATCTGTCGGGCAAAACCACCTTACTCGAAAGCATCCTGCATATTTGTGGCGCAACCACCCGCAAGGGCAGCGTCAGCGATGGCACAACAGTTGGCGACAGCGCCCAGGAGGCGCGCGCGCACCATATGAGTGTCGAGGCGAATATTGCCACCTGTGAATTTCTGGGTGATCAGTTCACGTTTGTGGATTGTCCCGGATCGATTGAATTTATGCAGGACAGTCTGAATGCGGCGCTGGATGTGGATGGCGTCGTTATTGTGTGCGAGCCGGAAACTGGAAAGCTTCTCGCGCTGCAACCATTTCTGCGTTATTTGCAAAGCCGCAAAATTCCACATTTTCTGTTCGTCAATAAAATCGATCAGGCCAAGGGGCGGGTGCGCGATCTGCTTGGCGCCCTGCAACCGGCCAGCGCCATGCCGTTGGTTCTGCGCCAGGCGCCGATCTGGAACGATGGCATTGTCACCGGCTTTGTCGATCTGGCGCTGGAGCGCGCCTATGTGTATCGCGAACATGCGCCATCTGAAATGATTGAGATGCCAGGCGGCGTTCAGGATCGCGCGCATGAAGCCCGCTATGAAATGCTGGAGCGGCTGGCCGACTATGATGACAGGCTGATGGAAGAATTGCTATCCGATATTGCGCCACCACGCGATGAAGTGTTCAGCAGTCTCAGCCGTGATTTTGCGCAGGCGCAAATTGTTCCGGTGCTGCTAGGCTCGGCACAGAACAGCAATGGGGTGCGCCGCCTGCTGAAGGCGCTGCGTCACGAGGTGCCGGACGTGGCCACAACCGCCGCCCGCCTGCAATTGCCCGTATCGAAGGGGGCCGTCTGTCAGGTGCTTAAAACCTATCACACAAACCACGGCGGAAAATTATCCATGGCGCGTGTTTTGAGTGGTCAATTGCGCGATGGCGATACGCTTTATGCCGGAGATGGAGAATCGTCACGAATAGCCGGGATGTTTCATTTGCTGGGGCATCAGGCGACGAAATGCGCAATAGCAGATGCGGGGGATCTGGTGGCGCTTGGCCGTCTGGATCAGGTACATACCGGGGACACACTTGCGACCCAGAAGGGTACAGCGCCGCAATTGGAACGGGCTGGATTGCTTGCGCCGGTTTACAGTCTTGCCGTGGCGGTCGCAGATCATAAGGACGAGGTGAAATTGACCGGCGCGATTTCCAGGGTCAGTGAAGAAGACCCGTCGATTCAGTTGACCCATACACCGGACACCCATGAAATCGTGCTGCATGGCCAGGGTGAGATGCATCTGCGCATCGCGGTTGAACGGCTTCGCAGTCGTTTTGGCCTCAGTCTGCAAACCAGTGTGCCTAAGGTTCCCTATTGCGAGGCGATTCGTAAACCGGCAACCCAGCGTGGTCGCCACAAACGGCAATCGGGCGGGCATGGCCAATTCGGGGATGTGGTGCTGGAAATTTCGCCGCTGCCGCGCGGAAGCGGTTTTGTTTTTGAAGACAGGATTACCGGCGGGGTGGTGCCGCGCAACTATATCCCCGGCGTCGAGGCCGGTGTGCGGGACTATCTGTTACATGGACCGCTGGGGTTTCCTGTGGTCGATATTGCGGTGGCGCTAATTGATGGGTCGTACCATACGGTTGATTCATCAGAGCAGGCGTTTCGGACAGCCGCGCGCATCGCCATGCAGGAAGCGATGCCAAATTGCGCTCCGGTGTTGCTTGAGCCTATATCGCATGTCGAGATCAATGTTCCCTGTGAAGCCACGGCCAGGGTCAACGGCATTGTTTCGACACGGCGCGGCCATATATTGGGTTTTGACGCGCGTCCCGGCTGGCCCGGCTGGGATTGCATATCGGCCACTTTGCCACAGGCGGAATTGCATGATCTGATTACCGAATTGCGCTCGGTAAGCCAGGGGGTTGGCGCCTATACGTGGCGCTTTGATCATTTGCAGGAACTTTCGGGACGATTGGCGGATGAAGCGATTGCAAATTGCAAGGCAGCGTGAATTTGTCCAAATGTAACTTTATTCACGGCGACAGCGTATAAGTGTTCAGAATCGTAGTATTATCGCCAGTGAGGATTGCATGCTGATCAGAATCAGGCAGAGTTGGGAAATTCCCGAACATCGCGTTACGCCCGAACATATTTTCGCCAATCGCCGCCAGTTCATGCAGGGCGCTATCGGTGCGGCTGTCATGGCCGGAGCTGGAATTGGCGGCGCGGGTTTTGCCGCTGAATCGGGTGATCCGACTGCGGACTTGTATCCCGCAAAAGCCAATCCCGCTTATGGCCCCATTGACCGGCCAGTGACAGCGGAGAAGCTGAGTTCCACCTATAATAATTTTTATGAATTCGCATCGCACAAGCAGATATCGGATGCGGCGCAGGCGCTGCCCATCCGGCCATGGCAGGTGCGCATTGACGGGTTGGTGAAAAAGCCGCAGACGCTGGATATCGACACGCTGATCCGCAAAATGCCGCTGCAGGAACGCATCTATCGCCATCGCTGTGTAGAACGCTGGTCGATGGTGGTTCCGTGGAGCGGGTTTGCGCTGTCGGAAATTCTGAAACTTGCCGATCCGGAACCCGAAGCGCGCTATGTGCGTATGGAAACTTTCCAGAACCCGGACATAGCCAGCGGTCAGGCGCAGTTCTGGTATCCATGGCCGTATCAGGAAGCCGTAACGATTGAGGAATCGCAAAACGACCTGGCGTTTCTGGTGACGGGCGCCTATGGCAAGCCGCTGGCCAAGCAGTTTGGCGCGCCATTACGGCTGGCGCTGCCGTGGAAATATGGTTTCAAGTCGATCAAATCCATTGTGCGCTTTACGCTGACGGATACGCGCCCGGTAAGTTTCTGGGAAAAAACCAACGCTGATGAATATGGCTTCTGGGCCAACGTCAACCCGCAGGCGCCGCATCCGCGCTGGAGCCAGGCCGTGGAAGAACCGCTGGGGACGCGCAGCACCGTTCCTACCTTGCTGTATAATGGCTATGGTGAACAGGTGGCGGGCCTGTACAAGAATATGAACGGCCAAAATATATTCATGTGATGATCAGTACACGCACGCTTCCTGAACTGGTGATTTTTGATTGCGACGGCGTGCTGGTTGACAGCGAGCCGATTGCTAATTCCACGCTTGCCGCAGCTATAACGCGTCTTGGCCTGCCCATGAGCCTTGCGCGGACGCGCGCGGCGTATGTTGGACTGTCGATGCGCCAGATCATGGATAATATTTCAGGGTTAATCGGACAGCAAATCCCAGATTCCTGGCGGCAGACTTTACAGGAAGAAACCTATGCCGCTTTTCGCCGGTCGTTGCGCGCGGTTCCAGGGGTGCAGGAGGTTCTGGCGCATATTCAGACTGCCAATATCGCCCTATGTGTGGCGTCTTCAGGGTCTCTCGACAAAATGGAACTGACCCTGGGCCTGACAGGATTACGATCCTATTTTGGGGATCATCTGTTTTCCAGCACGATGGTGGCGCGCGGCAAGCCGCATCCCGATCTGTTCCTGTATGCCGCCGCACAGATGGGGGTTTCCCCGGATCGGGCCATTGTTATTGAGGATAGCGTCCCCGGCGTGATCGGTGCGCGGGCCGCAGGCATGCGGGTAATGGCCTATGGAGGGGATTCGGAAAGCGATTTGGAGCGCCTCAAAGCCGAAGGCGGCGCGCTTTTCACCCGCATGGATGATCTGCCATACCTGTTGGGGTTGCATTGAGCCATGGCCGTAGCGGCGAGACGGGGTCAACATGCACTTGGGGGCTACACGTTGACCCCAACGCGCCGGTAAAAGCACGCACGCAATTGTATGATGAAACAATTGCCTAGTTGTAAGTATCAATAAACGGGGTCAGAGTCCAGCTTTTTTAGTTAGAATAAGCTAATTATCATTTGAAATTAATTATTAATATATGTGTATGGACTAAAATGTGGAAATGGCAGATGGAACGCAGTTGATAGGCCTATTGACAACAGGCATGGAAAATTGAAAGTGCGCAGTGTAAGTTGCGCCCCGACGCCGGTACATGGTGGCCGGGCGAATCAGATTTAGTGGAGTGATCACAATGGCGGCAGCGCAGCATCAACATGGCAATATGGATATTTCGTCCCATCGGGAGATGTGGGGGACCTTTATTACCCTGACTAAATGGGTCACGGGCGTGGTTATCGTCATTGTCGCCCTGATGGCGTTTTTTCTGACCTGAATGCGCATTGTTCGTTACGCCGGGCGCATATCATGACACCCGGCGGTTGGACCTTATCCATATGAAATTAGCTATATTGCGTGAACGTCAGGTAGATGAATCGCGCGTCGCGGCGACGCCGGAAACGGTTAAAAAACTCGCTGCCCTGGGTCTTGAAATATGCATCGAGCATGATGCGGGCGCCTATGCGTTTATATCGGATGCGATGTTTGCGCAGGCGGGCGCCACCATAGCGGACACGCCGCAGGCGGCCCTGTCGGGTGCTGACATCATCTTCGCCGTGCAGCGTCCGTGTACTGATGATCTTGTCCATGTTAAGCGTGGCGCCATTCTGATTGGCATGCTGGCTCCCTATCAGGAGATGGCGGGAATTGCCGCCTACGCTGCGCATCATATCGACGCATTCGCCATGGAATTGATGCCGCGAATTACCCGCGCCCAATCCATGGACGTGCTTTCATCGCAGTCCAATCTGGCCGGATATCGGGCGGTGATTGAAGCCAGTTATGTCTATGGCCGGGCCATGCCCATGATGATGACGCCCGGTGGCACGATTGCGCCCGCGCGCGTATTGGTGATGGGCGCGGGCGTAGCAGGGCTACAGGCTATCGCTACCGCCAGGCGGATGGGGGCTATTGTCAGTGCGACAGATGTCCGGCTTGCGGCAAAGGAGCAGGTTGAGAGTCTGGGTGGAAAATTTGTCATGGTGGATGATGCGGCAATGGCCGACGCCGAAACCACAGCGGGTTATGCTCGTGACATGAGCGATGAATTCAAACGCAAACAGGCCCTGCTTATCGCGCACACGCTGACCAGCCAGGACATTGTGATCTGCACCGCACTGATCCCTGGTCAGGCCGCGCCCATTCTGATTTCCGGGGAAATGGTTCGCAGCATGCGTCCGGGTTCGGTGATTGTCGATCTGGCGGCCGGGCAGGGCGGCAATTGCAGCCTAACCAAAGCGGGCGAGTGCGTTGATGTTGGCGGCGTCAGCATTATTGGATATCGCAATGTGCCAGGCCGGCTGGCGACAGACGCTTCATCGCTTTACGCCAGAAATCTTTTGAATTTTCTTGCACCTCATATCAAAGATTATGGGGTGCTGGCGATTGACTGGGACGATGAAATCATTACCGGCACCGCGCTGACCCGTGGGGGAAAGATTGTTCATGAATTATTGCAGTCCGAAGTGGCCTGAACCGCGTAGAGAAAGCGAATAACCCGCCATGGAAGTGGATCCCTTTATCTTTCGGCTATCGATTTTCGTTCTGGCGATTATCGTTGGATATTTCGTGGTTTGGAGCGTGACGCCCGCACTGCACACGCCGCTGATGGCGGTGACGAATGCGATTTCCTCGGTCATTGTCGTGGGGGCGTTGCTGGCGGTGGGGGCCAGCATTGCGGATGTCCCGCTGATGACAGGAATAGCTTCCAAGGGGATGGGATTTGTGGCTCTTGTGCTTGCTTCGGTAAATATCTTTGGTGGGTTTCTGGTGACGCACCGGATGTTGGGCATGTACAGGAAAAAAAATAAATAGCCTCTTGTTCAAGGAAAGATTGTGACCCCAAACCTTGCCGCTCTGGCCTATCTCGCATCGGGAATTTTGTTTATTTTGGCATTGCGCGGCCTGTCATCACCGGAATCTTCGCGGCGCGGCAATCTGTCGGGGATGGCGGGGATGGCGATTGCGATCGCAACTTCGCTTTCATTGCTGGGTGCCTATGATCCGCTGACCTGGGGTTTGATTGTGGGTGGCCTGCTGCTTGGCGGGTCAATAGGTGCGAGCATCGCCCAGCGCATTCCAATGACGGCGATGCCACAGCTGGTGGCGGCTTTTCATAGTCTGGTTGGGCTGGCGGCGGCTCTGGTTGCGGCTTCGGCACTTTATGCACCGATGGCGTTTGGGCTTGGCGCACCGGGCGCAATCCGGTTTGCCAGCATGATTGAGATGTCGCTGGGGGCGGCCATTGGCGCAATGACATTTTCCGGGTCGCTGGTAGCGTTTGCCAAGCTGCACGAACTGGTTTCGGGATCGCCTGTGACGTTTCGGGGCCAGCATGCGCTCAATGCGGCGTTCGGTATGGCATTGATAGGTCTGATGATTATTTTTTGCATGGGCGGCTCGCATGCCGCTTTCTGGGGATTGACGGCGCTGGCGGTGCTGCTTGGGGTGACGCTGATCATTCCCATTGGCGGCGCGGATATGCCGGTTGTCGTCTCGATGCTGAATTCCTATTCGGGCTGGGCGGCGGCAGGCATTGGTTTCACACTGGAAAACTCGGCGCTGATTATCACGGGTGCGCTGGTGGGCTCCAGCGGCGCCATTCTGTCCTATATTATGTGCAAGGGCATGAACCGATCCTTTTTCAGCGTCATTCTCGGCGGATTTGGAACGACCAATGCGGCGGTTGGAGGTGTCGTGGAGACCCGCCCTGTCAGGCGCGGCAGCGCCGAAGATGCGGCCTTTATTTTGCGCAATGCCGGGTCCGTTATCATTGTGCCCGGTTATGGCATGGCGGTGGCGCAGGCCCAGCACGCCTTGCGCGAAATGGCTGACATGCTGAAACGCGATGGCGTTAAAGTATATTACGCCATTCATCCGGTGGCGGGCCGTATGCCGGGGCATATGAATGTGCTGCTGGCGGAAGCGAATGTTTCTTATGATGATGTGTTCGAGTTGGAAGATATTAATAGCCAGTTTCCGGCGGCCGATGCGGCCTTTGTGATCGGCGCCAATGATGTGACCAATCCGGCGGCCAAGACCGACCGTGGCAGCGCCATTTACGGCATGCCCATTCTGGATGTGGAAAAGGCGCGCACCGTGCTGTTTGTCAAACGCGGCATGGGATCGGGCTATGCCGGGGTTGAAAACGAATTATTCTTTCGGGACAACACCATGATGTTATTCGCAGACGCCAAGAAAATGGTCGAAGATATCGTCAAGGCGCTACAGCATTAACGCATCTTGCTCTTGAGTTTGTGACAGACCATATTAGGCGCATGACAATCAGAAAAATCGCTCGCATGGGACATCCGGTATTGCGCAAACGGGCTGTGCCGGTAGCTGATCCGCGGGACCCGGAAGTTCAGCGGCTGGTTGATGATATGATCGAAACCATGATTGACGCCAATGGCGCGGGGCTGGCCGCGCCGCAGGTCTATCAGTCCTTGCGGCTGGTGATTTTTCAGGCGCCGGGCGAACGCACGGAAGCAACCGATACAGAGGCGGCGTTTGACCACACTGCGCCACTGACGGTGCTGATTAACCCGGTCATCGAGGTGTTGGGGCCGGATATGCAGACCGGCTGGGAGGGGTGCCTGTCGGTGCCGGGATTGCGTGGCGCTGTGACGCGCCATGATCATATCCGCTATTCAGGGCTGGACCGGGCGGGCAAGCCGTTTTCGCGGGTGGCGCGGGGGTTTCATGCCCGTGTTGTTCAACATGAATGCGACCATCTGGATGGCGTTCTGTATCCGCAGCGGATGCAGGATCTCGGCCAGTTGATATTTGAGACAGAGATTGCGCATTTTGTCGCCGCCCAACCGGAGACGCCGGACGAATGAGTGAGACAGATCATCCGCCATCGGATTATCTGACGCGTGTGCGTGAGGCTGTATTGGCGGCAGCACTTGTGCATGTGCCGTTTGACGGGTGGTCGGAGACAGTCTTCCAGAATGCGGTGCGGGACGCGGGCGTGGACGCCGGACGGGCATTGCTTGCCTTTCCGGGTGGGGCGATGGACCTTCTTGATACATTCTGGGCCAGTAACGACATGGCGCTGGCGAAGGAAATTGCCGGGCGTGGATTGGATAACACCCCTGTGTCGCAGCGTATTTCGAAAGCCCTGGAGATCTATCTCGATCTGTTGCGTCCCCATCGTGAGGCGGTGCGCAGGGCGCTGGCTTTGCAGGCGCTGCCCCCGCATGCGCCCGGGGCGCTGGCGATGTTATACCGGACCGTGGACACCATATGGCGATCTGTCGGTGATCAGTCTACAGATTATAATTTTTACACCAAGCGGGCGGTTCTTGCCGCGGTTGTGATGTCGGTCGTGACCAATTGGCTTGGTGAAAGTGGCGATGATGCAGCGGCGATGAAGGCTTTTATTGGGCGGCGCATCGGCAATGTTCTGGCGTTTGAAAAAGTGAAGGCGCGCGTTGCGGGCGTGATACAGTCTGCGCCATCTCCGGCGCCGTTGCTGGGGCGGCTGGTCGGCCGATTGACCGGGATACGCCATAGCCTCTGAGCGAATGATCATGCAGGTTGAAGAGATAGACTATCTCGATCCGATTCAGGCCTTTGCGCCCTGGGCGGGGCGGCCATGGTCGATATTGCTGGATTCGGCGCAGCAGGATGGCGCGCGCGGGCGATATAGCTATATCTGTGTTGCGCCAATTCAGACATTACAGATCAGGGATGGGAGCATAATCCTCGACGGCGCGCGCCAAGGCGGGTGTCCGTTTGACTGTCTTGAGGCTGTGCTGGCGCGCCACGCGCAGCCAACATTGGCCGGGCTGCCACCCTTTCAGGGCGGGGCAGTGGGATATTTGGGATATGAACTGGCGCGCTTTCTGGAGAATGTTCCGGTTTCAGGGGCGGATGATATGCGCCTGCCGGACATGGCGGTGGGGTTTTATGATCAGATCATCGCGTTTGATGGCGCCGCCCGCCGAGCCTGGCTTATAGCGCGCGATACAGGTGCGGGGGATGCACGCGCGCGTTATGACCGCTTGCGCGCTGATATTGTAGCCGCCCGCGCCAATGAGACGCCGCCGCCAGTGGAAATTTTCGATATTGACGGCTGGTCCGCGAATTTTTCACGTCTGGCCTATGAGCAGATAGTATCGCGGGTCATAGCCTATATTCTGGACGGCGATATATTTCAGGCGAATATTGCGCAGCGATTTGCCATTAAACTTGGCGATAATTTTGACCGTTTTGATTTTTACCGGCGTCTTCGTGATGTCAATCCGGCGCCCTATGCCGCATTTATGGAGATGGGGGAATTCGCCATCGCATCCTCTTCGCCGGAACTTTTTTTGAAACTTGCCGAGGGGAAAATAGAAGCGCGCCCCATTAAAGGTACGCGGCCGCGCAGGACAAATTCCGAACAGGATGCGTTGCTGGCGCGCGCGCTGATGGAAAGCGCAAAAGATCACGCGGAAAATGTCATGATTGTCGATCTTCTGCGCAATGATCTCAGCCGTGTGTGCCAGGATGGCAGTGTGGATGTGCCTTCATTGTGCGAGTTGGAAAGTTTCGCGTCTGTGCATCATCTGGTTTCGACGGTCACGGGTGTTTTGCGCTCAGGGCTTGGACCTGTTGATGTTTTGCGCGCGGCTTTTCCCGGCGGTTCGATCACCGGCGCGCCAAAAATTCGCGCCATGCAGATTATTGCAGAACTGGAGCCGCATATCCGTGGCTCCTATTGTGGCGGCATTGGCTATATCGGATTTGATGGCGTGATGGAAATGAACATCGCCATACGCACGATTGCCCTCAATGCCCGTCAGGCGGTGTTTCACGCGGGCGGCGGCATTGTTGCGGATTCCGATCCAGCGGAGGAATATACAGAAAGCCTGGATAAGGCGCGCGCGCTTTTTACGGCCTTTGGCCTGTCCATTCCAGAGGGCCAGGCTTCATGATTTTGCTGATCGATAATTATGATAGTTTTGTGCATAATCTGGCGCGCTATATTGGCGAGCTTGGGCATTCGCGCCGTGTGGTTCGTAATGATGCAATCAGTATTGATGAAATTATTTCTCTTGCCCCGCAGGCCATTATCCTTTCACCCGGTCCGTGTGGCCCGCTACAGGCGGGATGTTCGCTGGATGTGGTGCGATCATTAAGCGCCAATATTCCGATATTGGGGGTCTGTCTGGGGCATCAGGTGATCGCGCAGGCCTTTGGCGGCGTGGTGCGCCGCGCCTATCAGCCGCGCCATGGCAAGGCGTCACCGGTCAGCCATGCGGGAACCGGCCTTTTTGAGGGATTGCCGTCGCCGTTACAGGCGGGGCGTTATCATTCGCTGGCCGTTGACGTGCCGCCAAATGGGCCGCTTGTGGTTACGGCGCGCGCAGAGGACGGCGAGATCATGGCGCTTGCGCATCGGGAATGGCCGCTGTTTGGGGTTCAGTTTCATCCGGAATCCATTTTGACCGAGGGCGGCCATGCGCTGTTATCGAATTTCATGAAACTGGCGATACGGTGGAACAGCAGATATGGAATGGGTGTCATATGATCTGTGTACTGAACGGAAAATTTTGCGCCATCGAGGATGCCCATATAGATGTGCGGGATCGTGGTTTGTTGATGGGCGACGGCATTTTTGAAACCATGCTGGCGCTCGATGGCGTGGTGCGACACGGCGACAGGCATATGGCGCGGATGCTTGATGCAGCAGCACGGCTTGAATTATCCATACCTGTCGAAAAAACAGAAATCATGGATTTATTGCTGCGCCTACTACATGAAAACCAGCTTGGTGCGGAGCGCGCGGCCCTGCGGCTGACACTTACGCGCGGTGTTGCGGCGCGCGGGCTTGCGCCGCCTGCGCAATCCGCTCCCACGCTGCTGATGACCGCCGTGGCTGCGCCGCCGCCGCCGCCGCATATGCGGGCGACGCTTTCCGCGCATGTCAGAAGTGAAAAATCCATCTGTTCACAGATTAAAACGCTGAATTATCTGGATAATGTCATGGCCAGGAATGACGCGGCGCGGCGTGGCGTGGACGAAGCCCTGATGTGCAATGGCGCCGGGAATATCGCCTGTGCCAGTGCTGCAAATATATTTGTGGTCGCGGATGGGGTTCTGTGTACGCCGGCGGCGGCGGATGGCGCGCTTGCGGGTATCATGCGATCCATTGTTCTTGAGGCCGCACGCGATATGGATATCACCATGCGGGAGGGGGCCGTTACGCCTGGCGCGCTGGCGTCGGCGTCAGAGATATTTCTGACTAACGCGCTGATCGGCGTGTGCCCCCTGATCGAGATAGACGACAGGCCAGTGGGCGCCGGCGTCATGGGGCCCGTGACCAAACAATTACGGATCAGGACAGATCCCGAATAGCAGTGGACGCGGTGATGTGACCGCCAACATAGCGTTCATAGTTTTTTTCAACATCGCCCAGTTTATAAAGATAGTTCACCATCATGCCATGCGATTGCGTCCATCCCTTATCGGATTGATCGCCCTGCCAGTTAATACGTTCGATCCGGGCGCCATTGCTGAGGTGAAAATGCGCTACCGGGTCCAGCGCCCGGCTGCCGCCCGCACGTTCAGTATAAAGATAATGGGCGCATAGACGCATTAAGGGTGCACGTAACGCCATGGCCCTGGCAGGGTCATTGGACCAGTGTTTATCGCCAAGCAGGATTTGCAGGGCGTTTTGCGTCTTGTCAGTAGCGGCCAGGGCAGTCATTTGCAGGGTTTCCGTCATTGGCAGCAACATGGCGACCTTGCCCGATGTGCAGGCCTCGCTTAACCAGGCTGCAAATCCGGGTATGGGCGAGAGTGTGGCAAAGGTTTTTAGTTTGGGAAAACTTCCCTGCAATTCACTGACGACCCGCTTGATCAGGAATTCGCCGAAACTTACCCCGGCCAGCCCGGCCTGGGCATTGGAGATGGAGTAGAAGATGGCCGTATCCGCCTCTTGGGCGTTTTGCGAGGGAGATGTTTCATCCAGTAATTTCTGCACATTTTCGGCCATGCCGTTACCCAGCGCCACCTCGACAAAGATCAGCGGTTCATTGGGCATGGCGGGATGAAAAAACGCAAAGCAGCGGCGGTCGGAATCCAGCCGGTTTTTCAAATCGCTCCAGGACCGGATTTCATGCACCGCTTCATAGGCGATCAGTTTTTCCAGAAGCGCCGCGGGTGAATTCCAGCCGATGGCGCGCAGTTCCAGAAAACCCACATCAAACCATGACGCCAGCAATGTCCGTAGTTCGCGTCCCAATGGCGCAAGCGCCGGATCGCGACGCGCAAGCCGCAACAGATCGGCGCGCAAATCAACCAGAAATTTGACGCCCCCCGCAATGCCGTTAAAGCGTTTCAACAATCGCAGACGCGGTGATTCCAGCAGATCGCGCAGCGCCTCTTCGGCCTGGATGACAGCGTCACCATGGGTTTTCCCAAAATCAGCCGCAAGGGCGCGAACGGCCGCATGGTCGATGCCATAATGCACCGTCAGCAGGTTGAGAAAACGCCCGCGCCCGGTGTCGTTCAGCATCAGATAGTAGCGGCCAATTTCAGCCGCAATACCGCGCGCAGAAACTTCGCCGCCGCGTGCCGCTAGGCAGGCATCAATGCGTGAGCGGAGCCAGTTCAGATCATCGTCCGGAAGGTTGGGGCGAATGCTGCGTGTAATGGCAATGCGCGCCGCACCCGTGAGATCACGCAGCGCGCGGGCAATGCGATTGCCGGTCTGCGAAAAAAATCCGGAGGTCAGTTCGGGTTCCGGTGTGGGGGGGTGGTCTGTCATTGTGCAATCAATCAAACTGGAGCCAGGTTACGCGATAATGTCCGGGTAAAGCTGATCCTGAATCCGGGCAATCTCGTCACGAAGATGCAGCTTCTTTTTTTTCAACCGCTGCAACTGCAACTGATCATAGCGGACAGTACCCTGAAGCGCTTCTATAGCCGTGTCCAGGTCGCGATGTTCCTGGCGCAGTTCCTGCAGGCGGGCCTGTAATGTGTCATGATCATGCATGGGACCAGTCTAGCATAAAATTCTTTCGCAATGATGTCAGTGGCGCGAATTTATTTTCACGTTTATTTTCACACCGCATCACCCCAGCGTGGCAAAGCGGGGACATCAAGATCAAACAGGTCCAGCACACGGCCCAGACTATGCTCCACCATATCGGCCAGGTTCGCTGGCCTTGTATAGAATGCAGGCATAGGGGGGGCAATGATTGCGCCCATTTCGGCAAGCTGCGTCATGGTGCGCAGATGGCCGACATGCAGCGGAGTTTCGCGCACCATCAACACCAGCTTGCGGCGCTCCTTGAGTACAACGTCTGCGGCACGCGTGAGAAGATTTGAGGTGACGCCTGTGGCGATTTCCGCCATGGTGCGCACAGAGCAGGGGGCGATGATCATGCCCATGGTGCGATAGGAACCGCTGGCGATGGGCGCCGCAATGTCGCCGATACGGTAATGCCTGTACGCACGGGCGGTGATCTCGGACAGTTTGAGATCACTTTCTTCGGCAACGGTCATGACGCCGGGACGGCTGATGACCAGATGGGTTTCGACACCAAGATTGCGCAAAATTTCAAGCAATCTGATACCATAAATCACGCCGGTGGCGCCGCTGATGCCCACAATAATGCGAGGTTTGGCAGGCGCGGGACTGTCTTGCCCCATCCCCGAGCGACGCAATAATTCTGTGGTCGAAACTTGTAGAATCCCGGCAAAAGCCTCTGCCCAGTCGAGGCGTAAAAGCTGTTTTCCCTGCAAAATTCTGCTGACTACCGCCCGGTCACGACCTATCGCGCGCGCCAATTGGTCCTGGGTCACACCCATTGATTTGAGTTTTTGCTTAATCCATGCGGCATCCATGAAGTTATTATGAGAATATCTCAATTAATGTCAAATTATTTAACTCCTGACATTCGACCGGAATCATGTTTCAATATCGGCTCTGAACCATAATTGGAGGATCGGCAATGAGCCTTGAATCACATATTGATGCACTTCAGAAAGAGCATGACCGTCTCGACGGCATGATCGCGCGGGAGCTACTGCATCCCAGCGCAGATGATTTGGAACTCGCGCATATGAAACGTGAAAAATTGCGTCTGAAAGACGAAATCTTCCGGCTGTCCGGAGCACAATTCGCCCGTACAGGATAGTTGACTTACCCGGCTTTGCGCGCGACGCACAGTATAAACGGTGAGGTGTAGCGGTTCGGGCGCAAGCCAAGCCGTGGTCCAAGCGTCCAGATAGGGGCTGACAGCGCGATCTTGAGCACCTGTAGGGGGCGGCTGCCAAGCAGCCGTTCCAGAGCGCCGAACTGTATCACACCCAGATGCGCCAGCATCACATGGCTGTGCGATACTATTTCAAGCCCCGCCTCCAAATGCGCGCGCGTCAATTGTTCGCAAGACAGCGGCACATGCTTTTCATAGAGCGCGCGGTCAAAAAATCGCTGCAATTGCCCAGGCGGCCCCGTCATATTGGGGACAAGTGTGATCATCAGGCCACCCGGTTTGAGAAATACGGCGCAGGCGCGCACCGCCGCCGCTGTATCTGCGAAATGCTCTATCAGGCCGTTTGAGAAGGCGAAATCGAATGCGCTCAACTGCTCCGTTGGCGGATTAAATAAATCACCCTGTATGATATTGCCTGCAATGCCCATGCGATCCAGCAGGTTCTGTGTGGCGGCGCAGCCTTGTGGCGAATAGTCGATGCCGGAAATCTGGCAGCCATGCGTGCGGTGAAAATAGGCCAGCCAGCGTGACCCGCCACAGCCAAGCTCGATCAGTTTTTTTCCATCCGGAAGTTCGTTTTCCAGTACCGATTTGAAAACCTGATGTAAATGGCGATAGGCATAATTGCGCAACCCGCCTTTGTACGGATTGATTGGGGAAAGCGGGCGGCCATCCTGCCACAGGGCATTCCAATATTGCTTTGCGGTTATCGGCTCTGCGTCCGTCATCGGGCTGGTTTTGTGGCGACAATGGTGATGATGCCATAATTTTTTCTACGCATCTGCCAGCGGCCATAAAGCATGGCGGCGATACGATCAATTGCAGCCAGCGGATGCGTGATGGCATAGCGCAGCGTCGCGCCCATGCCGCGCGCAAGGCCTTTACGCTGGATATAAAGATGGCGTGCTTCCGGTGTGTCCTGCCAGCGCAGTGGGCGCCGCCGCAGCCGCGCCCAGACATAATAAAGAATATTGGTCGGCGTCATTTCAAAAATAGCGTCGTCATAGCAGATTTTCTGTACTTCCAGCCCGGCATCAGACAGATAGGCGCGCAGCGTTTTTTCGGTAAAGAAATACAGATGCCGGGGAATATCCTCGTTGAAAAGCGCGCGCGATGACAGCGATTCAAAATTTGTCACCAAAAACGCAAACTGGCCACCGGGTTTCAGAAGTATTGCCGCCCTGGTGAAATAGGCGCGTGGATCATGCACATGTTCCAGCACCGCCCAGGCGGTAATCGCGTCATAGCGCGGCGCGTCAAACGCCAGTTCCGGCAAGGGCATGCGATGCACATGAAAATCCGTTATCGCGTTGGCGTTGGGGGAAACCTCCAGCCCCTCTACACGCCAGCCGCGATCGCGCATAAAGCGGGGAAAATCTCCGTTGGCGCAGCCAATATCCAGCAATAAGGGTAAGGCGCCATTGGCCATGGCGGCGGTGTCCGCAAGCAATGCGGCCTGCGCGGCGTAGCGGTTCTGGTGCGCGCCGGAATTTTCAAACGCGCTGAAAAATTTTGCTGGATAATAATGCGTCATCTGCGCGGGCGCTGGACGCGGATTGACAAAGCCCAGGCCACAGCCCGCGCAGCCGACAATCGAAAACCAGTCGGTCGTGTCAAACAGCGTGTCAGGTTGTTCATAGGCAGGGATTAAATCCGTTCCACCACACAAATTACAGGCAACATGTTCCATATCAACGCTTTCGTTCCGGCCCATGCGGCGGAAAATAAAATTGAGTAACGCCATAGGTTATAGCAAACAACAGAAAAAATGTAATCGCGGTGGCGGCAGTAATTCCAGGCGCGCCAAAGCTTTGCATGAAAAAATAATTCAGGATCAGGTTTAAAGTAGCCGCCCCAAATGAAAGATAAAGTATTAGATTATTGCGCCCAAATGTCGCCAGCACCCGGGCAAGCACCACCCAGCCCAGATAGAATGGGATTTGCAGAATATGCCAGGCCTGCACATTGGCAACCAGATGCGTATCTTCGCTGCTGAACTGCCCACGCTGAAACATGATCTCGATGATCGGCAGACTGAACCAGGAAATAAACCCGCAAATTGGTATGGCAAACACCAGCGTTAACACTACACAGCGCCATACCAATTTGCGCAGCGCCGCCCAGTCGGCCTCCGCCGTCAGGCGCGCAAAGGCCGGCAGCACCGCAGCGCCCAGCGCTAGTGCGCCGACCGAACCCGTTAAAGACACCAGCCGCCCGCCAAAAATAATCCCGGTAATGGCCCCCGTGCCTATACTGGTCGCCATGGCCTGATCGGTTGCGGGAATAAGTCCCAAAATAGCCGCACCCGCGAACAGCGTTGCGAATGCGCGTTCAAAACCGCTGTTCATGGAAAAGTTCAGGCGGGGCGCAACCAGCAGGCCGCGCCGGTGCAACACATATCCCATCACCAAAAATTCCAGCGCCGCGCCCAGCAGCATGCCGTTCACAAAGGCCCAGGCGCCATGCGTCTGCGCGTAATTGAAAAGCATAAAAATAGTTACGATTGGGCTGAGGACTGGCACACATGCGGGCACCGCAAGATTACCCTGGGCATTGGCGATGGCGGTCCACAGGGCGGCAAAGCCATAGAGTGGCACCAGCAGGCACAGCAATAGCAGCCATATTTGCGCCAGCGCTATTTTATCGGGCGCCAGATGCGATGTCAGTAATGGCAGATAGAGCGGCGATGCGAAGGCCGCCAGCAGCCCAAGCCCGCAAAAGCCGATTAGCGCGGCGCCATTGGCGCGCGCGATGCTGGCGCGCATTGCGGTTTCGCCATTCTGTTGTTGTGCATTCATCAGTGTCGGGATGATTGCGGGCCCCGCACAGGCGAGAATGGAATAGAAAATAAAAGATGGCACAAGATAGGCGATCAAAAAAACATCCATATCGGCGCCGACGCCAAACACCGCCGCCGCCGCAACCTCGCGGCCAAAGGATAAAAATCGTACTGCGATGGTGATAAAGCCAATGATCCCGGCGCTGCGCATAACGCCGCTCAGGGTGGCGGGGCGTATCACTGGCCTTACGCCGTCAGGCGCAGGCGCCGGATATTTTCCGCATAGGCCCCCGGCCCGCCGGTGAAGGTGGCGGTGCCTGCGACCAGCACATCTGCGCCCGCCGCCATGGCCAGTTTTGCTGTATCGAAATTGACGCCGCCATCCACTTCCAGATCAATGGCCTTTCCCAGTGCATCAATGCGCGCGCGCAAGGCACGTATTTTTTCGAGCTGACTATGAATAAATTTCTGCCCGCCAAAGCCCGGATTGACGCTCATCACCAGCACCAGATCCAGATCGCCCAGCAGATATTCCACCGCTTCTATTGGCGTGCCGGGGTTCAGCGCCAGCCCGGCCTTTTTCCCCAGCCGTTTGATTTCCTGAATGGTGCGATGAATATGCGGCCCGGCCTCCGGGTGGACGGTAAGGATATCCGCCCCCGCATCGGCAAAGGCCGCCACATAGGCATCCACCGGCGACACCATCAGATGCACATCGAAAATCTTGCTGCTATGCGGGCGCAGGGCGCGCACCACATCCGGCCCGATGGTAATATTGGGCACAAAATGCCCGTCCATCACATCAATATGAATATAATCCGCCCCGGCCGCGCCCACAGCCGCCACCTCTTCGCCCAGCCGGGCAAAGTCAGCCGATAGAATCGAAGGTGCGATGCGGATAGCCTGCTGCATGGCCTGTATGTATCAGCTTGCGGCGTGGGGAGCAATATGGGGCTGGGGAATAACGATGTCATTGAAATCCCCTGCTTTATCTGATTGCATGTGACGCAAGGGGACAGCATATGCGGGAATGGCGGCGAAACAGGGGCGGCAAGGCGCGGCCTGAAAAGGCAGCGCCGGTTATCGGCGTCCAGAATGTGGATGCGCTGGTCGTGGCGCTGAACCGCTCGGCCGAGCGGATACAAACCCTGTGGTTCACCTTTCTCACCTTCACGCTCTATCTGGCCATTGCGGCGGGCACCACCACGCACCGCATGCTGTTTCTGGAAGAAGGGCTGACCCTGCCGATCCTGAATGTGAAGCTGCCTCTGCTGGGCTTTTATGTGGTCGCACCGGTTTTCTTTGTGATCTATCACGCCTATTTCCTGATGATGCTGGTGCTGCTGGCGCGATCCGCCAAAGCTTTCGAGCGGACATTACGCAAGGCGGTTCCGATGCGCGCGGCCCAGGAACGTTACAGAATGCGCCTGGAGAACGCGATTTTTTTGCAGCTTCTAAGTGGCGCCCTGCGTGAGCGTATGGGCCGCAATAGTGCCTGGCTGCGGCTTATTGCGACGCTGACACTGGCGGTGCTGCCAATTGTTCTGCTTTTGATGATCCAGATCATGTTCCTGCCCTATCATCATGACTGGATGACCTGGCTGCACCGGGCCTTGATCATTTTCGATCTGGCGCTGATCTGGACATTATGGCCCGCTTTTCTGTATGAGGGCGGCGCGCGCCTGATGCCGCGGCTGAAAAATTACCGGCGGAATCTGGTCAATACGGTCCTCAGTTCCCTTGTGCTGATCTTTTCAATCACAATCATGACCTATCCCGGCGAG
>CAYGDL010000027.1:0-20978 GCA_964348545.1 uncultured Alphaproteobacteria bacterium | reverse complement strand
CCCTGGATTACCGTTGCGGAAACCTGCGAACTGGTACTGACGCTGCTGACCTCGGGCCAGCCGGTGCGCGCGATGGAATTGTTTAGCTGGGTGCATAAATACCGCCATGACAGCGGCGCCTACTGGATGGGCTATCAGATTGTCGAAAATGTTCCGTGGCCGGAGGAAATGCCAGCCTGGACCGCGGGAGCGGTCCTGCTGGCGGCGGATGCCCTGTGCCAGGTCACACCTGCATCGCGGCTGTTTGTAGATGTTCTAGACGAGGATGCGGCGCAGCAGTCCAAGCGATTTCACCATCGCTAATTCCTCAAACAGTCCAGATGCCAGCGCCAGCCTGTATATTTCATAGGGCGCCTGACCGCCATCCTTTGGATCGGGGAAAATATCGTGGATGGCCAGAATGCCGCCCTGCATGACATGCGGGCTGAAGCCGCGATAATCTATCATCGCCATTTCAAGCGCATGGCCGCCATCAATGAACAGCAACGACAGCGGAATATTCCAGTGCCGAGCCGCCAGCCTGGATTGGGTGACAATTGCAATAACCGTATCTTCCAGTTGCGCGCGCCGTAACGTGTCGCGGAAAAACGGCATCGTATCCATCGCGCCCGCGCTGGCGTCCCAGGTGTCCGGGTCGTGATGTTCCCAGCCAGGCTGATTTTCTTCCGACCCGCGGTGATGGTCCAGCGCATATAACAGCGCGCCGCGCGCCTTGCAGGCCGTACCCAGATAGACGGTGGATTTTCCACAATAGGAACCCACTTCCATCACTGGCCCACGATCAGCAATTCCATAAGCGGCGTCATGCAATGCCGCGCCTTCGGCAGCATCCATAAACCCTTTAACAGCGTCGATATTAATAGGCAGCGCAATTTGCATCATTGCCCTCCATAAACCGGAACTTGAGCAATCCGGCGTTCTACGTCCGCCATCAGCTCCAGATAACGCGAATTTTCCACATCGCCAAAACGATTTTCAAATTCGGCTTGCGTCATATTATCCGGCAGGCCCGTAATGTCGGGAAAAAAATCACTCTCGCTTTTCACGCTGGCCAGCATTTTTTGAACCCGTTTTGCGCCGCCGCTGCTGGACGCCTTCCCGGCAAGCGTTACTCCCGCTTTGTCGCCCGCTATATCAGAAAAACTGAATCCGGTGCCGCCCTGCAAGGTATCGGCAATTTCCTTGAATTCGCCAATCGCATTGGCGATGCCGACACCGGCGGCAAGCTGCAATCCCGCTGATGTCAGATAATGCTGCACAAGATCGTGGCGGCCTTTAATGGTGACATTGTGACTGCCCAGTTTTGAGCCGGAAAAATAATTTCCCCTCGATACATCCACCAGTTTTTTCATACGCGCGTCACCGAAGTAAATCGCCAGCGCCACAATCGCCGCCTGGTTTTCCATTATCGCCTGCGTCTCTCCCTCAGTGCTGCGGCTGACCGCCAACTCGAAAACCGGCGCAATATATTTTGTAAGGGGAACATATCCACCGCGTATCCCAAGCGCAACTTCCTGCAGGCGGGAATAGTAAATTTGAACAATTTCCGGATTCGCAATCTGAAATTGTTCGGTGTCTTTTACCTTGTCGAACAGATCGTTCAATCTTTTCGATATGTTGCTGCTGCGGTCCTGACCTGGAATTTCTGTCAAAATCATGGTGTCATCTGAAAAGCGCACCGCGCCTATGATACTGGTTATGGTTTCGCCGCTGCCTTGCCCCAACATCTGATCCAGCCCCCAACCAAGCATGGGGGCCAGAAACTTTGCCGAAAACACAGTTTTGCCAATCGTCACATGTTTGAGAAGCAGGCCATGATCAGAAGGCAATATTCCAAAACCCAAATTCATGTAACGCCCAATCGGGTTGGCTGGAAGCGTGATAGTCACTTGCACTTCCAGCCCATCGGAGTTTATTTGCGCGTCGGCGCGCGCAGAGGGTACGCCCCGTGCGGCGAAGGCGATAATGCTTTCCAGATCCTGTTCGGAAACCGGAATTTCGGTCGCCCCCTCCTGTGTTTTAAGGCCGGACCGGTATTTGTTCACCAGCATTTTTACGCGATCTGCGTTCTGGGAATTGGCGATGGCGGCGCGTTTGACAATAGCGGGACTATCTCCGATCGACATCACCACCAAAGCGGCCAAGCCAAGCGACACAGGTAAAATGAGCAGCATGAGAAAAATAAAAATGTGTTTCATTGGTTTTTACCCCCGCTTATGCCGTCAAGTATCCCATTTAAAATTTTCTTCGCCGCATTGTCCCTCTCCACCAATGGTGGTGGTGGTGGTGGAGAGGGAGGAGCAGGAGCAACCGCCGGCGCCGCAACCGCTGGCGCGGCGTCTCTGTTATTGATCACCCGTTGCAAACTTTTTGACACCAGCGCCTGCGTGAAAAAATTCTCCAGCCGGTCGGTGCGCACCGAAGTCTCCGGATTATTAAGCGGACCAATATGGGCGATACCCAGAGGCGGCGCATTCATATGTGCGTTCATCGTCAGGCTGGCTTCTGCATTGATCCAGTATCGGGGTAAATCCACGCTGGCGGTTAATCCGGTGGTCACAGTGTCAATGCTGATTTCAGTTTCCATGCTCTGCGCCACACCCTGGCTGATGGTAAGGGGTGCGTTGATCCGCTGATAACGGGTTTTTCCCGCCAGCAAAACACCCTCTACCGCACCGGTAAAATCCGCCGCGCGTTGCAACTCCGTCAGCCGGGACGCAAAGGCGGGCAGATCCACGCCCTGAATATACCCATTGCTCGCAGAAAACTGTGCATGGCCTTCCAGGCTTGAAACAATAGCGAAACTGCTGGCGCCCGCCCCCTTTATGTTGCCGGAAAAATCCAGCTTTCCGGTCAGGGCGGGACTGCCCAAAAGCGCCGCGCTGGCGGCCTCCACATCAATGCCCAGCAATGTCCAGGAGGCGTCAAATTCGGGCGTTGCATCGGCCCGGCGCAAACGGGCGTTCGCGCGCGCCTCGCCGCCAAACAGAACGCCGCTCAGCAGTTTTATTTCCACCTTGCCCTGATCCGTCCCTATTTGCAGGCTTGGCCTCACAACATCATAACCACCCGCAGCAAATCGCGTGGCGGCCAGCTTTATATCCGCGTTGAACTGATCCAGCAGGCTTAAATCAATCGGCGCACCGGACCAGGGAACCTGCTGGTTCTTTGTCGCCAATTTTCCAGAGACTGCTTTTTCACTTTCCAGAAAATTCTCTAAAACAATATCACCCGCACCAATTTCGGCTTGCAGCATTGGCCGTGTTTCAGTGCGCCGCCATAAAGCCGCGCCCTGCAAGGGAATTACACCAATGGCGCCGGTCAGCGCGGTTAAACGGGTCTCGTCATATGTCCCGGCAATATCCACGCTCAGATTTATGCCCGCCGCCTCTTGCATTGGATCAGGGTTTAGTGTCATGCCGGACTGGGCCGCAAATTTTCTCAGGCTTGGATTTACAATGGAAAGATGCGCCTTTACCTCTGGCTTTGCTTCCAACGGCGCAACCAATCCAGGAGCAAAGCCGCTGATGGCGCCGTTGAGTTTTAGATTTGTGCCGCCAAAATGTGAATCAATCACGGCCTCCAGCGCGTCATTGGCCAGCAGAAGCCGGGCGTCGATCCGGGTCTTGCCGAGTTGCGTCCCTGGCAGCGGCAATGTTACCCCCGCCGTACGCGCCAGTCCGGTTAGATCATTCGAGACCAGCCGTAAATTTACCTCTCCTTCTGGCCGCGTGATCAAATTGCTGAATATGCCGCTTAAACTGAACGCCGATCCGGTCAGGTCTGCAACCGAAAAACGGTTTATCGACAAGGCGCCGCCGATTAGCGCACCGTCCGCCTCCAGATCTGAAATGGGGACGCCGCGATAAACAAGATTATCAACGGACAATTCGAAATTGCTGTCATGGCGCTCGGCCAGGCTGCGCGCCGCCCCCCATAACGACCCGCCGCCTTCTTGCACAGCAACAGCATTTGCAGGCGACGCATTTTCAATGGGCAGGTAATTGTCGAGATTCCATTGATCAACATGCATCAGGATTCCCAGCGCCAGCCGCTCACGAAGCGCCACCGAAACACTGCCGGATAATTTTGAGGAATCAATTTCAGCAACCAACTCCCCGAAATTTGCCTGCTGGGGAGAAAGTTCAAGCAGCCCGGTTATTCCCGCCTGGCTCAGGCTGCGCTCCGGAATATTTGGCGTTGTAATACCCAGCCAGCCCAGAAGACCGCGCAGATATTGCGTGCGCGCCTCAAACGCGCCGGTGAACCGGGGCTGACCCTCTATTGCCAGCACTTTTCCAGTAAATTTCGCTACCGTGCTGCCGGGCAGTTGCGCGCTGATATTTTCAATGGCGATGGTTCCCCCGGCAACGCCAAGCGCCAGATTTACGTCTCGGACATGCCCGTTGTTCAGCTTCACCGCCCTGGCGTTTATACGCATCACACCCTTAAGATGCGGTGGAATTTCAAATTGACTGAATGATGGGATCAGCGCGCCCAGCGTAGCGTAACCGGGAGGATTGGCCGTGGACACCGCATCCAGATCAAGACTGGCAGCGGCAATGCTGATATCAAAACTGGATGCTTCGCCTGTGTTCCATACCATGCCACCGGTTAAAATATTCTCGTTCAGACTTAACCTGGATTTTTCTACCGTAATGCGGTCCCGCGCAACGGCAAGACCAGCTTCCAGCCTATAGGGCAGGCGCAACAAACCTGGCGGCGCATCGGAAAACAGCGGCACGCCCATTCGCGCCAGCACCGTGATTAATCCCTTTAAATCCGTACCCTGACTATTTAGCTGTCCGCTGATATCGCCATCGGATGAAAGCTCGCCGGAAAAAATCACGGCGGCGTCACCATCGAGAATGGTCTTCACCTCCAGCGGCGTCCGGCGTCCCGATTGCAGATTTCCAATACAGGTCGTCAACGTGACCGGCACACCGCGCAGCGTGGCCGCGCCCGAGGCTTCAAACGGGCCCCGCAGGGAATCGGCTTCAAGTTGCACATTCATATTGGCCAGTTGCGCATCGAAACCCGTTTTGCGGTTATGATACTGCAAAACGCCGCGCTCTATCACTACCTGGTCAAAACGAATATCGGCACTGCCCGCCTGCATGGGGGCGCCGCGCCATATCCAGTTATGAACGCCATCCGGCGATGTTTCCAGATTCAGCACCGGGGCAATGATCCGAAAATTCGCCACCTGAATTTTGCCGGAAAAAAGCGGCACGACACCCAGATGCGCCTCCAGGCGGTCCAGTGACAGCAGCACGGGCGCTATCGTCTCCCCGCCATTCGCAATGCTCACCTGTTCAAGCGATAGTTCCGGACGGGGAAACAGGCGAAAACCGATAGAGCCATTGATTTTAACGCCACGCCCGGTAACGGCGCTGGCTTGCGCCTCAATTTCGCTTTTGAAGCGATTCCAGTCAATATAGCCGGGCAGGATCAGCGCGGCGCCAGCCAGGCCGATCAGCAGGATAGCTAAACCGGAAACAAGCTTTCTGAAGCGGGTAGCTGGACGTTTGAATTTGCGCGCGGGCCGCATCTGTCGAATCTATTCCTTAATGCTCTGGCAAAATCATACAGCAACGTGGATAATGCCTCTATGACCGAGATCGTCAATCTTAATAAAGCGCGCAAGCATCGCGCAAAACAGGCCGAGCTTAAAGCCGCGCGCCAAAATCGCGTAATATTTGGCATGACCCGGCAAGAACGCGAAGCCGCGCGGCGCGAGGCGGCAAAACAGGCACAAAAAATCGATGCGTTGCGGTTACGCTCCGATCCGGACCCAGAGGACTGATCCTCATGTCAATTAACCGTCGGGATATGCAAGCCATGCCACCTTTAGGGCCTTTGTCTGGAATTAAGGTGCTCGATCTGACGCGGGTTCTGGCCGGCCCCTATTGCACGATGAACCTGCTTGATCTGGGGGCGGCGGTCACAAAAGTGGAAACCCCTGCGGGCGGGGATGATTCGCGCGCTTTTGGTCCGTTCATCGCAGAGCGTTCGGCCTATTTCATGTCGCTAAACCGTGGCAAGCGGTCGATTGCGCTGGATCTCAAGGCGCCCGCGGATCGCGAGATTTTTGAAAATCTTTTGGGGCAAACAGACATATTGGCCGAAAATTTCCGGGCCGGCACGATGGAAAAGCTGGGCTATGGCTGGGATAAATTGCATGTGCGTTTCCCGGGGCTGATCTATGCGGCCACCAGTGGCTTTGGCCATACCGGCCCCTATGCGGATCGCCCGGCCTATGACATGGTGGTTCAGGGCATGGGCGGGATTATGAGCCTGACCGGCCATCCGGGCGGCCCGCCCACGCGGGTCGGCTCGTCGATTGGCGATATTACGGCCGGCCTGTTTACCTCTATTGGAATTCTGGCGGCGTTGCATCACCGCACCCAAACAGGCGCGGGCCTCAAGGTCGATGTTTCCATGCTGGATTGCCAACTGGCCATTCTGGAAAACGCCATTGTGCGATATTTCACGAATGGCGAAATTCCCCAGCCGCTTGGCGCGCGCCATCCTTCCATTACGCCTTTCGAAGCCTATGCCGCGCAGGATGGCTATGTGATTATCGCAGCGGGCAATGACAAGCTGTTTCATCTGGCGCTGGACGCGCTGGGTCTGCATGAATTGCAACAGGATCCGCGCTTCATCAATGGACCGGTCCGCAATAAAAATGTTGAGGCGCTGAAAAGCTGTTTCGAGGCGGCGCTGGGCAAGAACACGGTTGCGCACTGGTTGACGCGCTTGCAGGATCGCGGGGTGCCCGCTGGTCCCATCAATAATGTGGCGCAAATCCTGGCCGACCCGCAGATCAGGGAACGCAATATGGTGGTGACGGCGCAGGACGCCGTGGCGGGAACCCTGCATATGGCGGGTAATCCCATCAAACTATCGGCCTTTCCCGACCCCACAACGCGCGGCGCGCCACCCGAACTTGATGGCAACCGGGCCGAGATTCTGCGTGAATTGACGGGTGCGCATTTGCAGGTGTCACGGCTGAAACAGACTGACAGGCCAGCGGTAGAAGGCTATCTGCAAGCGCGCTTTGGCACAACATGGATGCCGGGCGGGACAGAGCTTGTGGACGCGGCGGCGCTTGCGGGTTTTGCCGCAAAGGCCGCCCATGGACTGGTAGGACTGGCAAGCTTTTCCATGGAAAAAGCACAATGCCAATTGGTTTGCCTGGATAGTTTGCAGGCGGGCCTGGGGCATGCCGACGCATTGTTGCAGGCTGTAATCACCCATGCGCGCTCCGAAGGGTGCCAAAAATTATTGGTGACAATCGGCAATCACCATCTGCGCGCGCTTGGCTTTTACCAAAGACAAGGCTTTACGATCACCGGGGTGCGAGCGGGCGAACTGGCGCGTCTATATGCGCCTATGCCGGATCTGATCCTGCATGGCGATCGCGCCATCCCGGCGCGCGACCTGCTGGAACTGGAACTTCCACTTTGATGGGTTTGGCCGACATGGGCCGGGCATCCGCTATTGCCGGTTTAGGTTTGTGCGCAATTGCGCTTTTGACGCCGACTGTTTGCGCCGAGCCTGTCCATTCCCGGATTGAACTGCTCAGCGCATCCACAACATTGGGAAACGAACAGGCCTTGTTGCTCGGCATCTATATTGAACCGAAGCCGGGCTGGAAAACCTATTGGCGGGCGCCGGGTGAAAGCGGCCTGCCCCCGATATTTCTGTTTACGGCACACGAAAATGCCGACCTGCCACTGATGAACTGGCCTGCGCCAAAACGGCTCACGCTTCAGGGGCTGGAATCCTATGGCTATGACGGGCCGGTGATCTTTCCGTTTTATGCTGCGCCAAAGGATATAACAAAACCGGTCAGACTGGCCTTGCAGGTGGATTATGCGGTGTGCCTGGATATTTGTGTGCCCGAACAGGCCATCCTGACGCTGGACATTCCACCCGGAACGCCCGTGGCCACAGCGGACCGGGATCGCCTTCAGGCGTCGCTCCTCAAAATACCCCGCCAACAGGATGCCACCGGCCAGCCGCAAATCACCGCATCCTATATCATCCGAAAGGGTCCAAAGATCGCCTTGCATGTTGAAGCGGAGGCCCGCGAGGGGTTCAAAGCCCCGGATCTTTTTATCGATGGGGCGCCGGATATGATGTTTTCCGCCCCCCGGATCAGCTATGCGCGGGAACGGCGCAGAGCCATTTTCCACCTTGAAGCCACCTCTCTCAACCCGGCACTGCCAATTTCAGGGCAAACCGTCACACTCACCCTTGTGGATGGAGAAAATGCGCTCGAAAAGCAGGTGAAACTGGCGGATCAGATCGGAACCGAGTAGACTGTTGCGAATAATTCCAGCTATCACACAGGGAGACGAACAATGACCATAAGTGTCGGAGACAAGATACCGGAAGCCACGCTGATGCATATGACGGAAAAGGGACCAGCCCCGATCACCTCAGCCGAGTTGTTTGGCGGCAAGAAAGTGGTGCTGTTCGCGGTGCCGGGCGCGTTCACGCCCACCTGCTCCAATCAGCATCTGCCGGGATTTGTTGAAAAAGCCAATGAAATAAAGGCAAAAGGCGTCGATACCATTGCCTGCCTGTCGGTAAATGACGCATTCGTCATGGGCGCCTGGGGCAAAGACCGCAATGTCGGCGACAAGCTGCTGATGCTGGGTGACGGCAGCGCCGCCTTCAGCAAGGCCCTGGGGCTTGATCTGGACCTCACGAAAATGGGTCTTGGCGTACGTTCAAAGCGCTACTCCATGCTGGTTGTGGATGGGGTCGTCAAACAGCTGAATATTGAAGACGCCCCGGCAGGCGCCGTAAAAAGCGGCGCGGACACCATGCTGGCCCAGCTTTAGGCTGATCATTTCGCCCGGTTAGTGATTTGCTTCTAACCGGGCCAATGTTCAGAATTTGCTAATCTTATTCGTCCATCATGCCTTCCAAATCCATTATGGGAGGCGTTAAGCGTGTCCGTTCCCCTCGAAAATATCCTGCAGGCCAGCTCGGCGGTTTCGTTTCGCATTCTCGATATTTCCCGGGAATTGAAGCCTGAAGAACGCCTGTTTCAGAGCGAGGATTTGAACCAGACCATCATTTTTAAACAACCCAGTTTTGCGCTGGGTAAGGGGGTGAATAATATGCGGTCGCGTCCCATCGCCAGGGCTGGCAAAACGGGCGCCAATCGGCCGATCCAAACGGCAATTTATGTTCCGAAAGTAAGTGACGAGCCCGATCTGGGCGGACACGCAATTTTCATGAGCCAACCCAAATATGCGGAAATGATGAAGCATCATTGCGGCATGAATGTTTCCGATGCCGTGGCGAATGGAAATGATCTGGCGCTGCTCAGGATTCTGGAGGATGTGCCGTCCTTTGATCCGTTTTTGTTAAAATCGGTCCTGTCCGACAATAAGATTGTCGTGAATGAACATTATCTGAAGATCCTCAAAGAGGAAGAAGCGGAAGTCCGCCAGGTCATCGAATATCGGGTTCGCCCGATTGTCGAGCGCGCCTATGCGGGCCTTGCGCCCTCAGAGGCAGAGGTGCGCACCCAGTCGTTCATTGACGGCATATGGAATCCCGACTCAAACGACGCCTCGGCATTCATTGCGGCGTTCCGCATTGAAGCGGCGGCAATTCCAGAAGTCTTCGGCGCCTGGAAGGGCGTGTCCTATTATCAGTATCAGTTGCAGCGCATCCGGCCGCGCATTGCGGAACTCCTGTCGTTTTTGCAGGGTGAAAATTCCATACCAATCGATATTCGCAAACTGGTGCCTTCCGAACGTGAAAGCCTGATGATGTATCGCAAGGATATTTTGAATCGCCTCCGCAGCGCCTATAAAAACACGCAGGCGATCCTGCAGGAATGTGATCAGGCCTATGATGCCTTGTTATCAAATGGCAATCCGCTCCCGTTCCGTAATTTCCTGCAGACGGCGGTGGACAAATACTGGACGCTGGGCGCCTGCAATTGTTCGCTGGTGCTTGTTAGCGATGTCTGGGTGCGCCTCAGCCAAAAAGGCCGCATGGTCAGATATGAGTCAGAAACAATCAAATCAATGTTTACTGGAATGCGCGCCGCGTTAAGCACCGAAAATACCAGCGGCGCGATGCATTAGCCAGGGCTTTTCTGGCGCTTGTACGGCGCCATCCCCTGATTGGCCAGGGCGTCGGCGCGTTCGTTTTCAGGATGGCCCGCATGCCCTTTCACCCAGTGCCATGTGACATTCTGGCGCGCGACCTGGTCTAAAATCCCGAGCCATAAATCCTTGTTTTTGACGGGCTTTTTATCCGCCGTGCGCCAGCCATTGCGCTGCCATCCCTGAACCCATTTCGTGACGCCATCTTTCAGATAGGATGAATCCGTATGCAGATGAACATTGCATGGGCGCCTGAGTGACTTCAGCGCCTCAATGGCGGCCATCATTTCCATGCGATTATTTGTCGTATCAGGTGCGCCGCCGCATATTTCCTTCTCAATGCCGTCAAAAACCAGCAACGCCCCCCAGCCGCCGGGACCCGGATTGCCGGAACAGGCCCCGTCAGAATAAATATCAACGCGGTCGCGCGGCGCTGCATTCATGGATCAATCCCATAGGCGCCGGGGCCTGAAATATCCCGGTGAAAACGCAGCTTTTGCAGATATTCGAGCGGATTTTTCTGCTTGACCAACGCGCCATCAACCGGAAACAGCCAGTCATGCAGTCGCGTCAGCAAAAACCGCAGGGCGGCGCCACGCGCCAGCAAGGGCAGCGCCGCCAGCTCGGCCGGCGTTATGGGACGAACCGACTGATAGGCGGCCAGCATCAAGCGCGCCTTGGTAATATTAAACGCCCCATCCGCCTCGAAACACCAGGCATTGAGGCAGATCGCAACGTCATAGGCCAGCGCATCATTGCAGGCGAAATAAAAATCAATAAATCCGCTAAGCCGGTCATGCAGGAAAAATACATTGTCCGGAAACGCATCCGCGTGAATGACGCCGGTTGGCAGCGCCTCCGGCCATTGCTTTTCCAGCACGCGCAGTTCGCTATCAAGCTCCGCCGCAAGCCCATGGGTAATTTCATCGGCGCGCGTGGCGCAGGCTGCATACAGGGGTCGCCATTGTTTCACTGACAACGCATTGGGCCGCTGCATGGGAAATTCCAGGCCCGCCACATGCAACCGCGCCAGGCCTTCGCCAAGACTGGCGCAATGTTGCGGGCGGGGGCGGCGCACGGACACGCCGTCAAGAAAGGTGACAATCGCAGCGGGCCTTCCGGCAAGTGTGCGCAACGCCCTGCCATCGCGGCCATGCACCGGAAGCGGGCAGGAAATACCGCGCCCGGCCAGATATTCCATCAACCCGATAAAATAGGGCAGGTCGCCGGGCGACACGCGCTTTTCATACAGGGTCAGAAAATAGGTGCCATCTCCGCCATCCGTGCGCAGCATAAAGTTGCTGTTCTCAACGCCTTCCGCAACCCCCTTGCAGGAAATCACCTCGCCAATATCATAATCAGCAATAAAGGCTTCCAGCTCTTCGTCGGAAACTTCTGTATAAACCGCCATGCGCGCTTCCTTATCCCGGGCTAATCAAGCAAGATGCGGGGCAGTTTGAATTCAATATCTTCATGGGTCACGGCGACCTCTTCAATTTCGGTGTCAAAGTGCTGGGCAAAAGCGTCCAGCACCTGGCGCACCAGAATTTCCGGCGCCGACGCGCCCGCGCTAACGCCCAGCGACCTGATCCCTTCAAAGTGGGCAAAGTCAAGTTCGTCCGCATTCTGAACCAGCAGGGCCTGTGAACATCCCGCGCGCGCCGCCACTTCAACCAGGCGCATGGAGTTTGAAGAATTGGGTGCGCCCAAAACCAGCATGGCCTCACATTTCATGGCGATCGCCTTGACCGCCGCCTGACGATTACTTGTGGCGTAACAGATATCCTCGCGCGGTGGCGCGGCCATACCGGGAAATCTTCCGCGCAACACGGCGATGATCTCCGCCGTGTCATCGACCGAAAGCGTGGTTTGGGTAATATAGGCCAGACGCGCGGCATCGCGGGGCTGAAAAGCCTGTGCGTCAGCAACGGTTTCCAGCAGCTTCACCGCGCCCGGTGGCAATTGCCCCATTGTCCCGATGACTTCAGGGTGCCCCGCATGGCCGATCAGCACAATTTCATTGCCCGCGCCATAATGCCGCTGCGCCTCAATATGGACTTTGGACACCAGCGGGCAGGTCGCGTCGATATAGAATAAATCCTGGGCCTGGGCCATTTCAGGCACCGATTTTGGTACGCCATGCGCCGAGAACACCACCGGGCGGCCGGGGGCCACCTGGTCAAGTTCATCCACAAACACGGCGCCACGCGCTTCCAGGCTCTGCACAACATGCCGGTTATGCACGATCTCGTGACGCACGAAAACCGGCGCGCCATATTTCAACAGCACCTTTTCGACGATCTGGATGGCGCGATCAACACCCGCGCAAAATCCGCGCGGCGCCGCCAGATATATTTTCAAGGCTGGTTTGGCCATTTGCTTCAATCGGGATTTGCCATTAGACTGCCCATCGACTGTGAAATTCCGGAACACCCTGAAGGAGCCTATAATGGACGAACCTGTCATCGCTGGAAAGCAACCTATTGCCGTAGATGTTGTCGCTGGCAAGAACTATTTCTGGTGCGCCTGCGGAAAATCCGCGACGCAGCCGTTCTGCGACGGAGCCCACAAGGGTAGCAGCTTCGTACCCGTGGCCTATAAAGCCGAGGCCGACCGCAAGGTGTTTTTCTGCGCATGCAAGAAAACCGGCAAAGCCCCCATGTGCGACGGTACGCACAACAAGCTTTAATCCGCGATTATGCGGGGCATATTTCATGCCCCGCGCGACAATATTGGCGATCAAGTGAAATTTTGAACATATGTCAGTAAACTTTCGCGTTGCGCTGTTTGGGGCGCTGTTATTAGTGCCCGCCGCGTGCGCTTCGGACAGTGAGGTTGGCCTGAAGCCGCTGATCTGTCCGACGGTCGGCGTCCTTGCCGATGCGTCCGCATTGCGCGTGTTTGGCGAAGGCGCCGCGCGCAGCAAGGAAAACATCGCCTATGACCTGGAGTTCATGCGCGCCAATCTTCTGGAATGCGAGCTTCAGGAACAGGAAATGACGGCGGTTATCCGTTTTGAGGCGCGCACGAAAACCGGTCCTGCTGGCGCTGCAAACGAATATAAATATTCCTATTTCGTTGCCCTGCTCGCCCCGGACGGCGCCGTTGTTAACAAGACGATCCAGTCCGCCACGGCGAAATTCAAATCCGGTAAATCCGAAACATTCTTCGCCGAAGAGTATGATGATATTGCATTTACCGTCCCCGAGGGGGCCGACGGCCTGGGCTATGAAATTTTGATCGGGTTTCAGTTAACCCGTGAACAGGCCGAATATAATCGCACCCGCCGCGCGCCCGCCGCCCCTGGCGCCACCCCGGCAATAGAAACGCAACAGAGCGCCAGATAAAGCAGCAGCCTTGATCGCACCCTCTATTGCCCTTTTCCGGCGGCCGAGGCAAAGCGTACGGCTTCTTCGGCGGCGCGCACCATAGCCCTGGCCTTGGTGATGGTTTCCTGATATTCCGCTTCCGGGTCGCTGTCGGCAACGACACCGCCGCCGGCCTGAATATAAACCACCTTGTCCTTGACGACGGCCGTGCGCAGCGCGATGCAATTATCCATTGATCCGTTGGCGGAGAAATAGCCAACGCATCCGGCATAAATGCCGCGCTTTTCCTTTTCCAGTTCGTCAATAATTTCCATGGCCCGGATTTTCGGCGCACCGCTCACTGTGCCCGCTGGAAAACCGGCGCACAGGGCGGATATGGCGTCGAATTTTGGATCGATAAGACCTTCGACATTCGACACCAGATGGATGATGTGCGAATAATATTCGGTCATAAACTGGCCCGTAACCCTGACGCTGCCAATCTGTGACACGCGCCCCACATCATTGCGCCCCAGATCCAGCAGCATCAAATGCTCGGCGCGTTCTTTTTCATCCGTGATCAGATCATGCGCCATTGCCGCATCCCCTTCCGGCGTTGCGCCGCGCGGGCGCGACCCGGCGATCGGACGAATGGTCACCACATCGTCGCGCAGCCGCACCAGCAATTCCGGGCTAGACCCGACAATGGCGAAATCGCCAAAATCCAGAAAATTCATATAGGGCGACGGGTTAATACGGCGCAGCGCACGATAAAGCGCAAAAGGCGGCAATTCGAACGGCATCCTGAAACGCTGGCTGGGCACGACCTGAAACACATCCCCGGCGGCGATATATTCCTTCGCCTTGGCCACCATCGCATGATATTCGGCCCGTGTCGTATTGGATTGCGGTTCGGGCAGTGGCGTCAGGCCATCCAGTCGATAATTCGCGGTATGCGGCAACGGCTTTTCAAAATCTGTGACGACATCGTTCAGGCGCTCGTTAGCCTGGTTGTACGCGGCGCGCGCGCTTACGCCAGCCTGCGGCCATACCGGCGTAACCACGCTAACCGTATCTTTCACGCTGTCAAAAATAACCATAATCGACGGACGCATGAAAATACTGTCTGGCAGGCCCAGCGGATCGGGGTTTGGCGCAGGCAGATTTTCCATCAGCCGCACCATGTCATAACCCATATAGCCAAACAGGCCTGTCGCCATGGGGGGCAGGCTGGCAGGGATATCCACCCGCATTTCGCGCACCAGTTTGCGCAGCGCGTCCAGCGCACTGTCTTCGCAAGGCTGCCATGCATCGGGATGCGTGCGCGCCTTCAGGTTGATCTCGGCCTTTGCGCCGTGACAGCGCCAGATCAGATCGGGCTTCATGCCAATGAAGGAATAGCGTCCGCGCGTGGCGCCGCCTTCCACGGATTCAAACAGAAAACTATAGGGTTGCCCATGCGCCAGCTTGAGCATCACCGATACCGGCGTCTCCAGATCAGCGACCAGATTGGTCCAGACAAGCTGGGGGGCGCCGGAATCATGGGTTTTGAGAAACGCAGTAAAATCGGGATCAACCTGCATGGCTATTGCTCGTCAAACAGGCTGGTCAGCCGTTCCTGGTTTATCGTCACATCATAACGCCGCTCCAGAACAGCCTGATATTGCGCCAGCATATCCTCGGACAGATTTTTTGCTAAATCCCTGCTCAGTTTCGCGACGCCGTCGCCAGGCGCATCCATGACGGGTAATTTTATTTCCCGCAAACGCGCCACGACATAGCCCCCATTGGGGGCAGGTTCCGAAACGCTGTCACCAATGCGGCTGGAAAATAATTTCCCGGTGAGCGCCACGCTCATCTGTTCATCCGCAAAGCTGCGGCCAAATGCGGGGCTTGTCGTAACCTTGAGTTTCAGGGGCCTGGCAAGCTCGCCCAGAGCTTTGCCCGCCTGGGCCTGTTTCAGTAAATCACCCGCAAGCTGATCCAGCTTCTCGCCGATCTGTTTTGCCCGCCAGGCCGCGCTGACATCACCACGCACAGCGGCAAGCGGGCGCACCGCGGATGGCGTAACGGCGTCAACACGCAACACGAAATAGCCCCCCTCCTGGCTTTCGCGCAAATCGCCTTCCGATCCGGAATCCGTATCAAAAATATCGGCCAGAAATTGCGGGTCCGTCGGCCGGTCTTGCATGGGTTTGCCATCCAGCCCATTACCCTCGCGATCGATGCCCGCAATCTTGTGCATTGGCAAATTGAATTCTTTCGCCAGATCTTCCAGCGAAGCGCCGCCGGCACGGGCGTCTTCAAACTGGTTCGCCCGATCCACAAGCATGTCAACGGCGCGGTTTAACGCCACATCCCTGGAAATTTTACTGCGTACCTCTTCAAAGGGCTGCACCCGCTCCTGCCTTACGGCGGTTATTTTGACCAGGTGCCACCCCAGCGCGCTTTTCAGGGGTTCGCTGATTTCACGTTCCTTCAACGCAAAGACCGCTCCTGAAATTTCCACTGGCAACAAATCCCTGGTTACTTCGGTCAGTTCCAGTTCCTTTGCGCTCATTCCGGAAGCCTGCATGGCCACTTTCACAAAATCCGCACCGCCCTTGATTTTACCGCTGGCCGCTTTTGCTGCGGCCTCGTCAGCCAAAACAAATTGTTGCAGGTTGCGCATACCAACAACCGTAAATTCCGCCAGCCTGGCGTCATATTGTTCGCGCAATTCGTTATCAGTTGGCGCGATATTATCCGCCATATCTTCAGGCCGCAGCCGCAGATAGCTGACATCACGGGTTTCAGGCGCCGTGAACAAGGCCTCGTTCGCCTTGTGAAAGGCCTCCATATCCGAATTTTTTGGCTCAGGCAGTTTGCCGATCGCCCCTTGCGGAATAATCAGCAGTTCGGCGATGCGCTGTTCCTCGCGCAGGGAATAAAGCGTTTCAGATAATTTCCGTGGAGCCACAACACCGGCGCTGATAACGGCAATCAATTGCCGCCGGGTCATATCCATGCGGGCGCGACGCAGATATTCCTTTTCGGTAAAGCCGTTATCATTCAGCGCGCGCTGAAAGATATTGCGATCAAACTGCCCCAGCGAATCGCGATAGGTGGGATTTTCACGGATAAATTGCGCAATGGTTGCATCCGCAGTCGTCAGCGAAAGCTTCTCGGTCTCATGGTCGAACATGACCCCAACCAGCATCTGGCGCAGCACTTCACGATCAAAACCCATCTCGCGGGCTTTTTCCGTGGTGAATTCCGGCCCATATTGCTGTTGCAGGCGGAACAATTCCCGCCGAAAATCAGCATTAAATTCCTGCGCTGAAATGGTGGCGCCCGCAACCTTGGCCAATGGCTGTTCGGCCGTATTCGTAATGAAATCCGCAACCCCCCAGACAGAGAAACTGATCACCAGGATGAACAGGAAAATCCGGGTAAACCAGGTTCCGGCGGTTTTGCGAAGCGAAGTCGGCATTTAACATTCCAGTTAATTATGTGTTTTGTGCGCCATCAGTAGCACGGTTAAGTACAGCAAGTTAGCCTATCATGACAACGCCGCATGCCTGGGTTCCGGCCCCTCCACGCACCGTCCACACTGCATATGTACCCTATTTGTTCTATCTCGTCAAGTTCTATTTTTGCCACGGGCCTAACCCAACAACGCCACCCGCTGCCCCGGATGGCGCTCCAGCCGTCCGACTAAATCCAGTTCCAGCAATATAACCGCTATTGTGGCGGCGCTCAGCCCGGACTGGCGCACCAGCTCATCGATCTCGACCGGCGTTGGCCCCAGCATTTCCAGAATTTCCGGCCGCGCCTTGTCGATCAGGCGCATGTCCAGCACCGGCGGAGAAAAAGGCTGTTTGCGGTCAGGTTCCGCCAGGGGTTTGCGCAACAGCGGTTGCAGGGCCTCCAGCACATCCTCGGCGGTCTGCACCAGGGTCGCGCCCTGGCGGATCAGGGCGTTGCCGCCGCGCGATCTGGGATCCAGCGGCGATCCGGGCACCACAAACACCTCACGCCCCTGTTCGCCTGCGTAGCGCGCGGTGATCAGCGATCCCGACTGTGGCGCGGCCTCAATCACAATCACGCCCAGGCTGATCCCGGAGATAATACGGTTGCGCTGTGGAAAATGCCGCGCCTGGGGTTGGGCGCCCGGTGGCAGTTCACACACCAGCACACCTGTTTCAGCAATGCGATTATGCAGTTCTTCGTTCTGGGGCGGATAGATCACATCGACGCCGCCTGCCAGCACGGCTACGGTGCCGCTTCCCAGCGCGCCATGATGCGCGGCGGTGTCGATGCCGCGCGCCAGACCAGAGGCCACCAGCAGTTCATGGCTACCCAGCGCATGTGCAAGTTCGCGCGCGATGCGTATACCCGCTGCGGACGCATTGCGCGCGCCGACAATGGCGACAGTGGGGCGCTGCAATAAATGAACGGCGCCTTTGACGCACAACACCGGCGGCGGGGCGTCACTGGCGGCCAGCGCCGGTGGATATTCCGGCTCGCAGGATGCAATATAGCGCGCACCCAGCCGTGCGGCGGCGGCAAGCTCCGCTTCGGCTTCGGCTTTTCCCGCAATGCTGATTGCGCCGCGCCCGCCGCCGCGCCGCGCAAGTTCCGGCAGGGCCTCAATGGCCCGCGTTGCGGTGCCAAATTGCGTAATCAGGTTGGCGAAAGTAGCTGGGCCGACATTGCGGGTGCGGATCAGGCGTAGCCAGTCCACCCGTTCACGATCGGAAAGTATCGCCACCCGGCCCCCTATTCAGGGCTGGCTGCCCCGATGCGCGGTTCTTCGCCTGCCAACAAACGTCGAATATTGTCATAATGCTTGAGCCAGATCACAACCGCAAGCAGTAGCGACAATTGCACCAGCTGGTCTTGCCCGAACCACCAGAAATATAACGGGCTCAGCGCCACCGCCACCAGCGCCGCCGCAGATGAAAAGCGAAAGATGGCCGCAACCACAATCCAGCTGGCACAGGCCAGTGCGCCCACGGCCGGGTTCAGCGCCAGCGCAATACCCAGAAATGTCGCCACGCCCTTGCCGCCTTTGAAGCGCAACCAAAGGGGAAACAGATGCCCGAAAAATGCGCCCGCCGCTGTGCACACGGTCACGTCGGCCCCATAATTTTGCGCGATCAGAACCGCAACCGCCCCCTTGCCGCCATCCAGCAGCAAAGTCAGCAGCGCCAGAAATTTATTTCCGGTGCGCAACACATTGGTAGCGCCAATATTGCCCGAACCAATGGCGCGAATATCCCCCATCCCGGCCATCCGGGTCAGCAGCAGACCAAATGGAATGCTGCCCAGCAGATAGCCGCCAAACAGCGCCGCCAGTAAATAGGGTGCGGACAGGCCCCAATCCATCGGGTTTGGCATGGCTAGACTTCTTCCCGAATGAAAACGGCCTCACCGGCAACCACGGTGCGTAGCACAACCCCTTGCAGGCGGCGGTCCTCGAAAGGCGTGTTCTTGGATTTGGAGCGCAGTGCGTTACCGGTCACGATCCAGGTCTTTCCAGGATCGAACAGCGTCAGATCGGCGGGCTGCCCCTTTGCCAGCTTGCCGCCGGGCAGGCCCAGCAATCGCGCCGGATTGATCGTCAGGCGCGCCAGCAGATCGCACAGTGAAACCTGTCCATTATGAAAACAGGTCAGCGCGACGCAAAGCAGCGTCTCCAACCCGATGCCGCCGGTCGCCGCCTGGGCAAAGGGCAGACGTTTGCTTTCCTGATCCTGTGGATTATGACCGCTGACAATGACATCAATCGTGCCATCCACAAGGCCCGCCACCAGCGCGGCGCGGTCTTCCTCGCGGCGCAGTGGCGGCGACAATTTGAAAAAGGTACGATAATTGCCGACATCATTTTCGTTCAGCGCCAGATGCGCCGCCGACACGCCGCAACTGACCGGAAGGCCCTGGCGTTTTGCCTGACGCATAATCTCGACCGAGGCGGCGCAGGAAAGCTGATCGGCATGATAGCGCGCCCCGGTCAGTTCAACCAGCCGTAGATCACGCTCCAGCATGATGGTCTCGGCGGCGTCCGGGATGCCCGACAGTCCCAGCCGCGTGGCAATCTCGCCTTCGTTCATGCAACCACCTTCGGCCAGCATCGGTTCTTCAATATGCTGCACGATCAGCGCGTCATAGCGGCTGGCGTAACTCAGAATGCGGCGCATCAGCACGGCATTCGCCACCGCCTGCACACCGTCCGTAAAGGCGACGGCCCCCGCCTGACGCATCAGGCCTATTTCCGACATGCCAAGGCCCTTCAGGCCCTGGGTCGCGGCGGCCATCGGATGCACATTGACCAGCGCGCCGAAACGCGCGCGGCGTTTCAGAAATTCGACCAGTGAAATATCATCGATCACCGGATCGGTGTTGGGCATGGTGATAATGGTGGTGATGCCGCCCGCGGCTGCGGCAAGGCTTGCGCTTTCCAGCGTTTCTTTATGTTCGGCCCCCGGTTCGCCCACAAACACTTTCATATCGATCAGGCCGGGGCACAGCACCTGCCCCGCGCAATCGATGATTTCGGATGAAGCCGGGATGCCGTCCGCAAATAATTTTTGCCCCGAATCCACAATCAGCCCGCCCTGCGTCAGCAGTTCGCCCGGGCCATCATAACCTGTGCCCGGATCAACCAGCCGCGCATTGACATAGGCCGTCAGTTGCGTTCCCGGGATGGGTTTATATCCTTCGGCCGCCGCGTTCATTTGGCCCCCGCTACAGGGGAATTGGCGGGCAGATTGCGGCTGAGCAGATCCAGTATGGCCAGCCGCACGGCGACCCCCATCTCGACCTGTTCGCGAATGACGCTGCGGTCAATGTCGTCGGCCACTTCGCTGTCAATTTCAACGCCGCGATTCATCGGGCCGGGATGCATGATCAGCGCGTCGGGTTTGGCGCGCGAAAGTTTTTCATAATCCAGGCCATGGAAATGATAATATTCGCGCAGGCTGGGCACAAAGGCGCCGTGCATGCGTTCCTGTTGCAGCCGCAGCATCATCACAATATCCACATCCTGCAAGCCCGCACGCATGTCATGAAACACTTCAACGCCAAGCCGGTCAATATGTGCGGGCAGCAGCGTCGGCGGCGCCACAACCCGCACCCGCGCGCCCAACCGGTTCAGCAGATAAATGTTCGATCGCGCCACCCGGCTGTGCAGAATATCGCCGCATATGGCGACCAGCAGCCCCTGCAAACTGCCGCGCCGCCGCCGGATGGTCAGCGCATCCAGCAGCGCCTGGGTCGGATGTTCATTGCTGCCATCGCCGGCATTGATGACCGCGCAATCCACCTTTTGCGCCAGCAGTTCGACGGCGCCCGAATCCTGATGGCGCACCACCAGCAGATCGGGGCGAAGCGCGTTCAGCGTCATAGCGGTGTCGATCAGGGTTTCGCCCTTTTTCAGGGCCGAATTGCTGACGGCCATATTCAGCACATCCGCCCCCAGCCGCTTGCCCGCCAGTTCAAACGAGCTTTGCGTCCGGGTCGAGGCTTCAAAAAACAGGTTGATCTGGGT
>CAYGDL010000026.1:0-22367 GCA_964348545.1 uncultured Alphaproteobacteria bacterium | reverse complement strand
CAGCAAGGGATACTCCCCAGTATGAGCCGAAAGGGAAACTGTTACGATAACGCCGGAAATGTAAGAAATGGGGTCAAAATGTAAGAAATGGGGTCAGACTCGACATATTGAGCCAGAGGGATCATATTATCCAACGGTAGCAATATAGACGAATGGATATAGGTTATCTTCCATGGCGCGACTTGCCCGATATGATTTTCCTGGGCAACCCCAGCACGTAATATTGCGGGGCAATAATCGCAGTATCATTTTTGTTGGCAAACAGGATTATGAGTTTTTTATCGAATGTCTCCAGAAGGCGGCGGAGCAACATGGTTGCGCCATACATGCCTATGTGTTGATGACCAACCATGCGCACCTTCTGATGACCCCCGAGCGGGGAGACAGCATCGGCAAGGCCCTTCAATCATTGGGCAGACGGTATGTCCAATACTTCAACGAAACGCAAAAACGCACCGGCACATTGTGGGAAGGGCGTTACAAGGCGACGTTGATCGATAGTGAGCTATATCTGCTTACCTGCTACCGTTATATCGAACTCAATCCCGTGCGCGCCAATATGGTCGCGCACCCGCGTGACTACCCCTGGTCAAGCTATCTCAGCCATGCCGAGGGCAAGATTGACAAGCTGATTGTCGGCCACGCGATCTACGCTGCCCTGGGGAAAGAAAAACAGGAGCGGCAAGCCGCATACCGGGCGCTATTCAATGCGCATGTGAGTGAGGAGGAGCTTGTTGCAATCCGCGAAGCCACCAATAAGGGATGGGCGCTGGGCAATGATCGATTTAAGCAGGAAGTCGCAGCGGCGGCGCGACGGCGGGTGGCGCCTCTGCCGAAGGGAAGGCCAAGAAAAGATAAAAATGGAGTCTGACCCCAATTACCTCGAGAAATGGGGTCAAAATTACCTGATGACCCCAATTACCTGACCCCAATTACTGTGCCCCCAATTACCCCCAATTATCCGGCTGGGTCTGGTTCTGTTAAGGACAATTGTGATACGGCACGGTCATGACCACCATAACTTTCGACACCCTCAAATTTGCCAACCGCCTCAAGTCTGCGGGGGTCTCATCTGCGGAGGCCGAAGCCGAGGCGATGGCCGAGATATTCGACATAGCCGGGCGTGATCTGGTCACCAAGGAATATTTTGACACCCAACTTACACAGCTGGAACAGCGCATGACCATCAAGCTGGGCGCTTTGATGGTGGGCGCGATCGGCATCGTCGCCGCACTGGTCAAACTGCTATAGCGGGCGCGGGCGCAAGGGTTAAGTCGAAAAACTCCGCGCCCCCGGTGTGTGAAGTAATGCCCGAGATCAACGAACTGAGGGCGCGATTCATCAAAATGCGCTTCGATCTGTACGTTATCAAGTGGATGACAGGCATTGCGCCTGGCGGCATTACGGCCCTTGTTCACAAGGCCTTCTTTCCCGGCTAATCCCATTCATACGCGCGGTTGACGCGCGCCCTGCGCAGCGTTACACCGGTCTATGACCAAGCCACTTGACCCCATCGCCCTGTCGGTTGATCTGATTCGCCGCCCCAGTATCACGCCCCTGGATGAAGGCGCGTTGGGGGTGTTGCAAAGCGTGCTGGAACGGCTGGGGTTCAGTTGCAACCGCCTGCCATTTAGCCAGGCGGGAACGCCCGATGTGGACAATCTTTATGCCCGTTATGGTGATGCGGGGCCGAACTTCTGTTTTGCAGGGCATATGGATGTGGTGCCGCCGGGCGATCTGGCGGCCTGGATGGGCGATCCGTTTGCGCCACGCATCGCTGACGGCCTGTTGTACGGGCGCGGCGCAGCCGACATGAAATGCGCCATCGCCGCCTTTACCGTGGCCGCTGAACGGGTGATTCGCAAACATGGCACAGGTCTGCGGGGATCGATCAGTCTACTGATCACCGGCGACGAAGAAGGCCCCGCCATTAATGGCACGCACAAAATGCTCGGCTGGCTGCGGGCGCATAACCAGAAACTGGATCATTGTCTGGTGGGCGAGCCGACCAGTGCCGATGCGCTGGGCGATATGATCAAAATCGGGCGGCGCGGCAGCCTCAATGTCACGCTGACATTTTTAGGCACCCAGGGCCATGTCGCCTATCCGCATCAGGCGGATAATCCGATCCCGCGCCTGCTCGAAACGCTGCGCCGTTTGCAGGACCATGTGCTGGATAGCGGCAACGACCATTTTCAGCCCTCCAATCTGGAAATCACCAGCATAGATGTCGGTAATGCGGCGACCAATGTCATTGCGGGGCAGGCCGTGGCGCGCCTCAATATCCGCTTCAATGACATGCACAGTTCAGGCGCGCTGATTGCCTGGATCCGGCAGGAATGCGAATATGTAACGGCCCGGCTGGGCGGCGATTACCGCATGGATATCAGCGTCACCGGCGAATCGTTCCTCACCCCGCCGGGCGCGTTCAGCACCCTGATCGCAGACGCCATTGCCGGGGTCACCGGCGTGGCGCCCGTGCTGTCCACCACCGGGGGCACCTCCGATGCGCGGTTCATCAAGGATCATTGCCCCGTGGTGGAGTTCGGTCTGGTCGGCCAGACCCAGCACAAGGCCAACGAACATGCCGCCATTGCCGATGTGAACCGGCTTGCCGATATTTATGAAGCCGTGATGCAGCGCTATTTTGAGCAGACATGAGCGATTCCAGACCCATCGGCGTATTTGATTCCGGCATTGGCGGGCTGAGCGTGCTGCGCGCCCTGCGCACGCGCCTACCGGATGAAAATTTTCTCTATCTGGGCGACACCGCGCGCCTGCCCTATGGCACCAAAAGTGCGGCCACCGTAACCGCCTATGCGTTGCAGGCATCGCAATTATTGGTAAAGCGCGGCGTCAAACTGGTGGTGATTGCGTGTAACACGGCGTCTTCCGTAGCGCTGCAACCGCTGGCCCAGGGTCTTGCGCCGGTGCCGCTGATCGGGGTGGTGGAACCCGGTGCGCGCGCCGGTGTGGCCGCCAGCCGCAACCGGCATATCGCCATTATCGCCACCGAAGGCACGGTGCGCGGCGGGGCGTATCAACGCGCCATTCACGCCATTCGCCCGGACATGAAGATCAGTCAGGCGGCCTGCACCCTGTTTGTGGCGCTGGCCGAAGAAGGCTGGATCGACGGCCCCATCGTGCAGGACGCGGCAAGGCGCTATCTCGACCCGCTGTTCGCGGGGCAGGCCGACGCGCCGGATACGCTGGTGCTGGGCTGCACGCATTTTCCGGTACTGGCCCCCGCGCTTGCCCAAATGCTGGGGCCAAAGGTGCGCCTGGTGGATAGTGCGCAGACCACGGCTGATGCGGTAGCGGCGGCGCTTGGCGAGAAAAATATCATGAACACGGATAATGGCGGTGGCCAGGTGCGCTTCATGGTGACAGATGGGCCGGAGCGTTTTTCGCGCGTCGGGCCAACTTTCTTCGGCGCGCCCATAGCCTCAGATGCGGTCGAAACCATAGATCTTTAAGACGGCGGATATTATTTCATTGCACATGAGGTGATTGATGAGGCTGTATTGTGTGAAGCTATCCCGTGAGCGGGAAAAGGGCTGATTGACGCCGATCCTGGGGGTGGCGTAATCAAGCAGCGGCTGCCCCGGAAAGGCCGGGGTAGATCTGGCGGCTTTCGCACCATCATTCTATTCCGTCAGTATGTGAGATCGTTTTTCGCATATGGATTTGCCAAAAATGAGCAGGAGAATATCAACCGCAATGAATTGAAAGCGTTCCGCAAACTGGCCAGTGAAATGCTGGCTTTGGATGAAGATGCGCTGATTAGCGCGATGCAAAATGCAACCATCCGGGAGATCGTGCGCCATGCGTAAACAATATCGAAGTAATGCAATGGGCTCGGTGCATGAAACCGCATCAGGTTTGCATGATGCCGGTGTCATGAACAAACAAACGATGAAAGCGTTTGATGAAATGTGTCTGACGCCGGTAGAAACATTATCGCCAGTGCAAATCCGGGAAATTCGACTGCGCGAAAAGGCGAGCCAGGCTGTCTTCGCCCTCTACCTCAATGTCACCACCGGTTTGGTCAGCCAGTGGGAGCGCGGCGAAAAACACCCGCGCGGGGCATCATTGAAACTGCTTACCCTGGTGGCGAAGAAGGGGCTGGGCGTGGTTGCGTGAATGGCGGATATTCCACCCGCGTCAGATACAGACCATCCGGTGGCGCGACCGGGCCGCAGGCGGAGCGGTCTTTTGCAGCCAATATCTGCGCCATATGTTCAGGCGGCCATTTGCCGTCGCCGACCTGTTTCAGGCTGCCGGTGATGGAGCGTATCTGATGGTGCAGAAAGGATCGCGCTTCGGCTTCTATCACAATTAATTCGCCCTCTCGCTTTACCCTTAACAGATCAAGTGTGCGCACCGGCGACTTTGCCTGACATTGCGCCGCGCGGAAGGTTGTGAAATCATGGCGGCCCAGCAGATCCTGCGCTCCTGCATGCATGGCGGCAACGTCCAGTGTGCGCGGTACATGCCACACATGGCCACGGCGCAGCGCGGGCGGTGCGCGCCGATCCAGTATTTCATAGCGATAGCTACGTTTGATGGCGTCAAAGCGCGCGTGAAATTCCGGCGTGACAGATTCCGCCAATAGAATGCTGATCGGCGCGGGGCGCAAATGCGCATTCAGCGCGTCACGCAATTCATCCACTGTCGTTGGTTTCGTCAGATCACAATGCGCCACCTGGCCCAGCGCATGCACGCCCGCATCGGTGCGCCCCGCAGCGATTAGCGTTACGCGTTCCCCGCAAAATAGAAACACCGCTTCTTCGATTGCACCCTGTACGGAGGGTCCATTATCCTGGCGCTGCCAGCCCACGAACGGGCCACCATCATACTCGATCAGAAGTTTATAGCGGTTAGACAAGCTGTGTTCCCACCGGCAATGCAAAGCCGCGCAGAAAAGACGCCGCATCCGATGGCGCCTTGCCTTCGCGCTGCACCTGCGAAATTCTCAGCGCGCCTGCACCACAGGCAATCGTAAACTGATTGTCCAGAACCATGCCCGCTGGCCCCGCGCCCGCCACAGGCGCGGCGCGCAACAGCTTGATACGAATATCCTTGCCGTTCTGCTGCACGCTGAACCATGCGCCGGGCGTGGGTGTCAGGCCGCGTATATGACAATCCAGTTCATGCGCCGGGCGCGCCCAGTCGATGCGCGCTTCATCCTTGCTGATCCTGGCGGCATAGGTGACGCCGGTTTCGGGTTGCGCCTGCAGGGTCAACGAACCTGCTGCAATAGCGTCAAGCGCCTCTACCATTAGTCGCGCGCCCAACCGGCTCAAGCGCGCATGCAACGCGCCGGACGTATCCTCAGGGCCGATGGGTTCGCGCGCCGATACCAGCATTGGCCCGGTGTCCAGCCCCGCATCCATCTGCATGATGGTCACGCCGGTTTCCAGATCGCCCGCCATGATGGCGCGTTGAATGGGCGCGGCCCCGCGCCAGCGCGGCAATAGTGAGGCATGCACATTGAAACATCCCAGGCGCGGGGCCTGCAATATCTGCGCTGGCAATATCAGGCCATAGGCCACCACCACCGCGCCATCAAGATCAAGGGCGCCAAACGCCGCATGTTCGGATGACTCTTTCAGGCGCGCGGGGGTGCGCACCTCTATGCCCTGCGCCTCGGCAAACTGATGTATGGGGGATTTGGTTTCTTTCATGCCGCGTCCGCTGGCGCGCGGCGGCTGGCTATAGACTACGGCGATCTCATGGCCAGCATTCAGCAACGCGCTGAGGCAGGGTACGGAAAATTCAGGTGTTCCCATAAAGGCCAGACGCATTCAGGCTATCCCGGTTGGCGCAAGACGATCAGGCGTTGGCGGCCTGACGCCGCGCCTTTTGCAGCTTGCGTAAAATCGCGTCGCGCTTCAGGCGCGACAGATGATCGACGAACAGGACGCCTTCCAGATGGTCAATCTCGTGCTGGATACAGACGGCAAACAGATCCTGCGCCAGCTCTTCACGCGGTTTGCCGTGATAATCCAGATAGCGCAGTTTGACCGAACTGGCCCGTTCCACATCATCGAAAAATTCCGGAAACGAAAGACAGCCTTCCGAAAAAACCGATAGTTCCTCTGAATACCAGGTGATTTCCGGGTTAATGAAAAAACGTGGTTGCGGGGCTTCGCCTTCGCGGGCCAGATCCATGACGATAACGCGTTTTGGCACATTGACCTGAATGGCGGCCAGCCCGACGCCCGGTGCGTCATACATGGTTTCCAGCATGTCATCCATCAGCGCGCGCACCCCGTCATCCACCGTATCCACTAATTTGGAAACAGTTTTCAGGCGCGCATCGGGGGCGATCAGTATGGGTAAAATTGCCATGACAGGCATGACATATGGCTTTAGCACCGGATCGTCAAGCGGTGGCGGTGTGTTATAGTTCGGGTCATAGAATCAGGGGGAACGGCACGTGGAAAGCATGATCTGGATTGTGGGGCTTCTGGCGCTGGCGGGCATCGGCTTTATTGCGTTCCGACTGGTCCGCCCGATCCAGATGGCGGTTGATACACAATTGGCGGCGGCGCTGGCGACACTGAATACAGTGCAGTCTGAGCTGGCGGGCCAAATGAGGCAAATTTCGGCGGATAGCGCAGTGGCGCAAGGCATCCTCACAAAGGCCCTGAACGAGCGTCTGGACGCCATGGGCAAGCGGGTGGGCGACAGCCTGACAGAGACCATGGAAAAAACTACGCAGAGCATGACCGATCTGCAAAGCCGTCTGGCGGTGATAGACAATGCGCAAAAAAATATTACCGAGCTGAGTAGCCAGGTCGTGTCATTGCAGGATATTTTATCCAACAAGCAGGCGCGCGGGGCGTTCGGGGAAATTCAGTTGGGCGATATTGTGCGCGACGCCCTGCCGCCGTCGGCCTATGAAATGCAGGCTCATCTGTCAAATGGCAAACGGGCCGATTGCCTGATCAAATTGCCCTATCCGCCGGGGCCGATCGCGATTGATTCCAAATTTCCGCTGGAGGCCTATCGCGCGCTGCGCGAGGCGCGTGATGATGCCGGTCGCGCACTGGCGGCGCGCGCATTTGTCAGCGATGTCCGCAAGCATGTGGATGACATTGCCGCGCGCTATATCGCGCCGGGAGAAACGGCGGAAATGGCGATGATGTTTTTACCCTCGGAGGCGGTGTATGCGGAACTGCATGCAAATTTTCAGACTATCGTCGAGTATGGCAACCGGGCGCGCGTATATATCGTATCCCCCAGCACCATGATGGCGATGCTGATCTCCATTCGCGCCGTTCTGAAGGATGTGCGCATGCGCGAGCAGGCCAGCGTCATTCAAAAAGAAGTACTGACACTTTTCAAGGATGTGGAGCGGTTACAAAAACGCACCGAGAATTTACGCACGCATTTTAACAGCGCCGAAAAAGATATTCGCGAGATCGAAATATCGACCGACAAGATCATCAGCCGCATAGATAGAATCGAACAGATACAGCTAAGTGACGGCGCGGTGGCGGATGATCTGCCCATTGGCAGTGTGACGGCCCACATTTTAGACCGATATCCAACCTGATTGAATCATTTATTAGCTGTTTCTCACCCCCTCCCCAACAAGGCGAGGGGTTTGCCTCAGCGTTCGGAGTCTTCTTCCCTTGTGGGCAGGGGGTAAATGGAGCAGCATGATCGGATAAGAGTCTAACCCTCAGAAATCCCGCCGGTCGCGCATCGCGGCGGCAAGGGTTCCGTCATCCAGATAATCCAGTTCGCCCCCAACCGGCACCCCATGCGCCAGGCCTGAGATGCGAAGGCCGGGCCGCGCCAGCCGGTCGTTCAGATAATGCAAAGTGGTTTGCCCATCGACGGTGGCGTTCAACGCCAGCACCACTTCGCTGACCTGGTCAGTGCTGATGCGCGCCAGCAGGCCTGCTATATTCAGTTCCTCTGGCCCGACGCCATCCAGCGCGGACAATGTGCCGCCCAGCACATGATAGAGACCGGGAAAGGCGCCCGCGCGTTCCAGCGCCCACAGATCGCTGACCTGTTCCACCACACAGATGCGGGTGCGCTCACGGCGCGGATCGGTGCAGATCGCGCACGGGTCCATACTATCCAGATTATAGCAAATCTTACAGGGGCTGATTTTTTCTGCGGCTTGCGCCATGGCGTCTGATAGCGGGCGCAGCAGGCTTTCCTTGCGTTCGATCAGATATAGCGCCGCGCGCCGCGCCGAACGCGGGCCAAGCCCTGGCAGTTTGGCAAGCAATGTGATCAGGCGGGAAATTTCCGCGCCGGTGGGATCGTTTCGCATCAAAACGGCAACTTAAATCCGGGCGGCAAACTTATGCCGCCGGTCAGTTTGGACATTTCTTCCTGTAATTTTGCATCCAGCCGCGACTTGGCGTCATTATGCGCAGCCATGATCAGGTCTTCCAGAATTTCCGTTTCTTCGGGGCGCAACAGGCCCGGATCAATTTCCACCTTCTGCATCATGTTTTTGCCGTTCAGCGTGACAGCCACCATGCCGCCTCCCGAAACGCCGCGCATCTCCATCTGCTCCAATTTGGCCTGCATCTCGCCCATGCGCGACTGCATTTCCTGGGCCTGTTTGAACAGCTTGCCCATATCTTTCATAACGTCTCTCCTGAATCACGCACCGCGACAATTTCCGCGCCGGGAAAAAATTTCAATGCCTCCTGCACCAGCGGATCGCACAGGGCCTCGGCCTCGCGCTGTTGTGCGCGGCTCAGATTCTGTTCGTCAATACTGGGTGCGCCGCCTGTATTGCTGAGGCTGACGATCCAGCGCGTGCCGGTCCATTGCAGCAGCCGTTCCATCAATTGCGCCGCCAGTTGCGGCTGGGCTGCGGGACCGGGACGAAATTCAATATGGCCCGCCTCAAAATGCACCAGATGCACATCGCGGGTCAGGGCCGTCTGTAATTTGATGTCGCGCTGCTGCGCCGCCAGACGGACGACATCTGCAAAGTTTTGCGGCATCGGGTTCGCATTGGCGGCGGGGGCCGATAGCGCCTGCGGCAGTGCGTCCGCCATCATCGCCTGCGGCCCGCCGCCGCCGCGCGGGCGTGGGGCAGGGACGGCGGATTGCGACGTGGCCGGACTGGTGCGCAGCCGTTCAATCAGATCGGCGGGGCTGGGCAGATCGGCGGCATAGCCCAGCCGCACCAGCACCATTTCGGCGGCGGCCAGACTATGCTGCGCCTCGCGGGTCTCGGACAGGCCCTTTAGCAGGAACTGCCACGCCCGGGTCAGCACCGGCACCGTCAGTTGCTGCGCCATGTCCCGGCCACGCTGCCGCTCGGCCTCGGGCAGGCTTAAATCTTCTGCGGCGGCGGGGGCCATTTTGATGCGGGTCAGCCAATGCACAATGTCCAGCATATCCTGCAACACCGCCACCGGGTCGGCGCCATCATCATATTGCGCCTGCAATTCACCCAGCGCCGATGGCAGGTCGCCGCGCAGCACATGTTCCAGCAGATCAAACACCCGGCCCCGGTCGGCCAGCCCCAGCATGTCGCGTACCTGCGCCTCGCTCACATCGCCCGCCCCGTGCGCAATCGCCTGATCCAGCAGGCTGAGCGCATCGCGCACCGAACCCTCGGCGGCGCGCGCAATCAGCCCCAGCGCGCCAGGCGACAACACACAGTTTTCCAGCACGGCAATGCGCCCCAGATGGGCGCTTAGTTCCGCCACGCTGACCCGGCGCAGATCAAAACGCTGACAGCGCGACAGCACCGTCACCGGCACCTTGCGGATTTCCGTGGTGGCGAAAATGAAAATCACATGTTCGGGCGGTTCTTCCAGGGTCTTCAGCAGGCCGTTGAACGCCGCCTTGGACAGCATATGCACTTCGTCGATAATATAGATTTTGTAGCGCGCACTGGCCGGGCGATAGCGCACCCCTTCGATGATCTCGCGGATGTCGTCGATGCCGGTGCGCGAGGCCGCATCCATTTCGATCACATCCACATGGCGCGATTCAGCAATCGCCGCGCAATGTATTCCGTCATTAGGGGGCTGGATGCAGGGGCCGGACAGGCCATCCGCAGTTTCATAATTCAGGCAGCGCGCCAGAATGCGCGCCGTGGTGGTTTTGCCAACGCCCCGCACGCCGGTCAGAATAAAGGCATGCGCCAGCCGCCCGCTATCGATGGCGTTGCTGAGGGTGCGCACCATGGCCTCCTGGCCGATCAGTTCGGCAAAGCTGCGCGGCCGGTATTTGCGCGCCAGCACCCGGTAGGCGGGTACATCCACTTTTACCGGCAAACTGCCACCCTCCAGCCCGAAAGCCGGTTCTTCTTCTGGCGTGCCTGGAAAAGCCGTTTCATCCATTGCTGCGGGTCAGCCGTCCGTTTCAGGTGGGGGTGTGGATAGGGGTGGGAGACTGAACGGCGACGCGCAACGAATCCGTTACGGCTGCTTCCTTCCGGACCTGACCGGGTTGGCGGGAATTACGCCCACCGCCAGCCTCCCGCGTGCACTATACCAGATTAGAGCGCGTAATCCACTATTCACGTTACCCGTTTGGGGACGTTGACGCGTCATCATCCAGCAGGATCGCCTCAGAGTCCCGGCCACCGTAGAAAATGTTGATCACCTCAACTGCGTCAGCCAGGATGCGATAGGCAATTACAGCGATGCGCTCAAACGGCAATATTCGAACGCCTGGTTGCAAATCATCCCGTGCGCGGCCTTTCATCGGAAATTCGCCCAGACTTTCACAGTGATCAAAGATGCGGTTAACCAGCTTTTCCGCAATTTGCAGATAGCCGGATTGGGACGCCACCCAGTCATATATGTCTTTAAGGTCCTGGATTGCCTCCGGGCGCAGGCATGCCATCAAACGTTTCACGGGATTGATTTCGAATGAGACTCAATATGAGTTTTGAAATCGTCGCGCGCTGCATCAAGGGAAATGGATGGGCGTGGATCACCAACAGATCTTTGTATCCGCGCCCGAATAGAGGACAGACGTGCCTGTTGCTCTTCTTCGCGCTTTTGCCAGACGCGTAACGCCTCACGGATCAACTCGCTAGTGGATGCAAAATCGCCCGCCTCAACACGGCTCTTGATGATCCGGTTCATCTCAGGCGTAAGTGTAATGCTGATTTTCTCGGCGGCTGACATGGTATGATAATATCATACCTTTGGACCGAGTCAAGCAATTCCGGGACTGCTTTCGCGCTGTTTTATCATGCCCTAAACGGCATGACCCATGGCCAGATATTCGACCGATTGCATTTCCATCAGTCGTGACACGGTGCGGGCAAATTCAAAGCTGCCATCGCCGGATGGATACAGGCTGTCGGGCGGGCCGTCGGCGGAACAGATCAGCTTAACCCGGTTGTCGTAAAGCGCATCGATCAGCGTCACAAAGCGTTTGGCTTCGTTACGATTGGCGCGCTCCATGCGCGGAACATGGTCCAGCAGCACGGTGTGAAACGTCCAGGCGATTTGCAGATAGTCCGGGCCGCCCACCGCCGCCTCGCATAGATCGGCAAAGTCGAAGCGCGCCACGCCGCTAGCTGCCTGCGGGACTAGCAGTTTGCGGCCCTGCACATCCAGCTTCACGGGTTTGCCGCGCGGCGTATCGGTCAGGCGCAGCCATGCGGCGTCCATCTCTGCATCGCTGTCTGGCCCAAGTGGCGCATGATAGACCGGATGGCCGCTGAGCCGCGCCATGCGGTAATCAGTCGGGCTGACCAGATGCACCACTTCGAGCTTTTGTTTCAGCAGTTCGATAAACGGCACAAATAATTGCCGGTTCAGCCCGCCTTCATAGAGCGTATCCGGTGCGCGGTTTGATGTCAGCACGACCACCACCCCATGTTCGAACAGCGCCGTAAACAGCCGCCCCAGGATCATTGCATCGGCGACATCGGACACCTGAAATTCATCAAAGCACAGCAATTGCACTTTGTCCGCAATGGCGCGCGCCACCGGGGCGATAGGATCATCGCCATTTGATTTTGAGGATCTGGAAATTTCACCGCGCTTGTTGGCCTGGCGCCAGGCATGAATGGCTTCATGGGTTTCCAGCATGAATTGCAGAAAATGCACCCGGCGTTTGCGCGTGATGGGAACGGTTTCATAAAACAGATCCATCAGCATGCTTTTACCACGCCCGACCTCACCCCACAAATAAAGCCCCTTGGGCGCTGGCGGCGTCTCGCGCCCCAACCATGATAGTACACGATTGCGCGTAACATGCTTATACTGCTTAAGCGCGTCCTCCAGGCTCTGCAATTTTTCGATGGCGAATTCCTGTGCCGGATCAGCTTTCACCTGGCCCGATTGCACACGTTCGCGATAGACGGCGCGCGGTCCCTGCATTCAAAAATTTATTTCATCGTCGGAATGGTGAAGTCGGCGCCGCTGCGCACACCCATGGCGGGCCAGCGGGCGGTGACGGTTTTGATCCTGGTATAGAATTTCACGCCTTCGGTTCCGTGCTGGTTGGTGTCGCCAAAGGCTGAGCGTTTCCAGCCGCCAAAGCTGTGATAGGCCAGCGGCACCGGAATGGGCACATTGATACCCACCATGCCAACCTGCACACGCGACGCAAATTCACGCGCCGCATCGCCGTCACGGGTAAAGATCGACACGCCATTGCCATATTGGTGTTCCGTGGGCAGACGAAGTGCGGCCTCAAAATTTTCTGCACGGGTGACGCATAATACGGGTCCAAAAATTTCTTCCTTGTAGATACGCATGTCCGGCGTCACATTATCAAACAGGCATCCACCCATATAAAAGCCGTTCTCATAGCCCTGCAATCTGAAGCCGCGCCCATCGACCACCAGTTTTGCGCCTTCACTGACGCCGATATCGATATAACCCTTCACCTTTTCCAGATGTTCGGCGGTGACCATGGGGCCGTAATCCACTTCGGGGTCCGTAGACAGGCCCACCTTCAGCGATTCCACACGCGGGCGCAGTGCCGCAATCAGCGCATCGGCGGTTCCCTTGCCCACCGGCACCGCAACCGAAATCGCCATGCAGCGTTCGCCCGCCGAACCATAGCTTGCCCCGATCAGCGCATCGCTGACCTGGTTCATGTCGGCGTCCGGCATAATGATCATATGGTTTTTGGCGCCGCCCATGGCCTGCACGCGCTTGCCGTTGGCCGCCGCCGTGGCGTAAATATATTGCGCGGTGGCGGTCGCGCCGACAAAACTCACCGCCTGAATGCGCGGATCGGTCAGGATGGCGTCCACGGCCTCCTTGTCGCCGATAACGACATTCAGCACCCCGTCGGGCAGGCCCGCCTGTTTCATCAGTTCAGCCAGGCGCAGCGGCACGGACGGGTCTTTTTCCGATGGCTTGCAGATGAATGTGTTGCCACACGCAATGGCGACGCCGAACATCCACATCGGGATCATGGCGGGAAAATTGAACGGCGTAATGCCCGCGCACACGCCCAGCGGCTGGCGCATCGAATACATGTCGATGCCGGGGCCGGCCCCTTCGGTAAATTCGCCCTTGCTCAGATGTGGAATGCCGCAGGCGAATTCGATCACCTCCAGGCCGCGCTGAATATCGCCTTTGGAATCGGCGATCACCTTGCCATGTTCACGGCTCAGTAATTCCGCCAACTGGTCCATATTGTCTTCAACCAATTGTTTGAAGCGGAACATCACCCGGGCGCGCTTTTGCGGATTTTCCGCCGCCCAGCCCGGGAACGCCGCCGCCGCATTCGCAATGGCCGCGCGCATCTCATCGGCGCTGGCCAGGGGGGCTTTCGCCTGCGTCTCGCCGGTCATCGGGTCATACACGGCGCCATAGCGCCCGCTGGCCCCCTGAACATGCTGGCCACCGATAAAGTGCGTAAGATTGCGCATCAAAGCCTCCCAAAAAATCCGAGGGGCATTGATAGCCTTTTGCCCGGTTTGCGGCAAGGGCGCTGGGGTAAAAGCCTGGATTAATCGGTATTTTTATCTAAAAACAGCCAGCCGGATAAGAACACCGCCAGCGCCGCCCCGATCAGTTGCGCCAGTATGAAAAATGGCGCGTCTTCTGGCCTTATGCCGGAAAATGTATCGCTAAAGCTGCGCGCGATTGTCACCGCCGGGTTGGCGAAAGAGGTTGAAGCGGTAAACCAGTAGGCCGCCGTGATATACAGACCAACCGCATAGGGAACAGCATCCGGGCGTTGGCGCACACAGCCGAAGATGGCGGCCAGTAAACCGAAGGTCGCGATAATTTCCGATGCAAATTGCGCCGCCCCCGCGCGTATATGGGTGGAGCTTTGCGCCAGCGGCAGCTCAAACATGAAATGCGCCGCCAGCATGCCCGCCAGTGCGCCAGCGATCTGCGCCAGAATATACAGCGCGGTGTCCGATGTGCCAATTTCACCGCGCAGCCGGAACGACAATGTCACCGCCGGGTTGAAATGCGCGCCAGACACCGGGCCGAAAATCAGAATCAGCACCACCAGAATGGCGCCCGTTGCAGCCGTGTTGCCAAGCAGCGCAACGGCAGTGTTTCCACCCGCCAGATTTTGCGCCATGATCCCGGAACCAATGACGGTAGCCAGCAAAAAGGCGCTTCCTATAAATTCGGCGGTTAATCGCTTTGCAATAGTAATGGCGCTGCACCCTGGATTAAAAACTATTCATGGCCCATTTCATCGAGCTTACGCTGCAACGACAATCTGTCAAGGCTGGCCATGGGCAGGCTGATGAACAATTCGATTCGTGTACGGATTTGCCGGAAAATTTCCAGAAAAAAGGCGCGTTTTGCCGTTTCGCTGCCCTCAAATGCTGCGGGATCGGGAAAGCCCCAATGGGCGGTCATCGGCTGTCCCGGCCAGACGGGGCATATTTCCCCGGCGGCATTGTCACAAACGGTAAAAACGAAATCCAGCTTCGGCGCACCCGGTGCGGAAAATTCATCCCATGATTTGCTGCGCAGTCCGCTGGTGTCGATTTTGGCGATTTTCAGTGTTTCCAGGGTTAGCGGATTAACCGCCCCCGCCGGATGGCTGCCCGCGCTATGGGCCCTGAAGCGGCCCATGCCATAAAAATTCAGCGCCGCTTCCGCCATGATGCTGCGCGCGGAGTTTCCTGTGCATAAAAACAGCACCTGTTTTGCTTCCATATTGCAAGCGCCCTTATATTCATTTAGCTGCTTTTCGGTATTCTCTAACAGCGTTATGTTACCGGAATGTGACATGGCGCCGATGGACGGTTTGATTTGGTTAACTGCACACCTATATAGTGGAGCCATGGACCAATATGCCCCCCGAAAATCGCGCTTTCGCCGTCCTGGCGCGCGCCGTATCCCTGAAAATGCCGCTGCGGCTGCGGGACGACCCGATCATCATTTGCCAAACGGGCTGTTCCGCAACCCGCCCGGCAGCCCGCAACGCGATGTGGATATGCGCACCCTGCTGCGTTATCTGGGACGTATGGCGCGCAATTCCCGCAACCGCGTCCGTGTGCCGGAAGACCATATGGTTTCAGAACGCCGCGCCATTGCGGGCCTGAGGGTGTTGAACGGGGCGGACAGCCTGACCTGGCTTGGACATGCGGCGTTTGTGATCACCCTTGCAGGCAAGACCATTCTGACCGATCCCTATTTATCCGATTATGCAGGGCCCAGCCGATTGGGTCCAAAACGTTTTGTTAAAAGTGGTATTGCCGCGCAGAACCTGCCGCCTATCGATATACTTCTGATCAGTCATAACCATTATGATCATCTGGATGAGGTCACCCTGCGGCATCTTCCGTATAAAGAACATATTCAGGTGATCGCGCCACTGCGTCTGGGTGAATTTTTTCTAAAGCGCGGCTTTCAGCGGGTGGTGGAGCTGGACTGGGAACAGCAGTTCAGCTTGGATGGCGTGACAATAAAAGCACTGCCTGCGGTGCACTGGTCACGCCGCAAACCCCGTGACACCAACCGTACGCTATGGGCGGGCTTTTCCATCCGGGGCGCGGGACAGCATCTGTTCTTTGGCGGCGATAGCGCCTACGGAAAAGTGTTCAAACAGATTGGCGAGCGCCATGGCCCCTTCGATACGGCGATGCTGGGCATTGGCGGCTATGCGCCAGAGATTATCATGCACGCCTCGCACGCCACCCCGGAAGAAGCCGTGCAGATCGGTCGCGATATTGGCGCGCGGCGGCTTGTCGGCATGCATTGGGGTACCGTGCAGCTAACGGAAGAGCCGCCCTTTGAGCCACCGCATCGCTTTCTGGCCGCAGGCCGCGAACAGGGATATGTGAATGATGATTTATGGATCATGAAAATTGGTGAAACCCGCGCGCTGCTGCGGGCCGATGGTGGAAATTAGGCTTACATAGTCTGGTTTCGGATGAACCGGAAATAGCGCGGCGTGCGGCCCGCCTTAAGCGCCTTGGCTTCATATTTTGTGATGGGGGCTTCGCCGCGTTCCTGCAATCCCTCACGAAAGCCCGGATGGTTTTTCATATGCGCCAGCGTCCATTCGCAATATTCCGCGCTATCGCTGGCAAACAGCAAGGTTGCGTCCGGCCGCAGGATGCGCGCCAGTCCATCCAGATTTTCGTCACAAATAAAACGCCGTTTATGATGCCGCTTTCTGGGCCAGGGATCTGGAAACAGAATGAAAACCTGGGCGATGCTATTCGCCGGAAGTGCGGCGATGATATCGCGGGCGTCACCGGCATGAATACGGATATTGTGCTGCCCGGTTGCTGCAATAGTTTCAAGCAATCGCACCACGCCGTTCACATAAGGCTCGCAACCAATAAAGCCGGTGTGGGAATGTGCGGCGGCTGTGGCGGCCAGATGACCGCCATCTCCAAAGCCAATTTCCAGCCAAATTTCCGCATAAGCCGGCGTAAACATCTGGCGGGGGTCGCGCGCAGCCACCTCAGGCGGAACCTTTAACAAAGGCAGCAATCCATCAAGTAATTGCTGACCCAGGATGGATAGCCGGTGACTGCGCTTGCGGCCATGCACCCGAATGGCGGGCCGTATCACGCCATCCGGCATGTCGGTATTCGCCACCCCTCAGGTCAGGGCGGCTTTCAGCGCGTCCACCAGATCGGTCTTTTCCCAGGAAAAACCGCCATCGGCTTCTGGTGTACGTCCAAAATGCCCATAGGACGCCGTGCGTGCATAGATCGGGCGGGCAAGGCCAAGACGGTCCCTGATACCGCGCGGGGTGAAATCTGCGACCTGGGTAATGGCCCTTTCCAGCTTGAGCTCATCAACGCGGCCCGTGCCGTGGGTGTCGACATAAATGGCCAGCGGTTTCGATACGCCGATCGCATAGGCCAATTGAATGGTGCAGCGTTCCGCCAGGTCTGCCGCCACAATATTCTTGGCCATATGCCGCGCGGCATAGGCGGCTGAGCGGTCCACCTTGGTGGGATCCTTGCCGGAAAATGCGCCGCCGCCATGGGGCGCCGCACCGCCATAAGTATCCACAATGATCTTTCGTCCCGTCAGCCCGGCATCGCCATCGGGGCCGCCAATAACGAAATTGCCGGTTGGATTGACGTAAAATTCATCTTCCGGGCACATCCAGCCCTTGGGCATTACGGACTCCACATAGGGGCGCACAAGTTTGCGCACATCGGCCTGTGTCAGGCCTTCGCGGTGCTGGGTGGATACGACAATAGAGGTAGCCTTGACCGGCTTGCCATTCACATAATGCAGCGTGACCTGGCTTTTGGCGTCCGGTCCAAATTCGGGCGCCTTGCCGGCGTGGCGCGCGTCCGTCATGGCCTGCAAGATGCGGTGGGCGTAGATCAGCGGGGCGGGCATCAATACGTCTGTTTCGCGGCAGGCATAGCCGAACATGATGCCCTGGTCGCCCGCGCCAATATCCTTGTTGCCAGCCTCGTCAACGCCTTGGGCAATGTCTGCGGATTGCGCATGCAGACGAATGATCACCTCCGCCTTGGCATGGTGAAAGCCTGCCTGCTCATAACCGATTTTCTTAACGGTTTCACGTGCCAGCGCCTCAATCCGGTCATGCGATACATTGCCGCGCACTTCACCGGCCAGCACAATCAGATTGGTAGTCGTCAGTGTTTCACAGGCCACGCGGGCATTGGGATCGTGGGTCAGAAATTCATCGACCACCGCGTCCGATATCATGTCGCAAATCTTGTCCGGATGCCCTTCGGACACGGATTCACTGGTAAATAGATAATCATTTCTGGCCACTGCGAACTCTCCCAAAATAATTTAACCGGCTTGACATATCATCTTTGCGGGCAACTCGTACAGAGCTATCAGCCAGTCGTAACGACGGTGTTAATTTTGCCTGGGAGGGGCGGTGAGGGTAAGAATCAGGTTGCGTCCTGGTCGGCGATGGCTTTCGCCAGATCGACAATCCGCTTGCGCACGGACGCATCCTGGATGGCCGCAAAAGCGCGGTTAAGGTGAATGCCTTCCGGGGTGTTGACGAAATCCATCAGCATAGGGGTCGGGTCAGATTCAGCGAAACCCGTGCCGGGTTGCATCTGGCTGTCGGGCGCATCATCAAAGAAAAACTGAACCGATACACCAAGAAGCTGCGCAATGCGGAATAATCGGCCGGCGCCGATGCGATTGGCGCCCTTTTCATATTTCTGCACCTGCTGAAAAGTCAGGTTTAGGGCGTCGCCCAATTTTTCCTGGCTCATCCCGATAAGCATGCGGCGCAGACGGACCCGCCCCCCGACATGGACATCAACAGGGTCTGGATTTTTCTTAACCACCAGCGTTCCCCTAGGTATAATTAGTTAGTTAGTTCAAGTGTATTTATGCTAGGAAACCCATCAGGTCAAGAATTCATATATTATTAATTGTAAGCATTAGCCCCTCTATCCAAAATAGCATTAAATCATCGGGGGCCTGATTTACTTTCTGGGCGTGAAATAGCGCCCCACCATGTATAGCGAAAACATCAAAAACCACAGAACCGCATAAATATAATCCCCGGACTCCGCATAGAGGGTAATGGGCAGGGCCAGCGGCAGTGCGCTGTCAATGATTCCTTGCTGGTTTAACGCCAGACTGGCCCGGCGCTGGCCGTAGGCGTCGAAAATACCTGAAATTCCGGTATTTGCAGCGCGAACCAGCGGCAGGCCCTGTTCAACCGCGCGCATCCGCGCCTGCGCCAGATGTTGCTGCGGTCCACTGGTGTCGCCAAACCAGGCGTCATTGGTGACATTCAACAGCCAGGCTGGCCGGTTCTCCGCATCTACCGCGCCGCCTGGAAAAATCACTTCATAACAGATCAGCGGGCTGAAAGGCGGCAGACCCGGCGCGGCCAGGGTTTTCGGGCCAGCCCCCGATGCGAAACTGCCCAAATCAACCGTCAGCTTTTTTAGCCCGATAGCGGCAAGGATTTCAGGAAACGGCAAATATTCGCCAAACGGCACCAGATGCGCCTTGTCATAGATGGCGGGTACATTGCCGTCGCCATCCACCACGACCACACTATTATGGATGGGCGCATCATTGGCGCCACTGGGCGTTCCCAGACGCGGCGTTCCCGTGATCACCGCACCGGTGGGCGGAACCAGCCGCGACATCTGGCCCAGGGCCGCTTCTGATTGCAGCAGAAAAAACGGCGTCGCCGCCTCGGGCCAAATCACATGGGTGGGCGGCGTCGCAGACGGCGTTGCGGATAATTCAATCAGGGTACGGAATATTGCCGCGCGCTGTTCGGGTTGCCATTTGGCCGCCTGAGCGATATTTGGCTGCACGATGCGCAAGCGCACCCCCGCAACATCGCCAGGTTCCGGTTGCCCCAACCGCGCCGCGCCATATCCCGCCATGGCCAGCAATAACGCCGCGCCGCTAACCAGCGGGATCGACACCAGCGGTTTTCGCCATTTACCGTCCGCGAGCAGTGCTGGAAGTGCCGCCAGCAACACGGTGATCAGGCTCAATCCATAAATACCGGCAAGCGAGGCGTTCTGCATCACCGCAAGCCAGGGCGCAAAATCGCTGGCCCAGGCATTGCCGACAAAATTCCATGGAAAGCCCGTAAAAATATGCCCGCGCAGCCATTCCAGCAGCGACCAACTTAGCGCCAGCGCCAAAATGCGCGAGGGCCCGGGAGACCATCCCAGCCGGGCCAACAGGGCCGCCGCCGCACTGAACAGCGCCAATCCGGCTGGCAAAGCCAAAACCGCCACCGGAATAAAATGCCCGAAATTTTCGGCGTCCACGCTCAGCGCGAAGCCCACCCAATACAGACCGGACAGAAAAAATCCGAAACCAAACCACCATCCGATGGCCGCCGCCGCGCGCCATGAACGCCAGCCTGTTACGGGGCCAACCCCATCCAGCAGCCAGGTTAGCAAGGTGAAACTGATAAATAACACAGGTACGAAATGAAAGGGCGCCAGCGCCAGAGAGCTCCCCGCGCCAGCCAGGAAGGCGGCGGCAAAGGCGCGCCTGCGCGGCCCTGCGCCAAGCCACGCAGCAGCGGCCGCCAGATTGCCGTAACTCATTTTCTGGCCATTTCCGGATTTTCTTCGCCCCGTGGCGTATGGGCGTGACGGACGCGCAGGCGTTTTACTGTGCTGGCGTCGGCTTCCAGAATTTCAAATTCCAGCCCGCACGGATGGCTGATCCATTCTCCGCTTTGTGGCACACGCCCGGTCAGCGATGTCACCAATCCGCCCAGCGTATCTGAAGTATATTCCGCATCTTCCGGGACCAGGCTTAGCCTGGTGGCCTGTTCCAGTTCGGATATTTCGACACGCCCGTCCGCATCATATCCCCCATCGTTGCGCGGCGTCAGCTTCGGCCCATCTTCCTCATGCTCGTCGCGGATTTCGCCGACGATTTCCTCCACCAGATCTTCGATCGTGATCAAACCGTCAGTGCCGCCATATTCATCAATGACCAGCGCCATATGGATGCGGGTGACGCGCATTTTAAGCAGCAGATCAACCGCCCGCATTGAAGGCGGCACGAACATCATTTCACGGCGGATATCCAGCAGGGAAAACCCGGGGGGTTTGTCCATCCCGTCTTCAGACCAGCGCCGCAAAAGATCCTTGATATGCACCATGCCCACCGGCTCATCCAGCGTGTCGCGATACAGCGGCAACCGGGAATGACCGGCGCTGTTGAAAGTTTTTATCAGTTCCTGTGGTCCGGCGCTCACTTCAATGGCGACAATATCCGCGCGCGGCACCATCACATCGTCCAGGCGCAACTGGCCGATGCGCATGATATTCACCAGCATCATCCGCTCCACGGGCGTAAAATCCGGGCTTTCGTCACGATGCTCTTCAATGACCTCTTCGAGACTTTCGCGCAGGCTTTCACTGCGCACGCGAAAAAGCTCCCGCAGGCGATTGAACAGACGCGCCGTTAAAGAAGCCTCGCTTTCGTCCGGCGGCTCGGTTCCGGCGGCAACTGAATTCTCCGGGTTAGCCATTTTCGTTCGGTGCCCGCCGATAGGGGTCAGCAATGCCAAGCTGCGCCAGAAGGGTGGTTTCGAGCGCCTCCATTTCTATCGCCTCGGTTTCCGCTTCATGGTCAAACCCCAGCAGATGCAATGCGCCGTGAATGATCAGATGCGTAAGATGGTCCTGCACGGTCTTGTCAGCGGCGTCCGCCTCTCGCTGCACCGTTTCAAACGCCAGCACCACATCGCCCAGCAGACAGGGCCCATGCCCCTCATCGTCACCGGCTGGAAAGGATAACACATTTGTGGGCGCGTCGATATTGCGCCAGGTGCGGTTCAGATCGCGCACAAAGGCGTCATCGGCCAGCACAATGCTGATTTCATAGGCGTCATCGCCATCACCCGGCCCCATGCCCTGATCCGCCAGCACCGCCAGCGCGGCGCGGGTAGCTGTGTCCGCTATGGCGCCATGCTGCGCCTGCCAGTGGGCGCAAGGCGTATTGACTTCAATTCCGTTCATTAGATGTTTTTAGAGCAAGGCTGTTTCAAATGAAACAACTCCTATCCGACTATAGGTGGCAATTGGGCTGTTTCAGCGTAATAAGCGGGGATTTCAGCGGCAAGCAGATACTGAATCTATTCCCCCACCTGCAACAGCTTGCCGGTGCGGCGCGCGGATTTCAGGCAGGACAGGAACCACCAGGATGCGGCACTGAGGTAGGCCGCGTTCAGCGCCAGCGCCATGAACAGCAGATCCATGCGGATTTTATGGTCGATCATGATGGCGCGCATGCCTTCGAATACATATGAGGGTGGCAGGCTCCAGGAAATCCACTGCACCCATTGCGGTAAAATCGACACCGGGTAATAGACGGCGCACAAGGGCGCGAGGCCGAAAATCAGCGCCCAGGCAAGGCTTTCCGCACCCATGCCATAGCGCAGCACCAGCCCCGACACCAGCAGGCCCATCGACCATCCGGCCATGATCAGGCACACAAAAAACGCCG
>CAYGDL010000025.1:0-23205 GCA_964348545.1 uncultured Alphaproteobacteria bacterium | reverse complement strand
AAAGGTCTTCGGCCTGCTCAAACAGCTTTACCAGCGGCTGGCTCAAATGCAGCTGCCCCGCGCCCGGCCCGCTGGCTGACGCCATTTTCGCCAGCGCCTGTTCCACGCCCTGTTTCGCCAGCGCCGGATCGCCGCCCGATTGACGCATTAAATTCGCCGCCAGGCCATCTGCGTCATCCAGCAGAACCTTCAGCAAATGTTCGGGGGTATATTGGCCGTGGCCACTACGGCTGGCCAGAGTTTGGCCCGCCTGAATCAGGCCACGCGAGCGTTCAGTATATTTTTCAAATTGCATCAGACACCTCCCAAGCGCGTTCGCCTTTGACGGCAGAATATGCCGCAAATATGGACACTCCGTTGAGAGCTGTCCGGCAACGCCTTATTGCACCAATGGCATGGCCTTCCGGGAAGCGCCATGCCGCGTACAGAACTATGTGGGATATCAAAGCCCGTAGCGCAAGATCAGGGTGTCAGATAAATATCCTTTGCACCGGATATCATGCCTAGCCGGTCAAATTATCTTCGTAGCTGGCTTCAGGAGTGGCCTGGGGCGCATTGTCCTGGGCGTCTTCTGTATAGGCCTGTTCTGGTGTTTGTTCGCCGGAATCCTGTCCATTCTCGGACTGCCCCAGACGGCGGCTGCCGGTATTGCGGCTGTTTTCGCGTTCGCGTGAGACCGCCTGCGCCTGATTGGCCGCAGCCAGCAGGCGATAATAATGCTCGGCATGTTGCAGATAATTCTCCGCCCCAACATGATCGCCCAGGGAATTGGCGTCGCGCGCCAAATTCTGATATTTTTCATAAATATGCGCGACGGTGCCGCGAATTTTAATATCCGGGCCATTGCTGTCCAGGGTGCGGTTGAGGTTTACAACGCCTCCCTGGTTTGCCCCGAGACCGCCACCACCGCTGCCACCGCCGCCGCTGCTATGGGGTTTGCCGCGTCCACGTCCACGCGAACGCTGCTTGTTAAGATTGTTGTTCTGCTGCACGGGCCTCATGCGAAACCTGTCTTTTGCTTCATTCGCTCACATTTCATCATAGGTTATAAAACACTCCATTGATCGTGACTTTGGCTCATTCGCCAACAAGATTGCGCCCTTGCACAGACGACTCCCGGCCCGCTAGTCGCAGCCGACAGACCTTCAAGCACCAGAAACGAAATTTCGGTTCCGCCATTTTCCCCGCAAGAAGCGCCGTTCGTGAAGATATATTTACCTCCACTCAACCGGCATCCGTACACCATTTGCTGGCGCGATCCGATCTGGAACCGTTTGGATGCCGCGACAGCACTGGATAACCGCGAGAGCATTCAATACTCAATCGCTACGCGGACAATAGCCGTTTTCGCTCCTGATTCAAACATTAATTTTATATGGCGGATTGGCCTTTAAACCGCCCGGTTACAGCTCTGGCTATACCACCCGAATCGTGGCTCCGGCCCAACACCGCGAGCCCGGTCTGACGCATCAGCATCTCTGCGGCATCCGCCTGTCCGGCCCCGACTTCAAAGATCATCAAGCCATCGGGACGCAGCAATTGTGCCGCTGAAATAGTTATCATCCGGTAAAAATCAAGGCCGTCTTCGCCCCCGGCAAGCGCAGAATAAGGGTCAAACAGGGTTACTTCCGGGGCCAGGCCCGCAATTACGTCATTCTCAATATAAGGTGGATTGGAAATGACAATATCGAACGGGGCGCCAAAATGTTCTGTCCAACCGGCATGCCGCACATCAAGCGCCATAAACTGCGCACGTTCAGAAAACCCCAGACGCCCCGCATTGCGAAACGCCACGTCCAGCGCGCCCTGTGAAATATCAATGCCCACGCCCTGTGCGCGCTTGTATTCCGACAATAGCGCCAGCAGCAGACAGCCGCTGCCTGTGCCGATGTCGAGAATATGCAGCGGATGATCGCGATCCTGGATCAGGCCGAGCGCCGCGCCAATCAGGGTTTCGCTATCGGCGCGCGGATCCAGCGTGTCCGGTGTGATTTCAAATTCCAGACTCCAGAATTCACGGTGTCCCAGGATGCGCGACACCGGTTCGCGCGCAACCCGGCGCGCGATCATCATGGCATAGGCATCTGACTGCGGCGCCGAAAGTTGTTCATCCGGATCGCGGATAATGTCTTCGTGGGACCGGCCTGTTGCCGCTGAAAATAACAGCCGCGCGTCCAGACGCGCCTGCGCCACCCCCGCCGCCTGCAATTGTGCGCTCGCCATGCGCAGCGCGTCGTTTGCGGATCGAAGCGTCATTTGATTTTCGCCGCCAGCGGATGCGCAACAAGCGCGTGGTCAATTGTCACAAGGCGCAAATCATGGCCTTGCGAACCGATGTTGACAGTTTGCTTGAGGGGTAGCGGGTGTGTTCCCATTTCATCCCCCCTCAATAAGCCGTTGCATGAACACCAGGTCCAGCCAGCGGTCGAACTTGAAGCCGACTTCATGGAAATGCGCGACGGATTTGAAGCCCAGCTTCTCGTGAAACCGGATTGAGGCGGTATTGTCCGCGTTGATGCCGCCGAGCATGACATGCAGGCCCGCTGTCTGCGCCGCTATGATCAGTCGTTCCATCAACTGGCGGGCCTATCCCAACTTTGCGCCATTCAGAACCGGTTTGTCCGGCACGGCCAGCACTACATCTCCATTCTCACGATAAAAGCCGGTGATTAACACTTCGGATGGAAATCCGGCAATTTTCTTAGCCGGGAAATTCACCACGCAGATTACTTGCTTTCCGATAAGTGCCTCCTTTGTATACAAAGTAGTGATCTGAGCACTGGAGCATTTCTCCCCAATTTCCTCTCCCAAATCCACCCAAAGTTTATAAGCAGGTTTTCTGGCCTCCGGGAAATCCTCCGCACGGATAATCGTCCCAATCTGTATCGCCACTTTCTCAAAATCTTGCCAGGATATGTTTTGCATGATGTTTAGTCTGGTCCCTGTGGTGTTTCAACGTTTAGATGATAAGGGATGGACGTTTAATCTCGTAAAAATAACAGAGTTCTTCTTGTTGGCGTGCTGGAGCATAGACCATGCCTTCTCCCGCCCGTTTCATGCCGCAAGCCTGCATGACTTTGAACGATCCTGTGTTCGCGGGTTGTGCAGCGGCCTCTATTACATCAAGCTTGAGCCATTCGAATGCAGCGCCTAAGACTATTGGCGCAAGTTCTTTCATATAGCCTTTGCCATGATGTTTCTCACCCAGCCAGTATCCGAGGGAGCCAAGGCCGGGTTTTTTGTTGTCTCGTGTAATCACTACCCAACCGATCAGTTCGTTACTGACTTTCTCGACAACAGCAAAAGGCATTGCATCCCGGATGAAAGCCAGCTTACGCATTCCCTCTATGCGCACGATGGCCATTTCTAGCGTGAAGGGTAAAGGCCAATGTGCGATCCAACGGCTTACTTCCGGCGTCATCATGATGGATGTAGGAGCAGCATCATCAGCAGCGACGCAGCGCAATTGAAGCCGCTGTGTTTCCAATGGATGAAAGGGTTCACTGTTCATAACTAAGGCCTGGTCGGCTCATTTTCACCCCCCATCAACAATCCGCTGCATGAACACCAAATCCAGCCAGCGGTTGAACTTGAAGCCTACTTCGTGGAAATGCGCGACGCTCTTAAATCCCAGTTTTTCGTGAAAGCGGATCGAGGCGGCGTTGTCCGCGTCAATCGCGCCGATCATCACATGCAGGCCCGCCGCCCGCGCCGCCTCTATCAGGCGCTGCATCAATTGCCGTCCAATGCCGGTTCCGCGTAACCCGGCTTTGACATGCACCGTATGCTCGACCGTGAATTTATATCCCGCCCCGGAAAAGCGCCATTCGCCATAGCTGGCAAACCCCTGCACAGCATAGCCATCGGCCGCGACAAGAACCGGGAAGCCTTGCGCCTCGCGAGCCGCAAGCCACTGTGCGCGATCCTCCAGCGATACCGGCGCGGCGGCATAGACCGCCGTCGATGTGGCGATCACGCCATTATAGATGGCGAGAATGCCGGGCAGGTCTTGCGTTGTGGCAGTGCGTATGATCATTTGGCGTCCTGTAATTTCGGCAACTCCGCCGTCACCACGGCCCCAAATAATATCACCGCCCAGCACAGATAGGTCCAGATCAGAAACACCGGCAGCGCCGATAGTGCGCCATAGATGGCGTCATAGGCGGCAAAATTCCGGATATAGACGCCAAAGCCAAATTTCAGCGCTTCGAATAACAGCCCTGCTATGACCCCGCCAATTACCGCATGACGAAACGCGACAGGCACATTGGGCAGCGCCATATATAGCAATGCAAATCCGGTAATCTCCAATGTCACTGGCAGCAAATGGGCCAGCAGTCCGATCGACTGCGCCGCCGCGCCATCGCCGGTCAGGACGCTGGCGAACCAGGGCGCAGTCGCCGAAAGCCCAAGCCCAAGTAAAATTGGACCCAATGACATGATCGTCCAGAAAATGGTGATGCGCGCTAGCAATGTGCGCTTTTCCTGAACCTGCCATATCTCGGAGAAGGTGATTTCCACTTCATATAGCAGCATGCTCGATGTGAAGATCAGAAACAGGATGCCAACCCCGGTCAGATTGCCGGCATTGGCCACCAGGGTGCGGAAAGTTTCCTGAATGGCGGCATTGGCGTCGGGCGTAAAATTTTTCAGCACAAACCCCGTCAGCATATCGCCAACACCGGCAAAAACCGGAAATGCCGACAGGATCGCAATGCCAATCGCCGCCAGCGGCACAATCGCCAGCAGGCTGGTAAAGCTCAGCGATGCGGCGCTGGTCAGACAATGATGCGCGATAAAACCGCGCAGCATGTGCAGGACATCAAAACCCAACCGCCGCGCCAGCACATTATAATCATCCAGCATCTTCATCCATTCGCCATCCGGTCGAGCGCCTTCACATAAAGAACCAAGTAATTGAAATACTTGATTCTTTCTTAATATATTGAATTAAGTGAAATTAATGGAAACTTATCAGTCAACCATATATATTGTGTTCGGAGGCTTTGAGGCGCGAAAGCGTTGCATTGCCTTTTTTATTGGAGGAAATCCTTCTCCGTCTGGGTGCGTAAATCGGTGATGTGGACGAAGCTCCAAATTCCGAAATCTGCAATTCCCTGCCTCTCCCTTGTTGCCTTGTAGCGCAAATTAGCAATCTGGCCACAAAATGGGGCCAGTTCCAGACGTGCAGGCTCGGTCATCTGAGGCAGGCGAAATCCCCAGGACACGCAATAGGCAATCAGATCGGCAATCTGAATTCCGGTAGTCAGGTCACTGTGAACAAAGAAGGGCTCGGGGACGATCAGGTTTGAGCGGTGCCTGCCGGTAGCGGTGTCTTTGAAGTATCGATGGGCCTGTTCAATTAGAATATGGCTTTGAGATTTTTCAAGCTCATCGAAAACGATGATGCCCTGCTCCTGCGATTTGGTGTCTTCGAGAAAATAAAAGAAACGCTCAAAGAGATAACCATAATCTTTTCGTAAGCCTCCCGCAGCCGTGGGGGCTGCTTCCTTTTCAACAATGCTCGCGAAAGCTTTGCAGCGAAAGCGGGCGCATATTTCAAAAACTTCCCTGACATAGGATAGCTTGGCCAGGGCAAGCGCCTTGAAATGACGACCCTCAGCAGATTTTCCGTCGTCTAGCGCGGCCTTGGCCAAAGGCGCAATTTCGTCAGCTCCGATCACTGCGTTGAGATTTTTATGATCAAAAACCTTCTTTTTTAGAAGTTTCTTTCCCTTTAGTTCGGCGGGACCATCACTGTACCGCCGTCCAAAATTTCTGATTTCTGCATCATGCAGCGCATTTACCAGATTCCAGATATCGCGATCCTGAATGGCAATCCCTGCTAGAACCTCATACGGGGATGCGCCTTTATCATGTCCACTTTCATCAATGAATAAGAACCATGCCATTAATCAGCTCCCCTCTCTCCAGCGCGCGCCATCCGGTCGAGCGCGCCTTGCAGAATATAGGCGGCGGCCATTTTGTCGACCAGTTCGGCGCGGCGTGCGCGGCTGGCGTCGGCGTCGATCAGCACACGGGTGACGGCCATCGTGGACAGGCGTTCATCCCACAGCACGATGGGCAGGGCAAAGCGTTTGAGCAGATTGCGCGCGAACTGGCGCACCGACTGGGCGCGGGGGCCTTCGCTGGCGTCCATATTCATCGGCAGGCCGATGATCAGGCCGCCCACTTTCTGTTCGGCAATAATGGCGGCCAGTATTTCCAGATCCACGGAAAATTTACCCCGGCGGATGGTTTGCATCGGCGTGGCGATCATGCGCCCCAGATCGGACAGCGCCAGACCAATGGTTTTTTCGCCCACATCCATGCCCAGCAGGCGCTGTGCGGGCGCAAGTTCGGCTTTCAATGCAAGAATGTCCGGTAAAACTGGCATTTTGGCAGTATCGGGATTGCCCGCGCACTGTCAAACCTCCTTTCACGTCCGGGGCGGGCGTGATAGGTTCCGGCCAACACTGAACAGAATGAAACCAAGGGTAATATGAGCGTTGATACAGATACGGTCCGCCGCATTGCACGGCTGGCGCGGCTGGCGATTGCCGAGGATGGGCTGGCGCCGATGGCGCATGAACTGAATGTGATTCTTGGCTGGGCCGAACAATTGAACCAGGTGGACACGAACGCGGTTGAGCCGATGACCAGCGCCGTGCAAACCACGCTGAAACAGCGGACCGATACTGTCACCGATGGCCATATTCAGGAAGCGGTGCTGGCCAATGCCCCGCTGGCCGAGCATGGTTTTTTCGTCGTGCCAAAGATTGTCGAGTAGGAACCGCGCATGACGGATTTAACGCAACTAAGCCTGGCCGAGGCCCGTAACGGGCTGCGCGGCAAGAAATTTAGCGCGCTGGAATTGACCGACGCCTATCTGGCGGCAATGGCGGCGGCGCGCGTGTTGAATTGCTATATTACCGAAACGCCAGAGCGGGCGCGCGAGATGGCGCGCGCGTCAGATGCGCGCATCGCATCGGGCAAGGCAGGCGCGCTTGAAGGCATACCGCTTGGCATCAAGGATCTGTTCTGCACCAAAGATGTGCTCAGCACCGCCGCCAGTCATATTCTGGACGGCTTTAAGCCCGCCTATGAATCCACCGTCACCGCCAATCTGTGGCGCGAAGGCGCGGTGATGCTGGGCAAGCTCAATCTGGATGAATTCGCCATGGGTTCATCAAACGAGACCAGTTATTACGGCCCGGTCATCAATCCCTGGCGGAGCAGCGGTGACACCGCAAAACTGGTTCCTGGCGGTTCCAGCGGCGGATCATCGGCGGCCATTGCGGCGCATCTGTGCGTGGCGGCGACCGGCACCGACACCGGCGGCTCGATCCGCCAGCCCGCCGCTTTTACCGGCATTGTCGGGCTGAAGCCAACCTATGGCCGCTGTTCGCGCTGGGGCATTGTGGCCTTTGCATCCTCGCTGGATCAGGCGGGGCCAATGGCGCGCACCGTGCGCGATACGGCCATCCTGCTGGGCGTCATGGCCGGGCATGATCCGAAAGACAGCACCAGCGTGGATCGCCCCGTACCCGATTACGAGGCGGCGCTGACCGGCAATATCAGGGGCATGCGTATCGGCATCCCGGCGGAATATCGCGTGGACGGCATGCCTGCGGGCATCGAGGCGATGTGGGGCAAGGGCGCAAATTGGTTGCGCGATGCGGGCGCCGAAATCGTTGAAATCAGCCTGCCGCACACCAGATATGCTCTACCCGCCTATTATATTGTGGCCCCGGCGGAGGCGTCGTCCAATCTGGCGCGCTATGATGGCATGCGCTTTGGCCTGCGCGTGGCGGGAAAGGATTTGACGGATACGTATGAAAAATCGCGCAGCGCGGGTTTTGGCGCGGAAGTAAAACGGCGCATTCTGATCGGCACCTATGTGCTGTCGGCGGGTTATTACGACGCCTATTATCTGCGCGCGCAGCGGGTGCGCACCCTGATCGCCAATGATTTCAGGACGGCGTTCGAAAAGGTGGACGCCATTCTGACCCCTGCGACACCAAGTCCGGCATTCGCCATTGGCGCGCGCAATGAGGATCCGATTGGCATGTATCTGAATGACGTGTTTACAGTGCCGGCCAACCTGGCGGGGCTTCCGGGTATTTCGGTTCCGGCTGGATTGTCGGAGGATGGCTTGCCGCTGGGCCTGCAATTGCTCGGCAAGGCGTTTGACGAAGAGACATTGTTGCGCGTGGCGGGCGTTCTGGAAAATGCAGCGGCGTTTACGGCGCGCCCCACACAGTGGTGGAGGGCTTAAATCATGTCTGTACAGGAAATTTATGACGCCAGGCACGGCGAGAAGGGCGGGTACATCACTGGCGCCACCGGGGATTGGGAACTGATCATCGGCATGGAAGTGCATGCGCAGGTTTCCTCAAAGGCCAAACTGTTTTCCGGCGCGCCTACAGATTTCGGCGGCGAACCAAATGAACATGTCAGCCTGGTCGATGCCGCCATGCCCGGAATGTTACCGGTGATTAACGAATTCTGCGTCGCGCAGGCCGTGCGCACGGGGCTTGGATTAAAGGCGCAGATCAATTTGCGTTCTGTGTTTGATCGCAAAAATTACTTCTATCCCGATCTGCCGCAGGGCTATCAGATATCGCAGTTCACCTTTCCGATTGTCGGGCGTGGCGAAGTGCGGGTCGATATGCCGGACGGCGGCGTGCGTATTGTGCGCATTGAACGGCTGCATCTGGAACAGGATGCGGGCAAAAGCCTGCATGACCAGCATCCCGGCATGTCCTATGTGGATTTGAACCGTTCCGGTGTGGCGCTGATGGAAATTGTCTCGCAGCCCGATATCCGTTCGAGCGAAGAAGCGACTTTGTATCTGGAAAAGTTGCGCACGATCCTGCGTTATCTGGGCACCTGCGATGGCAATATGCAGGAAGGTTCGATGCGCGCGGACATTAATGTTTCCGTTCGCAAACCGGGTGGCCCGCTGGGGACGCGCTGCGAAATCAAGAACGTCAATTCGATGCGCTTTATCCGCCAGGCCATTGAATATGAAGCGCGCCGCCAGATCGAAGTGCTTGAGGAAGGCGGCGCTATCCGCCAGGAAACCCGGCTCTATGACGCGGTCAAAGGCGAAACCCGGTCGATGCGCTCGAAAGAGGAATCGCATGACTATCGCTATTTCCCCGATCCGGATCTGCTGCCGCTGGAGTTAACGCAGGCTTTCGTGGATCAGATTGCGCAGAGTTTGCCGGAACTGCCCGACACCAAGAAGGCGCGCTTTATATCGGACTATGGATTGTCCGCCTATGACGCCAGCCTGCTGGTGGCGGATCGCGAAACGGCGGCGTTTTTTGAACGCGTTGCAAAGGGGCGTGACGCCAAGATTGCGGCGAACTGGGTCATTACCAATCTGTTCGGCGCGCTGAATGAAGCGGGCAAGAGCATTGAAACTTCTCCGGTTTCGGCGGATGCGCTGGGACGGTTACTGGATTTGCTGGCCGATCAAACCCTGTCCAGCCGGTTGGCGAAAGACGTGTTCGAAATCATGTTTGCGAGCGGCGATGCGCCTGAAAAGATCGTTGAGGAACAGGGGCTGCGCCAGGTCACCGACACCGGCGCGATTGATGCGGCGATTGACGCCGTGATGGCCGCCAACCCGGACAAGGTGGCCGAGGTAAAAGGCGGCAAGGACAAATTACTGGGCTGGTTTGTCGGTCAGGTGATGAAATCCACCGGCGGAAAAGCCAATCCGCAGATGCTGAATGACGCGCTGCGCGTTAAGTTTGGGCTATAAATTTTCTGATTTTTGGTTCGAAACTGCTGTGGAAATGCGCTGCAGGCTGGTTTCGAATCACCGAAACATGCCTGGTGCGTACGCAAAATTACGAATCAGCGGCGTTAAAAAACGCTCTGGCCCAGTTTTTTTTGCCCTATTATAAAAATTTTTTTGCAGGTGTTGCTTGTTAGCCGCACCTGCTTTTTTAGCGCCTTCTGCTGGCTGAAAAGGGTGCGCGCACCTGTGCCGGATGGCCTGTGTGTGTGGCATGGGCGCGCTATTCTTTTTTACTGTTCGAATACTTCTGGACCTGGAAAATCAAGGCAACACTGACATTTTTTGACCATTTCGGAAGTGGCGTTAGCGTGCGATCCAGCCCGTGACGGATGCCGCACACACCTGTTTTGCGTCGAAAAATTCGCGGCGTTCATGTATTTCCATAACTGAATATTGTCGCGTGAAACAGGCCAGGAATGGCTGAAATCATGGCTTATCCCGAGATATGTTAAGAGTTTGTTGGTAAATAGCATCGTTAATAACCGTGACTATTGTGAATAACAGGCTTTGGTTATGTAGATATGCGCCGTATGCGGATGAATGATGCGCCCACGACAATTCCACCCTCTCAGACGCGGCGGAGTGGCGCGGATGTGCGGGCGGGAAAAGAAGGCAGGGGATTGGTGGGTTTGCGGTGAGAGAGAGCCATGATGGCCCCGCGAAACAGGTTATCTACCGGCGGAACCCATATTGCGGAAGCCGATCTGGTAGTCCCGTTACGGCGTCTATGGTTGAAATGGGCAAGTATATTGAGAAAATTTATATTGACGGACGGATTGATTAATTAGATTACGAATCATTGGTCGAATCGTTGACATGCGTTGGACTGGCAACTGAAGGCTTTAGATCCGGAATGTTTCGTTCAGCTAACGCATCAGACTGATACAGCTTCAAAGGTGGAAGTTGTAGTTGCGGAGTGATCGATGCCAGTCACAGATCAAGCTATTGATCTGTGAGAGCGGGTGTCGGTGGATGCTTCGATCGGCGATAGCGGGCCCAGTTGGGCTGGTTTAGGAAAGTACTCCGCTTTGTTATTCACCGGGACGCAGAGTTGCAAAGTCCCTTCACTAAGAGAGGATGCTACAATGGCAATGAGCACAGCAAGTAAAGCGAAAAAGGCAGTTGTGAAGAAAGCAGCCGTCAAGAAGGTAGCCAAGAAGATGACCACGAAGGCCGCTGCGGTGAAAAAGCCAGCAGTGAAAAAAGCTGCGGTGAAGAAGCCCGCCGCGAAAAAAGCCGCGGTGAAGAAGCCCGCCGCGAAAAAAGCTGCGGTGAAGAAGCCCGCCGCGAAAAAAGCCGCGGTGAAGAAGCCCGCCGCGAAAAAAGCCGCGGTGAAGAAGCCCGCTGCGAAAAAGAAATAAGTAAAGCAGCCGCATAGTATAGGCGGCTGTATACGGGTGACTTATGGGCCAGTAGTATGGGTGCTGATAGGCGCAAAGCCTTTCGACCCCTACTGCTGGCCTGTCGCTATCGGCTGGAAAGTTCCGGCATTATGTGAAGCAATGAATCCCCCTGGAAGGTAGCGCCAGTAAGTTTGTCGGTACGCCGTTCAAGATTTGTTCTCTGCAAATTCCCCTGGATAAGTCTGCGGCTGCGTTCAGCGCGGGGCTGCTACGCCCGCAATGTCTTGAGCAGTAACTTGCGTGCTTCTTCAATCAGCAGCACGGACAGTGCAATAGATGTCGCCAGCATCCAGTCATGGAAGCTAAGCGGGCTCATATGAAACACAGCCTGGGCGATTGGCCAATTAACCACCAGCACCAGAAGGCCAATGACGCTTACCAACGCCGCCCATAATTTCCAGTTACTAAAGAAATTATGTGCAAAGGCCGAGCAGGTCTCGGATCGCACATTGAAAGCGTTGCAGAACTGGAACAATACAAAGGTGGTAAAGGCCAGAGTGGTTGCGCGCTGTTCATCGCCCGTCGCCACGCCATAGGCCAGCATTATTAACGTGCCCCCCGCCATAACAGCGCCGTAATATCCGATCACGCCAAGCCGCTTCCAGGACAGCACCCGTTCTTCCGGGCTGCGTGGTTGCGCCTGCATCGTGTCGGGATGGGCGGGGTCAAGCCCCAGCGCCATGGCGGGCGGGCCGTCCATGATAATGTTCACCAGCAATATTTGCAGCGCGGTAAACGGCACCGGCAGACCAAACAGCGGCGCCAGCAGCATGGTGAAAATCGCTCCCGCATTGGTTGAAACCTGAAAGCGCAGAAATTTGACGATATTGTCATAGATGCGCCGCCCTTCATGCACGGCTTCGACAATGGTGGCGAAATTATCGTTGGTCAGCACCATGTTGGCGGCTTCCTTGGCGACATCTGTGCCGGTGATCCCCATAGCGATGCCAATATCGGCGGCCTTGAGGGCGGGCGCGTCATTCACGCCATCACCTGTCATTGCGACGATATGACTGTTGCGTTTGAGCGCCAGCACGATCTTGACCTTGTGTTCGGGCGCCACGCGGGCAAATACCCCAATATGCTCCAGACATTCCACCAGTTGTTCAACCGTAAGAAGGTCCAATTCCGTTCCGGTAATGATGTCGCCGGTAATGCCAAGCTCGGCTGCTATGGCGGCGGCGGTGAGCTTATGGTCGCCGGTGATCATTTTTACCTGAATGCCCGCGCGGTGGCACAGCGCGATGGCCTGGCGGGCCTCCTCGCGCGGTGGGTCCATTAATCCAACAATACCCGCAAACGTCAGATCCCGGACCAGCGCAATATGATCGCCGCAGATGTCGAAATCTTCCAGCGGAACGTCGCGATAGGCAACGGCCAGAACGCGCAATGCCTGTGCCGCCATATGTTCGACTTCGGCGATGGCAGTCTGGGTATCCAGTGGTGCTTCACCCCCGGCGCTCAGGGCTTTGCTACACAGGGGAAATAAAACTTCTGGCGCGCCTTTGACGTACAGCCGCACCAGATCGCCCTGACGGTGAAACGTCGCCATGAATTTATGCGTGGAATCAAACGGGATTTCAGCCGTGCGCGGAACCTGTAACTGAAGTTCATTGCAATTGACGCCGCCTTTGGCAGCCAACACCACAAGCGCACCTTCCATCGGGTCGCCTGACACTTTGCCATCGGATACTGTGCAATCTGTACACAGCACGGCCGGTTTCAGAAGTGCGCTAAAGTCCGGCAGCGTGCCGTCGTCATCGGCGGCGCTGATCTGCCCGGTGTTTTCATAGCCATTGCCGCTGACAAAAAAGCGGCGTCCCTGAAAATAAAACGCCCGAACCATCATCTGATTGAGGGTCAGCGTGCCCGTCTTGTCCGAACAGATTACGGTGGTGCAGCCCAGTGTTTCAACCGATGATAGCCGTTTCACGATGGCCTGGTTTTTTGCCATCAGATGCATGCCAACCGCCAGCGTTACCGTCACAACGGCGGGCAGCCCCTCTGGAATGGCGGCTACCGCAAGCGCAACAGCGATCAGCAACGTGTCCATCAACGGCTCGCCACGCGCCAGCCCCCACACCAGCAGCAGCACGGCTACGGCCCCTGCAAGCACCGCGAGGCGGCTGCCAACAGCATCCAGTTGCACCTGTAATGGCGTCATCGGCGTTTGGGCCGTTTCCATCATTTGCGCAATGTGGCCGATCTGGGTTTGCATGCCTGTGGCCGTGACAATGCATTCTGCGCGCCCGCGCGTGACGCAGCTGTTCATGAACACCATGTTGGCGCGTTCAGACAGCGGTGCGTCAGGCTTGCACAGTGTTTCCGCGTTTTTGGCGACCGGCAAGGATTCACCCGTAAAAGGTGCTTCATCCACCTCAAGGGTTGTCGCCTGGATCAGCCGTCCATCGGCGGGCACCCGGCTTCCGGCATCCAGCAACACCAGATCGCCCGGCGCCAGTTCGTCTGCTGGCACCTCCATGGCAACCCCATCACGGCGCACCCGGCAATTGGTGGCCAGCATCTTCTTCAAAACAGAAAGGCTTTGTTCGGCGCGCTGTTCCTGCTGAAAGCCCAGAAATGCGTTGATCCCAACGACCAGCAGAATTACCAGCGCGTCGGTAAAGTCGCCAATAGCGCCCGCCAGCACAGCGGCAAACAGCAGTACCACAATCAGGTAGCTTTTGAACTGATCAAAAAACAGCAGCCAGGCTGATCGGGATGGTTTTTCGGATAGCCTGTTCCAGCCATAGATATCCAGGCGCCGCGCCGCTTCACGGCTGCTTAGCCCCACTGTGGCGTCAACCCCAAGATCATCGAAAATATCAGCCATCGGCCGGATATGCGCATCCATCACCTTGGCCGGTTCTGCCCGCCACTCTTCGTCCAGCTGTGGGGTGATCTTGTTCATCTTTATGCGGAACCCGGTATTCCGAAGACCCTTGTTATGTTACATGACACCGTTCAGGGGACATGCCCTGGATATGGGGGTGCAAAGGCCCGAACTCAAGCTTTCTCGTTCATATGCTTGGGGTTAAGCCGGTCCATAAGGGCGAATAGCACGCCGGAGGAGACGAAAGTCAGATGAATACCGACTTTCCAGCCAAGCTGTGAATTGGTCAATCCCTCCGCATTCATAAAGGCCTTTAGCAATTCAATGGCCGAAATGGCGGCGATCGAGCCGATAACCTTTATTTTCAGGTCAGAGAAATCCACATGCCCCATCCAGTCGGGGCGGTCTTCATGATCCCCCGTATGCATTTTTGAAACAAAGTTTTCATAGCCCGCATAGACGATAATGATCAGCAGATTGGCGATCAGCGTTATGTCAATGAGCGACAGGATGCCGATAATGACATCCCCGCTTTCGGCTGACATGATTCCGCCCGCCAGAAAATAAAACTCCTTGGCGAATTTGATCAGCAGCAGAATGATTGACATCACCAGCCCGACATACAAAGGCGCCAGCAGCCAGCGGCTGCCAAACATCAGCCGCTCCAGCGCGGTCTCAAGTGATTTCACGAGGAATGATCCACATAGTTTAGGGTGATTTTACAGCCGTTCTATAACACCTCTTCCGCCAGAAGCCGCATGCTATCTGGGCGCAGCCCGGCGGCCAGCAAAGAGGTGATATGTTTGTTTTTACCCGCCTGTATATAGGCCTGCAAGCGGTCTTTCACCCGATCAGCCGGACCCAGCAGCGCGATTTCATCGCATAATTTATCAGGCACCGCCGCCGCCGCCTCGGCCTTTTTGCCATCCAGATACAGATCCTGAATGCGTTTTGCCTCGGCCCCATAGCCCAGGCGGACCGCGTAATCATTATAGAAATTCTTGCCCCGCGCGCCCATGCCGCCAATATACAGCGCCAGGAAGTTTTTCACCGGGATACGGCATTTTTCCAGATCATCGCCAATGATCACATTGACAAAGGGCGAGATGGTGAATGTGTCCATGCTTTTCTTGCCACCGGCCTTGGCGAAGCCTTCCTTGATGGCGCCGTCGAACACATCAAAGCGTTCCGGGTTCATGAACACTGGAATAAAGCCATCGGCGACTTCGGCGGCAACCGCGATGCCCGCAGGCGAGATCGCGCCGGTGACGATTTGCAGGCTTGGATCGCCATGCAGAATGCTTTTCAATGGCTTGCCCAGCCCGGTCGAGCCTTCGCCCATGAAGGGAATCTGATAGTGATAGCCTTTATGTTCGAGCGGCTGTTTGCGGTCCAGAATCTTGCGGATGATCTCGATATATTCGCGGGTGCGGGTCAGCGGGCGGCCATAGGGCACACCGTGCCAGCCCTCAATTACCTGCGGACCGGACGGCCCAATGCCCAGAATGAAGCGTCCGCCCGACAGCGCCGTCAGGGTCATTGCGGTCATCGCCGCCATGGCCGGTGTGCGCGCCGACATCTGCATGATGGCGGTGCCGACCTTGATTTTGCTGGTGCTGGCCAGCAGCCAGGCGGCGGGCGACACGGCGTCCGAGCCCCAGGCTTCCGCCGTCCACACACTGTCAAAGCCCAGGCTTTCCGCCTGGCGCACCAGATCCACCTGATTTTCAAACGTCCCGCCGGAATAGCCAAGCGTCATGCCGAGTTTCATGGAGTTGTTCCCTTATGCCTTGTGAGAAATACCGGGGCGCCGCCCAAAAGCCCATCGCCCTATTTAAGCACATCTGAACGGCGCTTGACCATCATTCTCCCGTTATTGCTGTCCCGGATTGATGTAAAATGGACCCCGTGCAAATTTCCGGCTAGACTGCAAAAAAATGTCTGATCTACCCACAGGGGAGAATCGCCATGCAGCTACAGGGTAAAACAATTATCGTCACCGGCGCGGCGCAGGGCATTGGCCGCGCCTATGCCGTGGGCATGGCGAAGGAAGGTGCGGCGATCGTGGCCATCGACCGCGATGATTGCGCTGAAACCGCATCGCTGGTGCAAAAAGCCGGCGGAAAATGCCTGTCCATCGCCGCCGATGTCACCAACATGGCCTCATTGACGGACATGGCTGCGCGCGCCAAGCGTGAATTTGGCGGCATTCATGTGATCGTCAATAATGCCGCACTGTATGGCGCGCTGCGCGGCGGGCGGTTTGATAAGATCGAAGAGGCGCAGTGGGACGCCTGCATGGATGTCAATGTCAAGGGCATCTGGAACTGCTGCAAGGCGGTGGTGCCGCATATGCGCGAAGCGGGCTATGGCAGCATCATCAATATTTCTTCGCTGGCGTTCACCTATGGCGCGGCGTTCGCCCTGCATTATGCGGTGTCGAAAGCCGCCGTTGTAGGTATCACCCGCAGCCTGGCGCGCGAATTGGGCCGCGAACATATCCGCGTCAACGCCATTGCCCCCTCCATGGTAATGACGCCGGGCACGGAAAAATTCTTTGGCGGAAAACAGGAACAGGCGGCAAAGGCCATTGCAGGGGATCAGTCCATTCCAGAAAATCTGCATGCGGACGACCTGGTTGGCACGGCGATCTATCTGGCCTCGGACGCCAGCAAATTTGTCACCGGCCAGACCATATCGGTAGATGGCGGGACGGTGTTTTCGTAAGGCGGATCAGCCGGTGCGCCGCCTTAACCGGCGGTGCATATTTTGCGCGCGCCGGGTTTGCCTTGATGTGGGGGCGGCCGTCTGACTATGGGTGAAATCCATCTGGTCCACCTTTTTACGATTGGGTTCGGCCAGTAATGTATCGACTGCCATGAATTGTAGCATACTGTCATAGCGTTCCCGGACATAATCCATGTATTTTCCCGGTTCAGCCGCCCGGATTAATGCGACCGCTTCATCTATCGTGGAAAACAGACATTCGCGTGGCCATATGTTGCTGGCCCCCGGGAAGTTATGAATGACGGGAAACGCGCCCGCAGCCATTGCCTCACCAATATTCAAACCAAAACTTTCATACAGGGATGTGCTCAGCAGTACGCCTTTATCCTGCAACCAGGTCGGCATATCCTCCACATAATCATAAAAAATAATATTATCCCCAAGCCCTAGCAGCCCAATCAGATGACTTAGATACCGTGAAACCCGCAGATCACTGCAATGACCCGCCACATGCAGCCGGTACGCCGGATCAATGGCGACAAGTTTCGCCAGTATCTGCAAAAACTGGCCCGGGTTTTTCTTCATCTCAATTCTTCCAACCCAGGCAATATCCGTCATCACCTTATGGGCGGCATTGGCAAAGAGATCACACGCAATCGCGTTGGCAATAATCTGAATGTCAACCCTTCGTTCCAGTTCTGGCCAGCGCAGGCGCAAAATTTCCAGCACGTCGTCGCATACCAGCACAAGATGATCCACATTTCCCCAGAACACTTTGTTCGGATAATCGGTGTCGATCGCCTCAAACGAATGCAGCCGGACGATGATTTTTCTTCCACGAAGATCAGTTTGATTGGTCGTAAGCGCGGCCAGTGGGCCGCACCATTCGAACCACAGAACATCGCAATCCTGCGCGGCCTGAGCGACTTCATCCGCTGTGCCCGGATGATAAAAATCCACCTGCCAGTTCGCCTCCAGATGCGCCGCCAATGGCCGCATGAAGGAACGCTCGCGCTGATTAAGCTGATCAAATATGGCGATACGGGGTTTTGTATTCATGAGGGATGTGGCTCTGGATATACGCAATGGGTTTTAAGCTTAGCAAGGCAATATTAACGCCGCTTTACCATATGCAGACGAAAGGCGGGTTTGAGGACGCCCTGCGAATGCGCTGGCGCCATTGCGCGGACTGACAAGCCCCTGGGTAACTATAAATTAATCTTATTTTGCGGTTATTCCATGAAGCAGGCTTTATGTGATTATCGGCGCGCCATTGAACGGAATGAGGTAAAATGAGTACACGCAAGACCAGCCCTCGCATATCGGTCACGATCACGACTTATAACCGGCTGCATTATCTTCCCCAGGCCGTGCAATCTGTGCTCAGCCAAAGCTATCGTGATTTTGAGTTGATCGTGGTCGAGAACGGATCAACCGACGGCACCAGGGAATGGCTGAAGGCCAACCCGGATCCCAGGCTTCGCGTTATTGATTTGCCGGAAAATATAGGTCCCTTCGGAGGAATGAACACAGCCATTCAAGCCGCCACGGGAGAATATCTTACCTGGTTAGGTTCGGATGACTATTTAGCGAACTATCATCTCGAAGCATTTGCCGCAGCGCTGGATAGCGACCCCAGCGTTGATTACGCCTATTCGCCTTTCTACGTCGTCGATGCAGATGGCCATATCCACTCCATAAACACTTTCAATATTATGCTATTGCGCGAAATAATCTCCGCCACGCATCGCGGCAATGGCGGGTTCATGTACAAAAGATCCATTCACGATGAAATTGGTCTGTTTGAAGGAAAAACCGAGCGCCTGGTGTGGTCGAAAATTCTAAGCCGGTATAAATGCATTTATCTGATGGAGCCCACTATCTATTATCGTGTCCATGGTAACACCGACAGTGTAGAAAACAGCACCGAAATAATAGCGCACACCAATGTCTTAATGCGGCATTTTCTGGCGCAACATGATGGCGCCATGACCTTTGCGCTGCTTGAACGGCTTTATCCGGTGCTGGCCAGAAAACCCGAACTTGTGCCAATGGCGCTCGCGGATTTTTCCTACCGGCTATTTAATTCCGGAATGTTTGTTGAGGCCCTGGCCTATCTTAGAGGGATCATTTCAGGGTATGCCCTGGACGATCTGTTGCGTCCCATATTAAATTATATCGCGATATCCAAATTACTAAACGTGAACGAAATTGAGGTTGTAAAGCAATTGGGTGAAGCGATCAGCGTCAACAAGCTGCTTGGCGAAAAGGAAAAATCGATACTCAATAAAACAGCAGGGTCTTTAATATCTTTATACAGAGCAAAGAAAAAATCAGATATTTTCGCGGCTGATTCCCTGGCTATGCCCCTACGTTACGAATCTCCGAATCTTTTTTCCTATGCCGCATGGAAGAACGGCGCCAAAATGCCGCCACTTCCGGCCTTTTAGATCATGGCGCGCCACTTTCTCACGGCATTCTGCAATCCTTGATCAAGCGAAAATACAGGGCTGAATCCTACCTCATGAAGCAGCCGCGCGGGATTACCCACCAGATAGGGCGGATCATCCTGACGGTCGGGCAATGCGCCAAGGCGCAGCAAATCGGGGCGGCCAATAATTGCGGCGATACGGTTGACAAAATCGGCAATTGAAACCGCCTCGCCCGAACAGATATTCACCACGCCCTCAGTGTCACTCATCAGCAGGTCAGCCAGAGCCGTCCCGGCGTCGCGGCAATCCAGAAAATCGCGCACCTGTTTACCGGAGGAGCATTCAGCGGGCCTGCCTTCAAGCAGGGCGCGGGCAACAGAGGGCGCAAGCCGCTGGGCCTGCTCGTCTTCGCCATATAATAAAAACAGCCGCGCCCACGCATGACTAACGCCGACTTCGCGCGAATATTGCGCAAGCACCTGATGCAGTCCATGCTTCATCTGGCCGTACAATGTCGCGGGAATACAGTCCGCAGTTTCCGGCACTCTTCCACTGAACGGACGGCTCCAATCATATTCCGCGCAGGTGCCCGCTGCAACGACCCTGCGCCCCCCGGCCTTGATGAAGGCGCGCAATAAAATTGTGCTGCTTGCCAGCCAGGTCAGGTTCTCCAAAGAATTCCAGAATTGTCCATGCGTCGTAATCCAGGCAAGATGCAGCAATGCGCCCGGTTTAATTTCTTTTATCGCGCTCAGTGTTGCTTCGCGATTAAGTAAATCAATGCGGCGTGTTTCACATGCCAGGGGAACACGATCAAAACTATCGCGCGCGACGGCAACGACATTAAGCCCTTTGTCCAATAATCTGCGCACCGCGTGACGGCCAATTATGCCGGTGGCGCCGGTAACCAAAACTGTTTCTGGCTTCGCGGTCATACTGGCATCTCCAATTTGGCCATTATGCGTTCTAATCCCTGACGCGCTTCAGATAGCCATTCGGGGCCGCCGATATTTGCAGCCTGGCGTCAATATCGGTATCGACCGCAAACTGGTCATTGCTGCGCAAAAATTCGATCACTGCACTTTTTGGACTGTCGCCGGGGCGCCAGGGTCGGTCGTGAAATTCGCCGACGGGGAAATCTTCAATGATGGTGTCGAGCACGATCAGATAGCCGCCCTTCTTAATTAAGGGCGCATAGGCCTGCATTTCCGCAAGCACATGTGCATGCGTATGGTTTGAATCGAGAATGACCAGCACAGACTGTTTGCCCCGCGCGGCTGCATGCACTTGTTGGATGATATCCGGACTAATTGATGATCCCTGTATCATGCGGATATTTTTCGCCATCCTGTGCGCTTCGATGGCGCGGCGATTGTGCTCGCGAATGTCGATGTCAATGCCAAGAACCGAGCCACGGCCCAAAAGCTCCAGCATCGAGGCATGGAAAATCAGCGAGCCGCCGCGCGCAATGCCGGTCTCTATAATCAGTTCGGGCTGCACGCTCCAGATGATTTCCTGAATTGCCATAATATCTTGCGGCAACTGGATAATCGGAATGCCGGCCCAGGAAAAATTGTAGCTGTATTTCTCTTTCCAGGCGCGCAGGTTCCAGTCCATGGAAGCGCGCTGCAAGGCTGCGTCACTTCTCAGGCGCGTGATAATATTCACGCGCTCTTGTTCAAAATCCTGGTCAATTTTCATTTACGGGTCCGTACTCTGTGCGCACGGAGTCTCGCCTTAATTGCTTAATTATCAGTGAAAATCCGGTGTGGCGGCGATGCGTGACGGAAAATGACAGGTGATGCCAAATGCCGGGGGGCCGACAGGATCACTGTTTACAGCAGTTTCGCCGATGGCTTTCCGAACAGATAGCCCTGGCCAAAATTAACCCCCATATTTTTCAGGGATCCGGCCTGTTTTTCATCCTCGACAAATTCGGCAACGGTGCTGACGCCGATTTCCTTGCACAGGCGGGCGATGGCGCGCACAAAGGCCTGGTCGCGTTTGGAGCGCATGACGTCGCGCACATATATCCCGTCAATTTTCACGAAATCGACATCGAACATGCGCAGATAATTGAAATTTGAATCGCCCGCGCCAAAATCGTCCAGGCAGACGCGGTGCCCGTCCTGGCGCAATTGATTGACGGTCTTGCCGACGGCTTCATAATCCCTGATCTGCACGGATTCGGTGATTTCGAGTAATATCTGGCTGCGCGCCTTGCCCAGTTTTGCGAACATTTTACGCATCATTGTAACAAAGACACTGCTTTCAATGGATTGCGCCGAAATGTTCATGGCGACTTCTATCGGGCTTATGTCGTGTGAATTCTGTTCCACGAACTCCAAAATTTTCTGGCAGATCGCCAAATCCAGTTCCTGCACCATGCCGATTTTTTCGGCAAATATAATCGTCTGATAGGGGGAGCCGCCGCCGGGAAAACGCGCCAGTGCCTCATAGTGATGCGGTTCACGACTGGCCAGATCGACAATCGGCTGAAAATGCAGCTCGATGCGTTTGCCGCCTATGTCGCCACGCAATTTTGTAATACGCCCCAGCATGTCATCCACATAGGCGGCGATGCCCTGTTGCAGGTTGGTTATGGTGAAATTAGCACTACCCTGCTCGGCGAAATGGTTGATCGCATATAGCAGTGCGCGGGCCGCCTCTTCCGGGTTAAGGCCATTCGCTGAAAGCGCCACTGGCGCCATTGCGGCGGATACACCCTGCACGTCCAGTCCGCTATCGTGAATCAGCAGATCAATGGATTGGCGCAAATCCGCGCTATCGATATTATCATCATGCACCACGCCGAAGCGGTTGGCATCCAGTTGACCGGCGCCGCCATCTGATTTCGATGCAAGCAATTGACCAATGTCAGCCAGCAATTTATCGGCGGCGGCGCTGTTGCCGGTATTGCTCAGCGCCTCAATGCCGGGTACCTCGATCAGTGTCAGATGCGCGTCATCGCCATTTACCTGGGCGGCTTTCAGGTGCTCGGTTGCAAGTTTGGAGAAAGAATCCCTGTCCGGCAGCGCCGGTCTTGCTTTTGGCGGTGGCGAAGCGACGTCATTATTTTGGGGCGCCGCTTTTTGCTTGCTAAGGGCATTATAAAGTTTGATCAGTTCCCGTTCGCGGCGCAGGTTCTGGCGCTCGATAACCCGCAGGCGCGCGGTCAACAGCGTATTGAGATGGTCAAATTGCATCGCGTTGGGAAGGCTGTCATCTGCGCCATGCTGGATGTGCTGCTGGTGTATATGCGCTTCTTCGGCTTGCGAAAGCAGGACAAACAGCATGTCTTCGCAGTCTTTACCCGCGCCGCGAATCTGCTCCAAAACCTGAAGCCCGGACATGTCCGTCATCTCGTTCTGACATAATACCAGGTCGGGCCTCGTGCGAAAGGCTGTGGCCAATCCCCTGGCGCCGTCTTCGGCGGCCAGAGCCTCATAGCCACAAGCCAGCAATTGCGCCAGCATGTCCTCACGATCACTTTGTCGTTCATCAATATAAAGCACTTTAGCCATGGCCGACTATTTACCGGCTAAATGCTTAAATATCTGATAATCAACGCCGCAATAACACTCCCGTCACCCCACGTCCCTGGTCATTTCGCGCAGTTTGAATTTCTGCACCTTGCCGGTGGAGGTTTTGGGCAGGTCGGTGAACACCACATGGCGCGGGCATTTGTAATGCGCCAGATTTTCGCGGCAATAAGCGATGATGTCCTGCGCGGTCAGATGCTGGTGGGTGTGTTTGAGCGTGACAAAGGCGCAGGGCGTCTCGCCCCATTTTTCGTCGGCGCGCGCCACCACGGCGGCCTCCAGTATGCCTGGATGTTTGTAGAGCGTGTCTTCGACCTCGATCGAGGAAATGTTTTCACCGCCGGAAATGATGATGTCTTTCGAACGGTCGCGCAGTTGAATATAGCCATCCGGGTGGCGCACCCCCAGATCGCCGGAATGATACCAGCCGCCTTCGAATGATTCATTGGTGGCG
>CAYGDL010000024.1:0-23847 GCA_964348545.1 uncultured Alphaproteobacteria bacterium | reverse complement strand
TGCCGATAGGCGCGCGAATTTCCGCCGGAAAATCCGGGAACGTCGCCAGATCATTACCCGCCAATGCGGTAGAAGATGAAAACTGACTGCCGGTAATCTGCATGCCATCGCCGGAATCCCCAGCGAAACGCACGACAACCGATTCAATCTTTTTGCGGCCGCGCTGCGCAACCGTCCCGGCAACTGATCCCACCATGTGACTTTTGATCCTGCAAATTCAAGGGCGCGCCCTACCCCCGGTTCCATCCGGATGCGCAGCGCCGCCTATTCAGCCTCCCGTGGGCCTGTGTCATTACTGTGACCCAGTGCCCGCTCATTTCTTATGCCCGGATTATAGGCGATTCAACACATTGTTTGAAATGCTAATCCTGCATCTGACTAATTTATCATTTACTACTTATGCGTGTATCAGGGGCGCGAAAACGTGTGGTCCCCTTCGGGATCAAGATTATCAATGTGAAAGCCTAATTCGCTGGCAATATCCTCCAGGCTGCGCCCGGCCCGGTAAACCTCGAGCACCCGATCCAGCATGGCGCGGGCGATGCTATCGGCTGGAATTTTGGCCTCGGTCGCTGCTTCCAGCGCGGCGTTCATATATTTCGTGCTGATTTCAAAGGCGCTGCTCATTTCTATCGCTCCAACAGGTGGGTAAGATCGGGTGCATTTTCAATCTCCGCGCCACGCAACAGGCCCTGTACGCGAACGCCGTTTGAAAAGCATGTAAGCGTTTCCAGAGTTTCTGCAAGAGAGACGCCGGACCGGGCGCTTTCACTGACCACAATGCCCGCCACGGGGACGCCTTTGGATTGCAGCGCCTCTAATGCCGTCAAAGTATGGCTGATACTACCCAGATAGCTGCCTGTAACCAAAAGCGCGGGCATTTGCAGGATCATGATCCAGTCGCGCACCATATAAGTGTCGTTCAGCGGAACCATGACGCCGCCAACCCCTTCGATCAGCAGATAATCCTGCGCGCCATTGCGGGCCGCATTACAAAAGGCGACCACTTGTTTCAGATCAATCTGGCGTCCTTCACGCACCGCCGCCATGTTTGGGGACAGCGGCGCTTCAAAGCGCCATGGCGATACGGATGCAATATTTTCCGCATTCATGGGCAGGCCCAGCGCGTCCAGCAAATGTCGCGTGTCGCTGTCAGGCGCGGTTTCATCCGTATAGCCGGTTATCAGCGGCTTCAGCGCGCGCACAGATTTTCCTTTTGCGCGCAATTGCCGGATCAACAGGCCGGTGACGAAGGTCTTGCCAATTCCTGTCCCCGACGCGGTGATAAAACAACGCTTCATGTCAGGCCCGCCATGTGCAGCACGCTCGCCAGCCGGTCAATGTCCGCATCCCGGTGTGCGGCGCTAAAGGTGAAACGTAATCGCGCCGTGCCATCGGGCACAGTCGGCGGGCGGATTGCGGTTACCAGAAAGCCTGCATCTTCCAGCATTGCCGACAGTTGCAGCGCGCGCGCCGCATCGCCAATAATCAATGGCACAATCGGGCTTTGCGCATCAGGTAAATTCAGGGCGCGGGTAAAGCGTTGCGCCTTGCGCAGCGGGGCCGCGCATAATTGCGGCGCGCGCGCAATAATTTCCAGCGATGCGATGGCGGCCGCCACAATACCGGGCGGCAGGCCGGTGGAATAAATCAGCGTGCGCGCGCGGGTGCGGATCAGATCAATGACCGCGCGCGACGCGCACAGATAACCGCCATAGACGCCCACCGCCTTGGACAGCGTACCCATCTGCAAGGGCACATCGGCCTTGTCGCCATCCATAAAACTGCTGCCGCGCCCGTCACCCATCACACCAACGCCATGCGCGTCATCGGTCATCAGCCAGGCGTCATGTTCACGCGCAAGCGCCGCCAGTTCGCGCACCGGCGCCAGATCGCCATCCATGCTGAACACGCCATCGGTCAATATCATACAATGGCGATACTGCTTACGATGTATACGGAGTAATTCATCCAGATGCGCCATATCATTATGACGAAAGGTCAGTGTTTGCGCACCGCTGAGCTTTCCGCCCGCCATCAGGCAGGCATGGCTGAGCGCATCGGCCAGGATCAGATCGCCCGCACCCGCAAGGGCCGGAATAATTCCCAGATTGGCCAGATAGCCGCTGCCGAACACACAGGAATCTTCGGTTCCTTTCAGGCGCGCCAGTGCGGTTTCCAGTTTCCGGTACAGCGCATGATTGCCCGACACCAGCCGTGAAGCGCCCGCACCCGCGCCAAAGGTCTGCGTGGCGGCATTGGCTGCGCGCTTAACCTCTGGATGCTGGCTGAGGTTCAGATAATCATTGCAGCAAAATGAAATCAGCCGTCTGCCATTGCGGATGGCAATGGCGTCCGCATCACGATCGGTTTCCACCAGCCAGCGGCGCAGATGTTGCGTCTCCAGTTCCAGTAGTTTTTCAGTGGCGAATTTTTCCAGACTGTCCATGTCAGCGCCGCGCCGCCCATTCGCCGATGATCTTCACCATCGCGCCGGTGATCTGATGCAGTTCATTCGCTGAAATCGTAAAAGGCGGCGTGGTGTAAATAATATCGCCGAACGGGCGCAGCCACACACCTTCCTCGATAAAACGCTGCTTGAACCAGTCGCGCGCGCGCATATCGCGCAACTGCACCACGCCGATGGCGCCCTTGACGCGCACATCCACAACGCCCGGCATGACGGCGCAGGGCGCCAGCGCCTCGCGCAGATGCGCTGCAATCGCCGCCACCTGCGCCAGACGCGGTTCGCGCTCAAACAGATCCAGCGATGCGTTCGCTGCGGCACAGGCCAGCGCATTACCCATATAGGTTGGCCCATGCATCAATGCCATGGCGTCGTCCTCGCCCAGAAAGGCCTGATACACCTCATTGCTGGCAAGTGTCGCTGCCAGCGCCAGCGTACCCCCGGTCAGCGCCTTGGAAAGCGTCATAATGTCGGGAACAATGTTGGCCTGCATACAGGCGAACATCGTGCCCGTGCGCCCGAACCCGGTCATGATTTCATCCAGTATCAGCAACAGCCCGTGCCGGTCGCACAGCGCGCGCAGATCGCGTAACAGTTCAGGCTCATGAAATTTCATACCGCCCGCGCCCTGCACCAGCGGCTCCACAATCATGCCCGCTATCTCACGGCGGTGCGAATGCAAAAACCCATCCAGCGCGTCATGCTGTTCGCGGTTGCGCGGCAGATCAACGAAGCATTGTTCCAGCAGCGCGCCCCTGAACAAAGCATGCATGCTTTCATCGGGGTCGCATACCGACATCGCGCCCAGCGTGTCGCCATGATAGCCATCCCGGAAACAGACAAATTTCGTGCGTCCCTTTTGCCCGCGGTTGATCCAGTATTGCAGCGCCATCTTCATGGCGATTTCCACCGCCACCGATCCGGATTCCGAAAAAAACACATGATCAAGATCACCGGGCGCCAGCCGCGCCAGTCGTCCCGCCAGCCGGGCGGCGGGATCGTTCACCAGCCCGCCCAGCATGACATGCGGCATGCGCGAGACCTGATCGATAATGGCGTTTTGAATATGCGGGTGATTATAGCCATGACAGGCGGTCCACCAGGACGCAATGCCGTCAATCAGTTGTCGCCCATCGGCAAGCTGAATGCGCACCCCTTCGGTCGCCACAGCTGCCAGCGGTTCAGGCGCCGTCTGCATCTGGGTATAGGGCAGCCAGAGATGCTTTTTTGCATCGTCCAGCCAGCCCAAAGCCGCACCATTATGTTTGTGTTCTGACATGGCGGCACTCTAGCCGGTTTTGCGGAAACTTTCATCGAGTCCTTGTGATAAGCTACACTTTGAGCAACGATGGGGAAAATAACAGGAGACGGGGATATGGTGGCGCTAACAGGCTTTACCGAACGCAGTTTTACCCATGACGGCAAGACCAAGCCGGTTTACTGGCGCGGCACGGGTCCGGGCGTCGTAATCATGCACGAAATTCCGGGCATTACGCCGTCTTTGCTGCGCTTTGCGCAATGGGTGGTGGATGCGGGTTTTACGGCGGTGGTCCCGCATCTGTTTGGCGAGCCGGGCCGTGACAATAGTTATGGCTATATGGCAAAATCCATTGCCCAGGTGTGTATTTCCCACGAATTTTCGGTGCTGGCCGCCAATAAATCCAGCCCGGTTACGGATTGGTTGCGCGCGCTGTGCCGCTCGGTGCATGCGGAACTGGGCGGGCGCGGCGTGGGGGCCATCGGCATGTGCGTGACCGGCAATTTCGCGCTTAGCCTGATGATGGAACCGTGCATGATGGCCCCGGTGCTGAGCCAGCCGTTTCTGCCTTTTGCGATTGGCAAAACCCGCTGCGCCGCGCTGCATGTCAGCCCGGCGGAACTGGCGAATGTCAAACGCCGGGTGGCCCAGGGCGATAAGGTGCTGGGGCTGCGCTTTACCGGGGATTTCACCAGCCCCGGCGCGCGCTTTGAAACCCTGCGGCGTGAATTGGGCGATGGATTCGAAGGCATCGAGATCGATAGCAAGTTCGGCAATCCCGATGGCAACCCGCTGGCGCATAGCGTGGTGACCACCGATCTGGTAGACGAAGCCGGACATCCAACGCGCGTTGCGCTGGACCGGGTGATCAGCTTTTTTAATGAACGCTTGAAATAAACAACAGGGAGAGACAGACAATGCGTGACGTAGCAGGAAAAGTAGCCTTTATCACCGGCGCCGCCAGCGGCATGGGGCTTGGCATGGCCAAAGCCTTCACCCGTGCGGGCATGAAAGTGATGATGGCCGATATCGACGAGAAACGCCTGCAGGCCGCCGCCGCCGATCTGAAAGCCAAAGGCGCGGATGTGGACACCTGCCGCTGTGACATCACGGTTGAAAAGCAGGTCTTTGACGCCGCCACCGCCACCGTCAAACGCTTTGGCAAGGTGAATGTGCTGTGCAACAATGCCGGCGTCAGCGTCGGCGGGCTAAGCGAAGAGCTGTCGCAAAAAGACTGGGACTGGGTGATCGCCGTCAACCAGACCGCGGTGGTTTACGCCTTGCGCGCATTTTTGCCGCTGATGAAGGGCAATGGCGAAAGCGGCCATGTGATGGCCACGTCCTCCATGGCCGGGCTGATCAATGCGGGCGCGGGCTGGGGCGCCTATAACGCCAGCAAGCATGCGGTCGTTGGCATGATGGAAGTGCTGTACAGCGAATTGAAGGATACGCCGCTGGGCGTATCGCTGCTGTGCCCGGGCGCTGTCAGCACCAATATTCTGGAAGCCGCCAAACACCGCCCCGATCATTTCGGAAAATCCGATGACCGCCCGATTGCGCTTAATCCCATCGGCGATACGCTGCAACACGGCCTTGACCCGGATGTGGTGGGCGAACTGGTGCTGGACGCCATCCTGGAAAACCAGTTCTATATTTTCACCGATCCCGGAATGGAACGCCAGATCGACCGTCTGTTTGATCGTCTGAAACTGGGTTTCTCCTGGGCCAGAAACAATGATCATCTGAAAGCCGCCAAGCAGCCCGGTCTGGTCTGGAAAACAAAATAGATGCAACAAATCTATTGCGCGGCGGGCAATATCCGGCTGCGCAACAGTTCGGCGAACCAGGCGCGAAAACGCGCCGCGATTTGGGTTTCGTCCGTAACGCCGGCGGCGCGCCGCACCATTGGCCCAAACAGGCCATCGCCGAATGCGGCTACCGCGCCCAGCATTACAATGAACAACGTGTCATCGCGCTCCGGTATGGGCAGGCCCCGCGCTTTGCTTTCTTCTACCCGCATCGGATGAATTAAATCTGTCAGATCGCGCAACAGACCCTGCTCCGGGGACTGCCGGATGGCGCCGCTTAAAATCATCCAGCCGATCAGCCGCGCATGGCCCCGCCTGCTCAGCACATCAAACACCCGGTCCAGAATGGGGTGCATATCCGCATCGCGGGCATGGGGGCCGGTAAAGGCGCCAAACAAATCCGCGCGCAATTGTTCCAGCGTGCGCTGGGTCAGCGCCACCACTAGCCCTTCGCGGCTTGCAAAATGATGCAGGATGGTGGGATGCGAAATGCCGATATCGGCGGCAATATCCTGCAGCCGGATACCCTCTGGGCCAAGCTCCGCCAGGCGCCGTTCAGCCGCGTCCAATATAATACGCCGCGCCTCTTCGGCGGTTCGCCGTATGCGCTTTACTTTTTCCGCCACAATCCCGCCCGGTGGTTAGATGCCCAAAGTGCCGAAATATAGAAAAGTCCCAGAACCGTGATTTTACGCTTGAAAGAACATAACCGGCCACCTATTTACAATTCTGACAGTATAGGCAGGCCGCAAGCTTGTTTATCAATGTCTGGTATTGTGTCCCGGCGCGAATTGCAACAGTGAGGATTCCGAGCATGCAGAATGATACCGTGTCCATAAACGAAACGGGCCGGATACAGCCGCTTGTTGCCATCCGCGCCATTCGCGCCCTGTTCAGGAACAAGGAGGACACGGGCCAGGTTTTCAAGATTGTGGCGGCGCTGACGGGCAATTCCATGCGCAAACGCATGGACATGTTCCGCGCCAGCCCGGTTGGCCAGGCGGTACTGGCGGAAAACCGCCAATTGCTGGCCACGCTGTGCAATGAGGACTATCTGCGCAGCCTGCCCGAGGGCAGCTTTGGCCGCATCTATCAGAATTTTCTCGAAACCGAAGGCCTGTCTGCGGAAGGGCTGGTGGACGCCAGCAAGCAATCCCCGCAATGGGAACAGCGCCAGGCGGAATTTGAAATATTTTCATCGCGCCTGCGTGACAGCCATGATCTGCAACATGTCGTGACCGGATATGGCCGCAATCCGCTGGGCGAATTAAGCGTTCTGGCATTTTCCTATGCGCATACCCGCAATCGCGGCATTGGATTTCTGGTGCTGGTGGGCATGCTTAAATTCAAAAAAGACCTGCCGCATGGCATTCCAGTTTTCCGCTCTGTATGGGAAGCCTATCGCAATGGCAAAAAAGCATCCTGGTTTCCGGGCGTGGACTGGGAAGCCATGCTGAAGCTGCCCCTCGACGAAGTGCGCCGTATACTGAACATACAAACGCCGGTAATATACAAATCCGCCGAGCCGCGCATGATTGAGCTGGAAGCGGAATATCAGCGCAACATGAAACTGGGCGCTGCACAGGCGGCTTAATCTAAAACCCGAACATGTGATCCAGGCTGAAACTATCGCCGCCCTGCATCAGGCCGTGGAATCCGAACAGGCGGCAGGTGGCGTCGCGCACAATGACATAGGCACCGTCGCCCGCCGCCTTGCGTTCACCCGCATCAAACATTTCTGAATAGATCCAGAACAGGCTGCCGCTGCATGCGATGGCCACCTGCTTTTGCGCCACCACCTGACCCTCGCCATTATGCAGGATGATCTGTGTGCTGGATGTTGCATGCCAGGGCAGGGAGGCGGGATAAATCAGATGGCACAGCGCGTCTGTTAGTGTGCCCAAATTCTGCCCGAGCCGCAAAAAAAGCCGCGTCGACAGGCCTGGCGGCGTATCGGTATAGGATTGCGGCTCGTCCTTGTAGATCACCGGCACATTATAGATATGCGCGCCAAAAATTGTCTCCGCCGTATGGCCGCTGGATCGCAAACTGTATTTGCCCAGCGCATGCAGCCAGCCATCCGCCGTGCCGCCATCGCGAAAATCATAGACAAATTCCACATGACCAAAACCGGACGCGAGCTTTGCGCCCGATTGTTTCAACCAGTCGTCGATACTTAGCGGCACACTGTCACGCCGTTGCAGGCGGCCCATGAAATGTTCCGCAACCTTGTTGCCCCTTGCATCATACAAGTCGGCGCGCAGGGGTAATTCGTTCTGCCCCGTCGCCATCGGCGCCGGCAGCATCAGCGAGGCAAACTGTTTCAATGGCGGCACCGGCAGCGGCATCAGATAGGCCTTGCCCATGCTGGCCGATAGACCGGGAATTTTTGGATCTGGTTTGAGATCCGTGCGTTCGACATTGGCATGCGCGATGCGTCGGCGTCCATCGCTGCGAATGGTTTCATACCGTGGACGGACGAAATAGCGGCCCGCATGAATTTCAATCTGATCCGGCCAGTGCGCATGCGGCAACAGTTCTGCGACATCAAGCGCGTGAGTGGCAAAGGGCGCTATTTCAACATCGAGTTTATGAACTTCCTGCGCGCCCATGACGCCAAGCCCAACGCAACCCGCTGGTATCGGCGTTGGATGGCTGTTTTGGATATGCAGGATCACCTGTTCACCGGATTGCGGGGCCGGCATGCCCGCATAAAAATCGGCGGGCCAGGCATTGGCGTCATGGCTGCATGATAGCGCCGCGCCAGCCTGCCCGCAAATATCCAGCGCATATTTAACAATGTCGTGTTTGGCCACGCGCAGCGCATGGATAAACAGCGATCCGCAAAAATCCCCCAGCTTAAAACGTTTGCGGACCACGCGGCTGTCAATAGTGATCAGTGCGCCCGCCTGTGGCAGCGGCTCCTGCCATTGCGCCAGAATATTGCCATGCGCATCAAACAGGCACAGCCACAGACCAGGGTTATTCGCCCCATGCATGCCCCAATAATTGGCTGTGGTTATTACCGTATGCAATCCGCCATCCGGCCCCCCCGCCACATCGCGAAACAATGCAAAGTTCGTCGCAAAGTTCAACGGATCGGTATAATTGCTGGAATTGGTCAGCATATCCGGCTCAATGCGCATTTCATCCAGCGATTGCACAACCATTGCGGCTGGCAATAGCGGCTGCAACTGCCCGGTCAGGCGCGCCGCATCAAAGGACAGCACCAGCAATGTCTTTGCCCTGGATTGCGGCAATCCGGTCAGCAATTGGGCCTTGCGGCCAAGAATCTCCGATTCCTGATCTTCCACCCGCTGCACATAAATATTTTCGATCTCGCAGCGCGAAATGCCAAACAGCGCGTCAAAGGCAACCGCAACCCCGCGCGGATCGTAAATTGCGATGGGTCCGTTTTGCAGGCAGGCCTCAAACAGCGCCTTGCCACGTTCTGCCGCCATGGGATGACCCAGCGCCTTGAACAGCGAATGGCCGCCCGCATTATTACCCGGCCGCCAGCCGATTTTCAGATCGGCATTGGAGAATGTTTCAAAGTTCAGCGCCATCATCTCTCACGCAAATGGAACAAGACGTTTGGCCGCCGCCGACAGGCGGTGGCGCCATTGTTCACGCAGAACCACGCCCGCATCGCGCACCCAATTCATCTGGATGGCGCGGCGTTGCCCCTCAAAAGGTTCATGCCCATGCCAGCTATGGGCGGACCGGCGAAACACCAGCAGGCTGCCGCCATTGGGCGGCACTTCTGCGGTCATGTCATTCAGATTATTGGGTCCGCGCAATAAACGCAGGCGCCCACCCTCGGCTTCCCAGGGCGGGTTCAGATATAGCAGCACGGTAATGATCTTGGTTTCGCTATCATTGTGTATCTTGCCATCCGAAGCGCGGCAAAATCCGCGCACGGTAAACATGGTGGGATAGTCATCCAGATTGATCCCGAATTTCTCCGCAATGGCCACCCGGAATGGCGCGCCGTCCAGTTCTTCCAGAAGTTCGGCAAAGCGCCCATGAATATTCAACCGCGCTGGCGGATAGGAACCCGGCCCCGGCACCACCGGAAAATCCCGGTTAATATCGGCCAGCATCTCCGCATTCACAAAACCCGGCGCCAATATATAGTCGAACGGGTCATTTTGCAGGGGGGCGGCCCGCAGCGCCGCCATGTCAAGCACCGGCATGCAAGTTCCGTTAATTGTTTCGAATAATCAGCAAACGCTTTACCGCTCTGGCCACTGTGGCCGTATCATCAATTGCTGGCGGCGTCCATGATTCAAGCTGGCGGGTCTGACCTGGAATGAAAGGCCGCACGGCTCCACAGTCGCGCATGGCCATGTGAAAAGCCCTAAACTTCGATGAGCCTCCAGGCAGATCATACACATAAACCGGCTTTTGCGCCGCGCAGGCCTCGCTGACCATATTAACCGAATCTGATGTGACAATTACGGCGCCCGCCAGCCCCAGATAGCCGAAATAGGGATTGGGGCCTTCGCCCTCCCATATAATATGCGGAATGTCAGCAATTCCCTGGCGCAATGCTGCAATATTATCCGCGCCGGTGCGCCGCGATGGGGTAACCGCAAAACTGCATCCTGTCATTTTAGCCAGCTCCCGCAACCCATCGGCAAAGTGCGCAATGATTTTTGGGTCCATGCGATAGGCGCTGTTAGGGCCGCCGATCAGCACGGCCACCAGGGGCCGTGGCAGATGCGCCAATGCGCCACGAAATTCATCCGCCGCTGCATCCAGGCGTTGGCGTGTCACCCGATGCAGCGCGCCCAGTGTTGCGATCACATTCTTACCGCGCAAACGGTCATGCGCGGGGGTCACCACCAGATCAAATGCCGATACCGGATAATGCGGGTTCTGGATCTGCACATTAATGGTCGCGCCATGCAGGCGTTTAATATGGATGGATGCGGCAACGGTGCGCCGACCGGTGGCGATCAATAAATCCGGCCATGGCGGCGTCAGCAAATCCCCGGCTTCGTCCAGCCCCGCCAGCGGATTGATCAGGACGCCCAGTCGCGGTGGCAGCCATTCCCAGGGACGGCGCAGTTTGATGCGTTTGATCTGCGGCGCGATCCCCAGCGCTTCGGCCAGACCCAGGCACTGATTTTCCATGCCCGCATTGCCATCGCTAACGATCCAGCAAGTGTGAGAAGGCGGGCTAACGGTTCTGGAAGAATGACGCATGGCGGATAATTGAGTTATATTATTTCGTGAGTTTGTAATAATATTATCATTCATAAAAAAAGTCCTGGAAATCGACAGCCATGCAACGGGTAAAACTTGATGAGATAGACCGCATGATCCTGCACCAGATGCAGGCGGATGGCCGTATCACAAATGTTGATCTGGCCAGCCGGGTTGGCATTTCCGCACCGCCCTGTCTGCGCCGGGTGCGGGCCCTGGAAGAGGCCGGGTTTATTCGCGGCTATCATGCCGAACTGGACGCCAGGGCGCTTGGCTATGAAGTGACCGTTTTCGCCATGGTGTCGTTGCGCAGCCAGGCGGAAGCCGATCTTGTCGCCTTTGAGCAAAGGGTGGCTGGATGGCCCATGGTGCGCGAATGTCATATGCTGAATGGCGAGATTGATTTCATACTGAAATGCGTGGCGCATGACCTTTCGGAATTTCAGAGATTTTTAACGGCGAATCTGACCTCGGCGCCGAATGTGGCAAGCGTGAAAACATCCTTGACCATTCGCACCGCTAAACAGGAACCCGGCATTCCCGTGACGCCTTAGCTTTAGCGCCCGCCGCTCCAATAAAAGGCAAAGTCAGCCGTCGTTTGTTCTGTTCCTTAAATTCATACGGCGCTTGCCACAGGGACCCTATATTTTCCTGCTCCTCCGTCACCAGCGCGCCGATAATCCGGTCCACGCCCCTGCCATCGCGTGACAAAGGCAGCACCAGCCGGTGATAACGCAGACGCGCGGGGCTGTGTTGGCGCGCCAGAAATTGCTCTCTTTCGGTCGGGCCGCTTAATTCATGGGTGGCAATGATCGCGCAATGCTGGCTGGCAGCGTCAAAAAAATCGCGTCCAATGGTTAATTCCCGCCAATGTTTCGTAATGCCGCCGACGGGGCAACCCGTCAGATCCATCCCAAGGGTGCGCTCTATGTGTGTGCCAACCAAACGTAAATTGATCTCGGACCCCATTGGGGTTAGCGTGTTTACATCGGCGATGAACAAAAACGGCAACACATTCCCCAGTTCACCCGGAAGGATGTCGGATCGGGATGGCAATCGATCCCCCTTAAGCCTGGATTGCCAATATTCGAAGGTTTTTAGTATGATCCGGTTTCTATCCATTCATCACTCCCATCCCTTTAAGTAGATGGGAATGATTTTTTCTATTTCAATGTTCACAATTGGGTGTTTATAAGGTTTATTCTGTCTCATTTTCGCCATATTTTATAATATACGAGATTTATTTTTTGAGTTTAGAAATATAATCTTCATGGTTAGAAGTAATTCTGGTGGTTACTATATGAAAACACAAAAACAACTTAATAATAAACCGGGCCGGGCCTGGCAGCGTATGCTCAGCGGGCGTCGGTTGGATCTGCTGGATCCTTCCCCTCTGGATATTGAGATCGAGGATATTGCCCATGGCCTGTCGCGGGTGGCGCGCTGGAATGGCCAGACCAATGGCCCCTGGCCGTTCAGCGTGGCGCAGCATTCGCTGCTGGTCCTGTCGATCTATGAGCATATACAACCGCGCGCCGAACAGCGTTGGCGGCTGGCAGCCCTGCTGCATGATGCGGCGGAATATGTGGTGGGGGATCTGATCAGCCCGTTCAAGACGGCCGTTGGGACCGATTATAAGACGTTGGAACAGCGCCTGGACCATGCCGTACGCCTGCGGTTTGGCATTCCTGCACTATTGCCGGAAACTGTTGCACGCGAGATAAAGCGTGCCGACCGCGCCAGCGCCTATTTTGAGGCTATCACGGTGGCGGGCTTTGAATTTGTGGAAGCGGGGCAGATTTTTGGGCGCCCGCGTAATCTGGTCAGCCCGGAAATTCGCCAGCTTTCACCCAGCCGGGCCAAACGCGCATTTCTGGAACGATTTCGCATTCTGGCCCCGAAATAGACTATTCTATGGGAAACAGGCCCTGGGCCTGATTAAGGAAGCTGCCATGATTTATGTCTGCCCGTTAAGCCAGGTTAAGGCTTCGATTAAAGAACTGGCGCCGTCGCATCTGGTTTCGTTGCTGGATCCCAAATCCATGATCGACACGCCGCCATCCTTGCCGCGTGACCGTCATCTACAACTTTCGGTGAATGATATTGCGGAACCGCGCGACGGATTGATTCTGCCCGGTGAAACACATATCCGCAACATACTCGATTTTGTCGATGGCTGGGACCAGAGCGCGCCGATGCTGATCCATTGCTGGGCCGGGATCAGCCGCTCAACGGCCACGGCCTATATTGCGCTATGTCATCTGAACCCAGGCCATGAATTGAATGCCGCGCGCCTGATGCGTGCAGCAGCCCGTCACGCGCAACCCAACCCCCGTCTGGTTGCGGTTGCTGACGCAATTATGGGGCGCAAGGGCTGCATGATTGGCGCGGTAGCCGAAATGGGACCAGGCATATTTGACATGGAAGGCGATTTATTTGCCATGCCTGCAAAACTGTAGCATAGAGAAATAACGTGAAGGCGCAAAAATCAAATGAAATGATCATCGATCTGGGGGCGGTGATTGTGGCCGTCACCGATGGCCGCCCATTGGTATTGGTGCGTCATGGTCCCGCTCTGGACGAGGCCGAGGCCCGCACGGTGGCGCGCGGCTTTGACGTTGCAGGCGATGCGCTGCCTTCCGGGCCGTTTGACGTCGCGCGCCATCGTACGCTTGACCGAGGTCTGCGTGAAACCGTTATCAGGCGCATCGGTGTGACATTGGGATATGTTGAACAGCTTTACACCTTTGGCGATAGTGGCCGCCATCCGCGCGAACGCGAAGGGGGGCCACGGGTGATTTCGGTTGGCTATCTGGCGCTGACCCATGAAGCGGATATGTCCGCCCCGGACAATGCCGCCTGGAGCTCCTGGTATGATTATTTCCCCTGGGAAGACTGGCGTAAGGGACGGCCCGTCTTTATCGACAAGGTAATAGCGCCGCTATTGCTTGCCTGGATCCGGGCGACACCCACAAAATCCGAGCAAAGCCAGCGTCAGGACCGCGCCAATATCTGCTTTGCGCTGGATGGCGCAAGCTGGGACGAGGAAATCGTTCTGGAACGCTATGAGCTGCTCTATGAAGCGGGTCTTGTTGCCGAAGCGCGCCGCGAAGGGGACGGCGCGTCGCAATTGCGCACACAGCCGCCGCTGGGCAATCCGATGATGTCGGATCATCGCCGCATATTGGCAACCGCAATGGGCCGTTTGCGCGCCAAACTGAAATATCGGCCAGTGGTGTTTGATCTGCTGCCAAAAAGCTTCAGTCTGCTGCAACTACAGCGCACGGTTGAGGCCATTCTGGGCGCCCCGCTGCATAAGCAGAATTTCCGCCGACTGGTGGAAAACAGTCGCGTTGTCGAAAGCACCGGCGAGATCCAGCCCCAGCAACGCGGTCGCCCCGCAGCCCTGTTCCGCTTCCGCCGCGAAGTGCTGCGCGAACGCCTGGCCGTCGGTGTGCGGATTTCATCCCCGCGTTAAATTGCACCACATTTTCGCGCCATGGGTTGAACAGGAAATGCGCTATGCGTTGCGGCGGGACATAAATGCAACTTGAAGCAGGGCGCGACGGCACAGGCTGTGATCGGGTGCGCCGGTAGTTTTACAGGCCATTTCGGCCTCCAGCAGCATATCCAGCGCCCGTGCGATCCGGATGGAATCCCACAGACCCAATTGTTTGCGAAATAATTGCGCACGGCTGAAATGAACCGGCGGACGAAGATTGCGCAACGCCATGTCGATGGAGGCGCCCGTGTCAAGGCTGGCCATCGCCATCTGCGCCCGTAACAGATGATTGCTGGCGGCGCGCAGAATGGCAATGGTTGAGATCGACCCGTCGTAGGCGCGCTGGATCTGACGATCCAGTCCAGCGGGGTCGCCCAGGGCCATTGCGTCACATATGCTATCCAGGCCCTGACTGGCGCTATCACCAATACAGGCCCTTACATCCGCCAGTTCGATTTGCATAATGTCCGATGCGCCCGCAGCCCATCTGTCACGCATAGCATAGACATCCCCGCCATCTCCGGTGTCGTGGGGATCAGCGCCATCATCTGTCCGGTCCGGCAGGATGCTTCGCGGTCCCTTATAGAGTACGAGTTTGTCCAGTTCCTGTCGGGTGACCAGGCGGTCCTCGCCCAGGCAGTGCAGCAGATAGTCCCTGGCCTCTGAGGTGACGCTCAGCCCATATTGGCGCAAGTGACCAATGACCAACGCCTCCATATCCGCGTCGGATTCCTCATAGCAGGCGGCAATGGCGCAGGCGGGGCTGGCTTCAAACAGTTTGCGAAGCTTCGAGGTCTTGGCAAGCTCACCTGCTTCTGCAACGATCAGACTGTCGCCGAAGGCAACCTCCAGACAATTTACAAAGGCTTCCGTCTGGGCGTCACCCACGCCGCGCACCCGGACCACGCGGCGTCCGCCTGTCATGGTCAGCGCCGCCGCCTCATCCGCCAGCCGGGCGGGGTCCTCTTTTAGATCCGCCGCCGTCAGATGCGCGATCCGGAAGGGGTCGGATATATCTTCAACAATGGCGCGCACCGCCCGTCCGGCATATTCCTGAATGCGTCCGGCATTGGGACCATAAAACAGCACCGCCCGAAGCGTCGTGGCCGGGCGCTTCAGCATCTGTTCCAGGGCCTGCCCTTTGACAATCATGCTATGGGCCTATGTTTGAGGCTGGCTCGCCACGCGCTGAAAATATATCGCCAGCCGGGTAATGATCTCATCACTCAGGTCACGGGCCGCCCGATCTTGCGCATCGCGTTCCGCGCTCAATGTTGCAAACTCCGATTTCACCACATTAAACGCCGAAGTCACCCGCAAACTGGTTTCAAACACCGGCTGCTGATCGCGCAACCGCACCAGCCGAATGGCGCCCAGCACACGATAGTTGAAGCGGGTCACGGATTCATCCTGCCGAATGGCCAGCCCGTCTTTCTGCTCGCTCAGCGAGATATCAAGCCGGTATAATTTCTTATAATTGCCGCCTCGGGCAGACAATTTATCGATCAGATAATTGCGCAGATGGTGTCCCGCCCGGCCATCAATCCCGGTGACATCAATCTGAGCGAATTGTGTCGGGGCGGAATTGGCCTGGGACCGGTTTCCATAGAGCGGTTGAAAGCCACATGCCGCCAAAACCCCCGCGCCGGCCAGGGTAATGATTATAAGAAGTTTGCGTCTAGACCACGACATTGACAATCCGGTCCGGCACCACAATCACTTTGTGCACCGGCTTGCCGTCAAGATGTCGCGTGACGGCGTCAAGCGCCAGCGCCCTGGTCCGTGTTTCCGCCTCTGCCAGCCCGGGCGGTACGATCAATTCTGCGCGCCGCTTGCCATTGACCTGGACGATGATGGTGACATTTTCCGCCCGGATTAAGTCCGGATCGGCCACCGGCCAGGCCTGGTGCACCACCAGCCGGTCATGGCCCAATACGGCCCAGCATTCTTCCGCCAGATGCGGCATCATGGGGGCGGCCAGCAATATCAGGCTCTCAAGGGCTTCGCGCAGGGTGAAGCCGACCCCGGCTTCGCTGGCGTCCAGCCCCATAAAACTTTGAATATGGTTCGCCAATTCATAAATTCTGGCCACTGCACGATTGAAATGGAAACGTTCTATGTCATCGGTTACTGCGGCAATGGCCAGATGCGTGGCGCGGCGCATCGCGGTGCATCGCGCTTCCAGTAACGCTGGCGCAGTCGCGTCAATCGCTGCCAGCCGGTTCCGGGATTCATCAACCAGCCGCCAGACGCGCTGGGTAAATCGCCAGGCCCCTTCGACGCCTGATTCAGTCCATTCAATATCACGCTCTGGCGGCGTGTCGGACACCACAAACCAGCGCGCCGTATCGGCCCCATAATGCGCAATGATATGTTCGGGATCGACTACATTGCGTTTTGATTTCGACATGGATTCGATCTTGCCGACCAGCACCGGCGCGCCCGTATCCTTGTGCACGGCCCCGGTTTCGCGCTTGATCACCTGTTCGGGAAACAGCCAGGCGCCATTGGCGTCTTTATAGGTTTCATGGGTCACCATGCCCTGGGTGAACAGACCGCTGAACGGTTCCTTATCCGTGGCATAGCCGGTTTCCTGCATCGCCCTTGTAAAAAAGCGCGAATAAAGCAGATGCAATATCGCATGTTCGACGCCGCCAATATATTGATCGACCGGCATCCAGTAATCGGCCTCTTTGCGATCAATCGGTCTAAGCGCGCGCGGGCTGCAAAAGCGCGCAAAATACCAGGACGAATCAACAAAGGTGTCAAATGTGTCTGTTTCGCGAATTGCGGGTTTGGCGCATTTGGGACAGGTTGTGTGCTTCCATGTCGGATGGTGGCTCAGCGGGTTGCCGGGTTTGTCGAAACTGACATCGTCCGGCAGAACGACCGGCAACTGGTCGCGCGGCACGGGAACCACGCCGCAATGCGTACAATGAATAACCGGAATCGGGCATCCCCAGTAACGCTGGCGCGACACGCCCCAGTCGCGCAGGCGGAAGGTTACGGCGGCTTCACCCTCGCCCCGTGCCGTCAGGCGCTCGGCCACTTCGGCCTTGGCCTGGGCAATGGTCATGCCATTCAGAAAGTCCGAATGGATCAATCTTCCATTAAGATTATCTGTATACGCATCATTTACGATATCGGTTGCGACGCCCTCTGCTGGCGCCACGACCGGTAAAACCGGCAAACCATATTTGCGGGCGAAATCCAGATCGCGCTGATCATGCGCCGGACAGCCAAAGATCGCGCCGGTTCCATAACCCATCAGCACGAAATTTGCGATATAGACGGGCGCTTCACGCCCCTCTGCAAATGGATGTCGGACTTTCAGGCCGGTATCCATACCCAGCTTTTCGGCGCGCTCCAGCACCTCAGCGGTGCCGCCAAGGTCACGGCACTGTTTGCAGAATTCGGCAATGGCCGGATCGCTTGCGGCCAGCGCCAGCGCGATGGGATGATCGGCGGAAATGGCGCAGAAGCTCATGCCGAAAATCGTGTCGTGACGGGTGGTGTATACTTCCAGCGCGCCATTGCCCGGCAAGCTCCTGGCGCGTTCCCCCTGAAGGGTAAAGCGCATCCGCATTCCCTCGGACCGCCCGATCCAGTTGCTTTGCATCAAGCGCACTTTTTCCGGCCAGCGATCAAGCGTGTCGAGAGATTTCAGTAAATCATCCGTATACGCCGTAATTTTGAAAAACCACTGGGTTAGCTGGCGTTGCTCGACCAGCGCGCCAGATCGCCAGCCCCGGCCGTCAATGACCTGTTCATTGGCCAGCACTGTTTCATCGACAGGATCCCAATTGACTGCGGATTCCTTGCGATACACCAGTCCCTTTTCCAGGAAATCCAGAAACATCCGCTGTTCATGGCCATAATATTCCGCATCACAGGTGGCCAGCTCGCGGGTCCAGTCAATGGAAAGGCCCATGGCCTTGAGCTGGCCGCGCATGGTTGCGATATTTTCATAGGTCCAGATGGCGGGATGGACGCCACGTTCACGCGCAGCGTTTTCAGCGGGCATCCCAAATGCGTCCCAGCCCATCGGATGCAGCACATTGAAGCCGCGCGCGCGTTTATAGCGCGCCACAATATCGCCCATCGCATAATTGCGCACATGCCCCATATGAATGCGCCCGGACGGATAAGGAAACATTTCCAGCACATAATATTTTGGACGTGTGTCCGGCAGCGCCAGAAAGGCCTGCTCCGCCTCCCAGCGGGCCTGCCATTTTTGCTCTGCTTCCCTGGAATTATAACGGGACATGAAACTTCCGCCGGTTCGGGATTAACCCGCTTCGCTGTCGATGCGAAGCTGGCGGGCGCGGGTCAAAATGGCGTTTTCCACCCGAATCCCGGTTTCGGTATTGCTGGGTGCATCTACCCAGTTGCCTCCCGGCCCCTGTTCCTGGCGGAATACGGAAACTTTTACGCCATCCGCACGCAGCCGCTTGTCCAGAATATAGATGGTCATTTTGAAGCGCTCGGTCGGATGCGACGGATTGACATACCAATCCGTGATCAATACGCCCCCGAAAGGATCAGCAGATGACATGGGCATGAAGGAAATCGTATCCAGGCTGGCGCGCCATAAATAGCTGTTAACCCCAATGCCGCCGCCACCTTCGCTTTTTCCTCCGCCCAGGCCAAAAATGCCGCCCGACCCAAACAGGGAATCGTCGCGGCTTTCCTTGGGCCCCGTGGGCGCCGGATCATAGCGATTTTTGCCAATTTTCTCAGGATAGCGGGCCTCCGTGTCGGCCCCACTGCATGCGGATAGCAATAATAGCCCGCTGAATAAGGCTCCAAAAAGCGCCGCCCGCGAATTGTGTGTCGAATGTGACAAAATCGTCCCCTTATTTGCAATGCCGGGTTTTACGGGTTCCGGCAGGCTTCACCTGTCGTGGTCCATAATGCCGATCAAATCAGACAAGGCTGCCTGTGCCCGCTTTATAAAGGCAAGCGAGTCGTGCAGCAACCGCTGAGCGTTCATCCTGTTCTGAAATTGTGGCGGCATTACGCCATCTCATAACGCCTGATCCTGATATTGTCGCTTGATTTGCGCGCCAGGGCTAAATCATACGCGGCCATAGATATAGGGCGATCACGAGAAAGCTATAAACCAAGCACCGCTTTGGCGACGATATTGCGTTGCACCTCGTTGGTGCCGCCATAGATCGAGGCAGCGCGGCCAAACAGCATGGCGGGGACGACGCCCTTTCGATTTGCAGGGCCGATGTCGCCAAGATTGTCGCCATGCGGTTGATCGAAAGGCGCGGCGTAGGGGCCAAGGGTTTCAACTGCCAGATCGCTGATCGCCTGTTGAATTTCGGTGCCCTTCACTTTCAGGATCGAGGCTTCGGGTCCCAATGCGCCCTTTGCCGCCGATACCGCAACCCGCAAATCCGTGTGTGAAAGCGCCAGCAAATCCGTCTCAATGGCCGCTATGCGGTGGCGGAAATCCGGATCCTCAATCAGCCTGCCCCCATCATTGCCTAAAATCTGTGCGGCCAGGTCGCGCAGGCGCTCCAGCGCGCCCCTGGCGCGGGCGACACCTGCAATACCCGTGCGTTCATTCCCCAGCAGAAATTTGGCGTAGGTCCAGCCCATATTTTCCTTTCCGACCAGATTTTCCTTGGGAACCCTTACATCGGTAAAAAACACTTCGTTCAAACTATGTTTGCCATTGATCGAAATGATGGGCTTCACCATCAGGCCTGGCGTCTTGATGTCGATTAACAAAAAGCTGATGCCTTCCTGGGCTTTCGCTGCGGGATCGGTGCGCACCAGACAGAAGATCCAGTCCGCATCCTGGGCGTTGCTGGTCCAGATTTTCTGTCCATTGACCAGGTAATGATCGCCATTGTCCTCGGCGCGGGTCTTTATCGAGGCCAGATCCGATCCCGCTCCCGGTTCGGAATAGCCCTGGCACCAATATTCTTCGCCGGACAGGATTTTGGGCAGAAACCGCTGTTTTTGCGCTGAATCGCCATATTGCATGAGCACCGGGGCCAGCATGGTCATGCCAAATGCCGACAGGGGCGGCGCGCCGGCAAGGGTCATTTCTGCGTCAAAGATGAAGCGCTGCATGGGGCTCCAACCCGTGCCGCCAAACTCCACCGGCCATTTCGGCGCCGCCCAGCCCTTTTCAAACAGTATTTTGTGCCAGGGGGCCACATCGTCGCGCCGTGGCAAAGCGCTTTCGCGGGTCTTGGCGATCAGTTCCGGATTTAAATTTTCCCGCAGAAAATTTCGAACTTCTTCACGAAAGGCGGTTTCTTCGGGGCTGAAGGACAGATCCATGGCGGCTTTCCTGAGTAAACAAAGAGCCAGTCTGCCCTAATTGTGGGCCTTTCGCCAAGGCCTTAAGCGATCTATATTAAATATGAGTCAAGCACGAATATTTAACTAAATTCGATTATTTTTTTAAGTTCCAACTAATGGAGATGCCTCATGTCCGAACAATTATTGCATCTGGTATTTGGAGGACGCCTGACAGATCCTCAGAGTGTCGAATTCAAGAATACTGACGAACTGGATATTGTCGGCATCTTTCCCGATTATGATTCGGCGCTAAAGGCCTGGAAGGCGGCGGCCCAGCGTACCGTGGATGATGCGCATATGCGTTATTTCATCGTGCATATGCACCGCATGCTGGACCCGCATATGAAAAAAGATACCCGCCACGCGGCGGAATAGTGGCGCATATCGTCCCCATTCCATATTGCGCGACGTTGTTTTTCTAATTCATTCACTCAATGACAATGTTAATCACGGACGAGGCAATTGGCGTCTTGTGGGGGATGTGGTTATGATCGCCCAGCAATAATTGCAGCCTGTGTTTGCCCGGTTTCAATTCCACCATCGCCTCGGTCTGGCCACCGCCAAAATGCAGGTGCTGCGCATCCTTGACAATCGCTTCATTCAGCGCATCGTCTTCGGGTAATGGCGCGTCGATAAACAGATGATGATGTCCGGTATTTTCCTTCTCGGCACCGGCGGGCGCAACGCCCATGCCGGACAAACCAAACACCACCAGAACCGGTGACGCGACCTTGGCCCCGTCAGATGGGCTGATAATATACAGCTTTGCCCCGTCGGGTGCTGGGGTTTCACCCGCCTGCACCGGCGCGCCAAGCAGTAATGCGGTTCCAATAGTCAGTGTACGAATAAAATTCTTCATACCGTTTTCTCCTCATAATCGATCAGCGCCAATGCGGCGCGAAATCCGGTTTCAGGGCTGCTCCAGATGGGTATGGTAATTTCCGGGCAATGCGCAATCGCTCCGTGCATGGAAGCCTGCGCCAGTATGATAAGATCCGCCGTCAGCGCCGCGCCCCGCAGGCCACGCGCCACTTCGCGGTGATAGGCGTCCATATCGCCCTGCTGAAAAAATTTCCAGGCGCTGGCGAACAGATGATCAATAAGGGTCACATTGGCGCGATCCATGTCTTTGGCGGAGGATTGCAGCAATTCGCGCACAGCGCCAAGTGCGGTAGAAATTGTTCCGCATACGGCAATGTGATTACCCAGCATCACCGCATTGTCCGCCATCGGACGATCTATACGCATGACGGGGATGTTTGCTTCGGCATCAAAACTTTCCGCCACCGGGCCAAGTGTTGAGCAGGTGCATACAATTATCTGTGCGCCCCCGGTCACTATTTCGGACAGCGCCGCCAATGTCGACGCCTCAATCTCCGGCGTAACACCGCCTTGTGTGACGGCACGTTCCAGCAGATCTTCACGCACCACATGGCGCAGCGCCAGCCCCGGCGCAAAGCGATCACGCAATGCGTCAAAGGTCGCAATATGCACGGGCGCGGTATGCAGGAAAACTATCACGCCATCGCTCCTCACGCCCCGGTCATCAGATTTTCTGGCCGCTTTTTTCCCAGTCGGCCAGAAATGCCGCGATGCCCGCATCGGTCAGCGGATGGCGGATCAACTGGCGCAACACATTGGGCGGAATGGTGCAGACATCCGCCCCAATGCGGGCCGCTTCCAGCACATGGGCTGGATGACGCACCGAGGCGACCAGAATTTCGGTTCCCAGATCGGGATAATTGTCATAAATTTCGCGAATATCGGATATCAGATCCATGCCTTCCTGGCTGATATCATCCAGCCGCCCGACAAAGGGCGACACAAACGCAGCACCCGCCTTGGCCGCCAGCAGCGCCTGATTGGCCGAAAAACACAAGGTGACATTGACCATCACGCCGTCATTGGCCAGCGACCGGCAGGCCTTCAGCCCATCCCAGGTCATCGGCACCTTGATGGCGATGTTTTTGGCGACAGCGCGTAATTTCCCGGCCTCGCGCAACATGCCGACGGTATCCAGCGCCGTCACCTCGGCGCTGACCGGCCCCGGCACCAGCGCGCAGATTTCCTTAAGCGCCTCAATAAAATCACGCCCCGCCCTGGCGACCAGCGTGGGATTGGTGGTCACCCCATCAACCATTCCGGTGGCGGCAAGATCGCGGATTTCGTCAAGATCGGCGGTGTCGACAAAGAATTTCATGATGGATCGCTTTATGTTTGAGAGAGATAGCGCAATATAGCGGATGGCCTTGCTGAATGCTACCTAACCTATCCCCGCGCTGACCGGCAGACCGAACAGCTCCCCGGCTTTTATCAGCACCTTGTCGAGACTGTAGATGGTGGTGGCGCGATGTGTGCTGGCGGTGGCCAGATGCAGGGCGTCACCGGCGCGCAGCCCGCTTTCATAGCGCGTGATATAACGCCTGGCCAGATCAAACGCCTCCGGGCCGGACAGCAGTACAGTGAAGGATTCAGCGATAATACTGTCAAACAGCGTAGCGGCGCTATCCGCCGCGCGCGCGTCCATCCCGCCCATGCGGACCTCCCGGGCCAAAACGGAAGATAGCTCGACCCGGGTCCAATGGCTGATGGCAAGCTCCTCATCCGTAAACCCAGCGAGGAACCGGGTGACCCTTTCGCTTGTCGGCTCATATTTTATGAGAGGGGTGATAAAACTGGTGTCGAAATAGCGCATCAATATCCTTCGTCGCGCATCTCACGGATCAACTCCGCGCTGGAGCGCCGCCACGGTGTCAACGCCGCCCGCAACTCCGCCAAATCAGCCCGCAGCGGAAGTTTCGGGCGCGACACCGGGGAAAGCTGCGCCACTGGACGGCCATGCCGGGTGATGGTCACCTCTTGCCCGGCCTCAACCTGTTTCAGTAATTCACTCAGATGCGCCTTGGCATGCGCCAGATTGACAGTAACCATTGCACATCTCCCATTATGACCAGAAATCTGGTCATAATATAGGACGCGCCGCGACGGTTGCAAGGGTCTATGCCAGCGGCCTGATGAACAGACTCATCGGGCGCCTCTAAAAACCTCGTTTCTTCAAATTGTCATTCTGAGCGAAGCGAAGAATCCCCCGCGTCGCGCTCCGCCGGGGGGGATTCTTCACTTCGTTCAGAATGACAAACCGTTGCGTTCCGCCGCGGGAGATCCTTCGCTCTCGCCGCGCTGGCGCTGGCGCAGCGGGTCGCTCAGGATGACAGGGGGGCGGCTCAGGATGACAGCAGGGGCGGCTCAGGATGACAGCAGAGGCGGCTCAGGATGA
>CAYGDL010000023.1:0-24695 GCA_964348545.1 uncultured Alphaproteobacteria bacterium | reverse complement strand
ATGATCTGGTCGCCGAATGCAAACTGGCCGCCGCCAAGGCGCAGCGCGTGCTGGTCACCACGCTGACCAAGCGCATGTCCGAAGACCTGACCGAATATATGCACGAACAGGGCATTCGTGTGCGCTATATGCATTCCGATATCGAGACGCTGGAGCGCATCGAGATTATTCGTGACCTGAGACTGGGCGCGTTTGACGTGCTGATCGGCATCAATCTGCTGCGCGAGGGGCTGGACATTCCCGAATGCGCGCTGGTGGCGATACTGGATGCGGACAAGGAGGGTTTTCTGCGTTCCGAAACCTCGCTGGTGCAGACCATTGGCCGCGCCGCGCGCAACATCGATGGCCGTGTTATTCTGTATGCGGACAAAATAACCGGCAGCCTGGAGCGCGCGCTGGGTGAAACCGAACGCCGCCGCCGCAAACAGCAGGCCTATAACGCAGAACATGGCATTACGCCCGAAAGCATCCGCAAGAATATCGGCGATATTCTGGCCAGCGTCTATGAGCGCGACCATTTTAATATTGCAACGGGCGCGGACGATGCGGCGCATCTGATCGGCGGCAATCTGAAGGCCCATCTGGCGGAACTGGAAAAACAGATGCGCGCCGCAGCGGGCGATCTGGAATTTGAAGAGGCCGCCCGCCTGCGTGATGAAATCCACCGCCTGCAAGCGGTCGAGCTGGCGGTGGCGGACGATCCGCTGGCGCGTCAATCCAGCATCGACGATGCGGTTTCGGACAATGCGCATCCAAGGGCCAAAGCCCGCTCCACCGCCGGAAAACCGGGCACACGGAAAACGAAATACCGGCGGAGTTAAATAACTATAAGCGAAACCACAGGATTGAGTTGATGCCGCTAGGGAGTTGAAAAAATGAAAGACAGCGCGAAATACGCCAAGATCGTCGAATGGTCTGAGGAAGACCAGTGCTATGTCGGCAGCGCGCCGGGCCTGATCCTTGGCGGCTGTCACGGCGGCGACGAGAAAAAGGTATTTGCGGAGCTTTGTCAGATTGTCGAAGAAGCCATCGCGCTGTACCGGCAGGACAGCAAACCTTTACCACCCGCCACCTCGGGCCGCGACTTCGCCAACCGCATGCAAAGCGCCGCTGAATAGGCCACTCAATCCATCCTGAACCGCCGCCGCAATGCGAGCAGGAACAGGGTTAACAGACCAAGCGTCATCAGTGATTGCAGCGATGCGAGAAGGGGAATAATAACCCGGTATAGACGCGGGTGGCTTTTTTCCGGGTCCATAAAACCCAGCGCTGGCGGCGGCATTCCATTTCGAGGGCGAAGAAGCGCGCCTCCTCATTGCGCGCCCCTTGTCGCTTTGGTTGCCCTTGCCGTTCTGTAACGGCAAATGAAAGCGGCACCATTGTCTGCCATCGAAGCGGAAAAACTCCGTTTCCTCCGGAAACTGGCAGGGGAATCCGTGCACCTCTTGGCAGGCGCATACCAGAGATGGGGCTGGTGTGGGTGCATCGGTCATGGGCGCAGCATAGGCTGATTCTGGCTTTGCCGGCTATGCTTTGAAGGGGGAAATGGCATCACTCTGTGTCATTGCGAGCGTGGAGTGGCGACCCGCTGCGCCTCGCGCGCGATGACGTGAATATGTTACACGGGACTATACCGCCATGCCGCCCGTCTATATGGTTTGGGCCGATGTCTTTATGGCGGACATTAAACATTGAATAAGCGGCGAAGTATCACCGGTCGGGTTTGGCTTGATGATTTATATTTTGGCTATTGGCGGATTGGCGCTGCTATTGGCCAGTGGCGATCTGCTGGTTCGCGGCACCATCAGCCTGGTCGCGAATCTTGGAATTTCACCGCTGCTGATGGGGCTGATTATTGTTGGCTTTGGCACCTCCGCGCCGGAACTGATCATCAGCGTCGAAGCCGCCTTGACCGGCGCGCCCGGCGTTGCGCTGGGTAATGTGGTGGGCAGCAATATCGCCAATGTGCTGCTGGTGCTGGGCGCGCCCGCGCTGATCGCGCCACTCATCTTCGAGCGGGCGGGCGTGCTGCGCCATGCGCTGGTGATGCTTGGGGTCAGCGTGATTTTCATGGCGCTGGCCTTTGGGGGCGTCTTCGCCTTTTATCAGGGGATGGTGCTGCTGGCCATGCTCGCCGGTTTTCTTCTTTATTCCATTCGCGGTCGGCAACTGGAAGCACCCCCCGTGCTTGATATGCTGAAAACTGACATAGCGCTGGGCGGCATTGCTGGCAGAACCCGCTCCCATCTGATTGCTAGTGCGATGGTGGCGGGCGGGCTGGCCGGGCTGGCTGTAGGGGCAAACCATCTGATCAGCGGCGCCGTCGGCATTGCCCGCGCGCTCAATGTCGGCGAGGATGTGATCGGACTTTCCATGCTCGCCATCGGAACCTCGCTGCCCGAACTGGCCATCACGCTTACAGCCGCATATCGCCGCCGCGCAGACGTGGCGCTGGGCAATGTGATCGGCAGTAATATTTTTAACCTGCTGGCGGTGATGGGCATTACCGCCGCAATCGCCCCGGTGCCGGTGCCGCAGCGGTTTCTCGCGCTAGATTTATGGGTCATGCTGGCTGCGGCGGCCATCCTGCTGGTCTTCGCCATAACCCGGCGCCCCATCGGGCGGGGCGCGGGCGCCGCCTTTTTGCTGTGTTATGTCGTCTATATGATCTTGCTGTATCATTTCGGGAATGTTTGACGGCGCGCATCCTAAGGCCAAAGCCCGCTCCACCGCCGGAAAACCTGGTACGCGGAAAACGAAATATAAACCGTAACAGGCGCAAAAATATGTTTTAATATTGCTTGCGTTTGCAATCTTATTGCAATATATAGGCGCCTATGTCCAAGCAAGCCTTTTCCGCCATCATGAATCTGATGCGCGCCCATTCGACGCTGGAAGAGCGGTTTTCGGGTGCGCTTAGCGTGCATGGGTTATCCCTCAAGGAAGTGCTGCTGCTGATGCATCTGGAGCGTGAGCCCTTAGCCCGCCTGACGCGGGTGGCGCTGGCGAAGCGGCTGAATGTCAGCGCATCGACGGTTACGCGCATGGCGCAGCCTCTGGAAAAATGCGGTTTTGTCAGCAGGCTGACGGATATCCGCGACGCGCGCCTTGCTTTTGTGGTGCTGACCGATGCGGGCCTGGAGGCCGTCGTCAACACCCGCGCCACACTGCAACGCCTTGCCAGCGAGGTGTTTCGCGACCGCTGGAGCAAAGAGGATATCAGCCAGTTGTCAGAACTGCTGGGACGCCTGACGGCGGGCCAGCCCGGCGATATTTCCTGACCGCTATTACCGGACGAAGCGGGCGCTGGCTGCATAATCTGGACCTGGCCAGTGATCCGCTTTATTTTCGATTCAGGGTAGCAGAGCGCTTACCGCGCGACTGGCCATGACGCTGATTAGTGCGGCGCGATATTCGCTGCTGGCGTGCATGTCCTGCAGCATTTCTTCAGCGGGCGCGCTAATGCCATCAAGCTCCGCCGCCGTGAAGTTTTTGGCAAGCGCCGCTTCCATCGCGGTCATGCGAAACACACCTGGCCCCGCGCCCGTAACGGCCACGCGCGCGCCCGTCGAAGTTTTCGCGACGAACACCCCCACCATGGCGTAACGCGACGCCGGATTTGGGAATTTCTGATAGGCCGCCTGTGCGGGAATCGGGAACACAATCCTGACAATGACTTCGTTTTCCTTCAGCGCCGTTTCAAACATGCCGCGAAAATAATCATCCGCCGCTATTTCGCGGTTGTTAGTGACGATGGTGGCCCCCAGCCCGAGACAGGCCGCCGGATAATCCGCCGACGGATCATTATTGGCGATAGAGCCGCCAATGGTGCCGCGATGGCGCACCAGCGGATCGCCGATCCGCCCCGCCAGATAAGCAAGTGCGGGAATGGCTTTCGCCACATCCTTCGAATTGGCGACATCATGGTGGCGCGTCATGGCGCCGATGGTGACGTTTTTTGCGTCCACGCTGATCCCGGCAATGCCTGCAACATCCTGCAGATCGATCAGGTCCGAAGGGGCCGCCAGCCGCTGCTTCATGGTGGCAAGCAATGTCATGCCACCCGCCAGAATTTTCGGACTCTCAAGGCGCGCCAGCAACGCCGTTACCTCGTCCAGGGTTTTGGGCCGGTGATATTCAAATGGATACATGGCTTCCTCCTATAACCCGTTTGCTGCGCGCCAGGCGCGCTCCGGCGTCACCGGCATGGCAATGTCGCGAATGCCCAGCGCATCGGTAATGGCGTTGATAATGGCGGGCGGCGAACCAATCGCCCCCGCCTCGCCGCACCCTTTAAGGCCCAGCGGATTGGATGGCGCCGGGGTGACCGTCATGCCGACATCAAAACTGGGCAGATCATCGGCGCGCGGCATGCAGTAATCCATGAATGATCCGGTCAAAAGCTGCCCGGTTTCCGGATCATAGACCGCCTTTTCCAGCAGCGCCTGGCCTATGCCCTGCGCCACGCCGCCATGCACCTGGCCTTCAACAATCATCGGATTGATGACATTGCCGAAATCATCGACGGCGACAAATTTTACCACCCGCACGACGCCGGTAGCGGGATCAACCTCTACCTCTGCAATATGACATCCGGCGGGAAAGGTGAAATTGGTCGGATCATAGAATGACGTTTCCTTCAGGCCCGGTTCAATTTCACTGGTCGGAAATTTATGGCCCGTATATGCCTGCAACGCCAGTTCGGCAAAGGCCAGCCCGCGATCCGTTCCCGCAACGCTAAAGCGGCCATCTTCAAACACGATATCGCCCTCGCCCGCTTCCAGCACATGGGCGGCGATCTTGCGCGCCTTGGTGATCACCTTGTCCAGCGCCACCTGAATGGCCGACATGCCGACCGCACCCGAACGTGAACCATAGGTGCCCATGCCAAACTGCACCTTGTCTGTGTCGCCATGCACAATCTCGACATTCTCGATGGGGATGCCCAGCCGGTCTGACACCAGTTGCGCGAAGGTGGTTTCATGCCCCTGCCCGTGGCTGTGCGCGCCGGTCAGCACCTCGACGCTGCCGGTTGGGTTTACCCGCACCTCGGCGGATTCCCACAGGCCAACACCGGCGCCCAGCGTGCCAATCGCCGCCGACGGCGCAATACCGCAGGCCTCGATATAGGTGGAAAAACCGATGCCGCGCCGCATGCCGCGCGCCGCCGCCGCCGCCTTGCGCGCCGGGAAATTCGCGTAATCAATCAGTCGGCAGGCTTCGTTCAGCGTCGCATCAAAATCCCCGGTGTCATAGGCCATGATCACCGGCGTCTGATGCGGGAATTTGCGGATGAAATTCTTGCGGCGGAATTCAGCCGGGTCCATGCCCATTTCACGCGCCGCTGTTTCCACCAGCCGTTCAATGACATAGGTCGCTTCGGGTCGGCCCGCGCCACGATAGGCATCCACCGGCGCCGTATGGGTCAGCACCCCGTCCACCTCGCAATAGATCGCTGGCAAATCATACTGGCCAGACAACAAAGTGGCGTAGAGATAGGTCGGCACCGACGCCGAAAACAGTTGCAGATACGCGCCAAGATTGGCGATGGTTTTTACCCGCAGCCCCAACATCCTGCCAGTGGCGTCCAGCGCCAGTTCCGCATGGGTCTGATGATCGCGGCCATGCGCATCGGACACAAAACTTTCCGAACGTTCGGCCACCCATTTCACCGGACGGCCAACTTTTTTGGACGCCCAGACACAGACGGTTTCTTCGGCATAAATAAATATCTTGGAGCCAAACCCACCGCCCACATCGGGCGCAATCACGCGCAATTTGTTCTCCGGGGCCACGCCAATAAAGGCCGACAGCACAAGGCGCGCCACATGCGGATTCTGGCTGGTGGTATAAAGCGTGTAAACGCCGCTGCCCCTGTCATATTCACCGATGGCCGCGCGCGGCTCCATCGCATTCGGGATCAGCCGGTTATTGGCAATATCCAGACTGACAATTTTTGCCGCATTTTTGAATGCCGCCTCGGTCGCCGCTCTGTCACCCAGTTCCCATTCGAAACTGGTGTTGCGCGGCGCCTCGGCATGCACCTGCGGAGCATCGGGGGCCTGCGCCTCCGCAACCGCCGTCACCGACGCCAGCTCGCCATAGCTGACATTGACCAGTTCCGCCGCATCCTTTGCCTGCGCCGCAGTTTCGGCGATCACCACCGCCACATGATGCCCCACATAGCGCACATGGCTGAGCGCCAGCACGGGATGCGCGCCGGTTTTCATCGGGCTGCCATCCTTTGAATGCACCAGCCAGCCGCAGATCAAACCGCCCAGTCCATCGGCTGCAACATCCTTTCCGGTCAGCACGGAAATCACGCCGGGGGCATCCAGCGCATCGGCAAAATCAATCGCATCAATAGTGGCATGGGCATGCGGAGAGCGGACAAAATACGCATGGGCCTGACCGTGACGGTTGATATCATCCGTATAGTGACCATTGCCCGTAATAAAGCGGAAATCTTCCTTGCGCGGCACGGCTGCGCCAATCCCGGTAGCTTTCTTGGCGTCGATAGCGTTCATAACGCATGCTCCTCAAGCGGATTAAAGAACTTCCGAGGCGGCCTTGATCGCCTTGACGATATTATGATAGCCGGTGCAGCGGCAGAAATTGCCTTCCAACTCATGACGGATAGTGGTCTCGTCCGGCCTGGGAATACGGCGCAGCATATCCACCGCCGTCATGATCATGCCCGGCGTGCAGAAACCGCATTGCAGCCCGTGATGTTCCCTGAACGCCGCCTGTAAGGGGTGAAGCTGGTCGCCATCGGCCAGCCCTTCAATGGTGCGAACCTGGGCGCCAGCCGCCTGCACCGCCAGCACGGTGCAGCTTTTGACAGCCTTGCCGTCCACATGCACCACGCAGGCGCCGCACTGGCTGGTGTCACAGCCGACATGGGTGCCGGTCAGGCCCAGATTTTCACGAAGATAATGCACCAGAAGGGTGCGCGCCTCGACATCGGCCGAGACCTGCTTGCCGTTTACCTGCATTGCCACAACAGTCATGCGCCGTTCTCCCTTGCGTGTTTCGTGTGACTCTAAACGATCTGCTCTACAGGACAAACATCAATGTCATCGCCGCCATTATAAGGATCAATCCCGTGATCCAGATGATGGGACCTAGCCCCGCAGATGGCGGTTGCTGTTGTGCAACCGGTTCCGTCGGTGCGCCGCCAAGAATTTTACTGAAATTGCCAAAAAATTCTTCGGAAAGTTTTTTGGCCGTGCCGTCGATCAGACGCTGGCCGATCTGCGCCAGCTTGCCGCCCACACTGGCTTGCGCCGTATAGCGCAGCACCGTGATGCCGCCATCCTCGGTCAGCGTGACCTTTGCCACGCCCTTGGCGAAACCGGCGGGGCCGCCCTTGCCCTGCCCCGTCAATGTGTAGCTGTGTGGCGGATTAACATCCGAGAGTATAACCGAACCTTTGAAGGTCGCCTTAACCGGGCCAACCGAGGCGGTAACCGCCCCTTCCATTTCGGTGTCACTAAGCTTGACAATAGACTGACAGCCGGGAACGCTTTGTTGCAAAATTTCAGGATCATTCAACGCCGCCCATACTTTTTCGATGGGCGCGGGAATGCGAAACTCGCCGGACATTTCCATATGCGGTTACTCTTGCTCTTGCGTTTGGTTTGCGTTCAGATCACGGCCAGCCTGCGCCCGCGACCTTTACCTGGATTGTTTCGATACGCCCGGTGCGCGATTCCCTGCTGGATACAGGATTTGAGTCCTTGGCCGTGGCGAGAAACAGGGTCTTGCGATCCGGGCCGCCTAGCGCGCAGGCAAAGGCCTGGTGTTCAACTTCAATCTTATCCGTAACCTTGCCGCCCGCGATCACCCGCAGGCAGGCGCCGCTAATGGGGGAGGCAACCCAGATGCCACCTTCGGCATCCAGCGCAATGCCATCCGGCAGCGCCCCTTCCATTTTGGCCCACAGCCGCCGGTTGCCCAGGCTGCCATCGGCTGCAATGTCAAACGCCGTCAGGCATGCGCCCATGGATTCGCCGACGATCAGCGTCTTGCCGTCCGGCGTGATCACCGTGCCATTGGGAAACTGAATGTCGCTTGCCGCCACCTGCGCCTTGCCGTCTGGCGTGACCAGCACAATCTCGGCATTTTTGCGTGGCGCGCGATTATGCAGATCATAGCCGAAATTGCCAACATAGGCGCGCCCTTTGGAATCCACCACCATGTCATTGCAATCAAAGCTGGCAAGTTTTGACAGGTCCGCATGTTGCGACAATTTGCCATCGGCCCCGCGCACCAGCAGTTTGCGGTCGCGCATCGATACAATCAGCAAACGCCCATCCGGCAACCAGCCAAGCCCCGATGGCGAATTTTCCACCGTCGCAATAATTTCGGATTTGCCATTGAGATCAACTGCAATGACATTGGGCCCGTGCATGTCGGAAAACCACAGCCTGCCCTCATGCCAGCGCGGCCCTTCCGGAAAGCAAAGTCCGTCCATCAGGATTTTCGTATTTGGCATCGCACCCTCCCCTGAATTTTTGTTTTCTGTTGCCCACAGTAAACAGGACTTGCGTCAAAGATCATAGAGGAAAAGCGTCGCCGCGCCCACCAGACAAAAATCCGGGGGTCCAGGGCGTCGACTCACATTTTCGGGCCGGTCCAGCCAGGTCTTGTCGTCTGAAGGATTATCCTGCCTGTTCATCCGGCTTTTCTAGGGGCCAAGGGCGGGCAAGACAAACCCCGCAATCATCGGTCCCGCAAAATAAATCAGTACAGAGAGAATAGCGGTTACACAGGCCGGAACAACACATAAAAGCGGCGCTTCCCGCAACCGCGCCCGTCGTATCACGGAAATTTCAAGGCCCTGCGCTTGCGGCCGGTCGGCTTCCTCCTGCAGGGGTAAAAAAAATCCACGCGCCACCATCGGAATCAGATAGGCGATGCTTAATAGCGTTGACAGCATCAATATGCCGGTCATCACCTGATGCCCGGAATCCGCTGCCGCCATCGTCAAGTACCATTTGCTCCAGGCGCCACCCGTTAGCGGAACACCTATAATGCTGATCGCGCCCAGCAAAAAGGCCCCGAATGTAAATGGCATCACCCGGCCAAGCCCGCGCATCTCGCTGACATTTTTCTTGCCACTGGCGAGATAGATCGCCCCGGCACACATGAACAGGGTTATTTTACCCAGCGCATGCGCAACAAGCTGCATCGCGCCACCAACCACGCCCATGACGGACGCCAGTGAAACACCAAGCGTCACAAAAGCCAGTTGCGCAACCGTCGAATAAGCCAGTCGCGCCTTCAACGCATCCTTTCGCATGGCGATAATCGACGCCACGATCAGGCTAAAGGCCGCCACCCACATTATCCATTCACCGGCTCGAACCGATGAAAGAAACTCAACCCCAAAAATATAGACGCCAATCTTCAGCACCGCGAACACCCCCGCTTTCACCACCGCTACGGCGTGCAGAAAGGCGCTTACTGGCGTTGGGGCCACCATCGCTGTCGGCAACCAGCGGTGAAACGGCATCAACGCCGCTTTTCCCGCTCCAAAAACATAGAGCGCAAACAATATCGCCGCTTCGGGTCCCTCTATCTTGCCCGCCAATATCCCGCCTCTGGTAAAGTCCAGCGTTCCGGTGACAAACCAGGTCCAGATGATCGCCGGCAGCAAAAATAAAATCGAGGTGCCAAGCAATATGCCCAGATAAATCCGGCCACCGCGCCGTGCTTCCTCCGTCTCATAGTGGACAACCAGCGGATAGGTCGAAAGCGTAAGCATCTCATAAAACAGCAAAAGCGTAATCAGATTGCCCGCAAAAGCCACGCCCATTGTGCTGGCCATGGCCAGGGCAAAGCAGATGTAAAACCGGGTTTGATGCGCCTCTTTTCTGCTCCGCATATAGCCGATGGAGTAGATCGTAATCACGATCCACAAGGCGGAGGCAAGGGTTGCAAAAACCAGCCCCAGCGGTTCAACGGCAAACAGCAACGGCAATCCCGGCGCCATTTCCAGCACGGTCAATTGCGCGACGCTGCCCGCAAGATTATCCAGCAGCAGCCAGATCACCAGGCCAAACAGCGCCCCCGCGACACTCAGGCTTGCCGCCTCGCGCAGATTTGGAAAATTATGCGCCGCGCCGATTATGCAGGCGCCAAGGCCAGGCGTTAACAGCGCCATCACAAGGATTATTTCCGGCGCGAGTTCCATCATCATGGCCCCGCCCGCGCGGGCAGGCCAATATGGGGATCAAGCAACAAGGCCTCTGCGGCCGCGCGCGCCGCGGTCACCGTAAATTCAGCATCGATCCCCAACGCCAGGCAGCTCACCGTCAGCACCCAAAGGGGCAGCACCATACTCATGGGCGCTTCCCTAACCAGGCTGCCCTCAGGGGCCGGATGCAGATAAGCCATCTCAATGACACGGCCAAAATAAAACAGCGCCAGCAGCGATCCGGCAACCATCGCAAACGCCACCGGCCACCAGCCGCGCTCCATCGCCGCCAGCACCAGATGCCATTTGCTGATAAACCCGACCGTCGCCGGAATTCCAATCATGCTCAGCCCCCCCACAACAAACGCCGCCATGGTCCAGGGCATTTGTCCCCCCAGGCCGCGAAACGCAGCAACCGAACATGACCCGGTTCGATACACCACACAGCCAACCGCCAGAAACAGACCCGATTTCATAAGCGCATGATTGAACATATGCAGGATCGCAGCCGTCAGCCCACTGATATTCGCCAGACTGACGCCCACCACAATATAACCCACCTGGGCGATGCTTGAATAAGCCAGCAGGCGTTTGATGTTGGATTGAAATATCGCCACGATCGACGCCATAAATATTGCCGCCAGTCCAAGCGGCATAAAAACATATTGCAGCGTCACGGCTTCAAAATGAAAACCCGGATGGAACACTGTAAACAGAAAGCGCAGCATGACGTAAATCGCAACCTTGCCCGCCGTACCTGCAAGAAACGCCGTCACCATCGCGGGCGCATAGGTATAGACATTCGGCAGCCACTGATGCAGCGGAAAGATCGCAAGCTTCAATCCAATTCCAACAACAATAAAGGCAAAGCCCACCTGCAACGTGCCATTATCGCCCAAATCAGATATGCGCAGCGCGATGTCGGCCATATTTAATGTGCCGGTGAGCGCGTAAACCAACCCAAGACCGATGACATAAAAGGTCGCCCCTATCGTGCCAAACAACAGATAGGTAAACGCCGCCGTCAGCGCGCGTCTGTCCTGCGCCGCGCCCATGGCGACCAGCACATAAGAAGACAGCGAACATATTTCCAGAAACACAAACAGATTAAATGCGTCCCCGGTGCTGACCACCCCCAGCATGCCGGCAAAGCATAATAACAGCATCGTATAAAACAGCGGTTGATCCTGCGTCGCAACTTCGCGCGCCACACTCTCGCGCCCATAAATGGCGCACAGCGCGCCAATCAGCGCGACAATGACCAGAACAAAACTGTTGGCCGCATCCAGCCGGAATTCAATGCCCCATGGCGGCGCCCAACCGCCAATGTGATAGGAAACCACCCCGCCTGACCAGACCTGTATCAGCAGCACCAGGGATCCGGCCAGGGCAAAGAGCGTGGCCGCTACAGCAATGCCCCATGCCAGCTGTGGACGCCGTACCAGCGCGCATAGCGGGGCCGCCGCCAGCGGCAACATAACCTCCAATATTGGCAGATGCCCCCCCATCATGCCACGTACGCATCCTCTTGTTCCGCCGCTCTGTCAGCGGCCAGAATTTCATCACCTTCAATTGACCCATAGGCATCGTTAATGCGGATGGCCAGCGCAAGCCCGATGGCGGTCATCGCAACCCCCACAACAATCGCCGTCAGGATCAGCACATGCGGCAGCGGATTGGAATATATCCCGGTCTTTCCGGTGAGAATGGGCGCGGTGGCGCCGCTTATTTTACCCATGCTGATATACAGCATGAACACCGACACCTGAAACAGGTTCAGGCCGACAATCTTTTTAATCAGATTGCCACGCGCCACCACAACATACAGTCCCGCAGTCATCAGCAAGACGACGGCCCAGTAATTATAATGCGCGATGATAAAACTGAAACCCGTCACCATTCATCATCCGCCAATTCTCTGCTTTGGTGCATGGCGAAACACTGATAGATCGCCAGCATGGTCGCGGCGACGGTAACGCCGACCCCCAGTTCAACCAGAAAAATACCCAGATGCTGGCCGGTTATCGGGTTAGACCATAATATATTATAGTCAAGATATTTGCCCCCCAGAAGCAGCCCGGCAAAACCCACACCGATATAGAGCAACCACCCCACCGCCATCAGCGTGATGACATTGGACAGCGGCGCGACCCGGCGCAATTCCGCCAGGCCGAACACCAGCCCGTACAGAATAAAAGCCGCCGCAAATATCACGCCTGCCTGAAAGCCGCCGCCCGGCCCGTAATCCCCATGAAACTGCACATACAGCGCGAACAGCAGGATCAGGGGAATCAACAGCTTCGCGCCACCCCGCAGAATGATGTGATGTTTCATTCGGCGTCCTCCTTGCCGCGCCTGCGCGAAGGCAGGCCAGCCCGCAACAGCACCACCACGCCTATGCCGGCGGTAAAAATTACGCCGGTTTCACCCAGCGTATCGAACCCGCGATAGCTGGCCAGAATGGCGCTGACAATATTGGGAATGCCGATTTGCGACTGCGCGCCACTTATATATTCCGGCGCGACATGGCGATGGATCGGGGCATTGGCGTCCCCAAAGGGCGGCATATCCATCGTGCCATAAATCAGCAACGCCGCAAGCGCCGTCATGATCAGGGCGGACATATAGGGCGGCGCGGCGGGCGGCTTTTCAACCCTGCCCGTTAACGCCAGCGCAGCCAGAAACAGCACCGTCGTAACGCCAGCGCCAACAGAGGCTTCGGTAAAGGCCACATCGACCGCGTCCAGCGTTACAAAAAGCCCCGCGCTCAGCAGGCTGAATACGCCACTTAACAGGACCACTGAAAACAAACTCCGTGAGCGGATGATCATCAGGGCTGTGACCAGCATAAAGCCAAACAGGGTCATATTCATAAAATGTTCTATGTCTATTCCCCTTTTGCCAGTTGCACGGTGCGATCTATTGTCCGGCCCATCGCAAGCCGCGCCGTATAGGCCGCATTGATCAGCGCATGCGTTGCGATGGGCGAAGTCATAAGCAGAAATAAAATGATCAGCACCAGCTTCAGCCCGGTCAGGTTTAACCCCGCCTGCAACAGCAGCCCCCCCAACAGCAGGCCCGCGCCCAGCGTATCGGTTAATCCCGCCGCATGCAGGCGCGTATAAAATTCCGGCATCCGCAACACGCCAATAGCCCCAATCAGCAAAAACCCGCACCCGGACAGGATAAGACCCCAACTCAAAATATCCAGCAACAGTTCCATGCTAGGAATTCCCTGGCCTGTTGATCACACCCGGTTCAGGGGCGCCATCGACCGGATGTTGCAGCGTCCAATAACGAAAAAATTTCAATATTGCGATGGTGCTGATGAAATTGATCAAGGCATAGACCAGCGCAATATCCAGAAAATCCGGCCGTCCATTCAAAAACCCCAATACCGCAAGCAATAGAACCATTTTGGTCCCGAACATATTCACCGCCATTATGCGATCATACTGGGTGGGGCCAAGAAACAGCCGCACCAGGGCGATCATCATCGTTAAAAGCAATGCGCAGGCAGCCACTGCAAACATATCTAAACTCCCAGCGCGCGGATGCGCCCATCCATGTCACAACTTTGGCTGCCCCAACTAAAATCATCATGCAACGCATGAACAATAATTTTGGAGCCATCCCCTGCAATCTCGACGGAAATTGTTCCCGGCGTCAGGGTGATGCTGTTAGCGAACATAACCCTTCCCATATCGGTTTTCTGCCCGGTCGGCGCGTTAAACAAAACCGGGCGAATGGGTAAATTGGGATCAAGAATAATTCTGGCCACTTTCAGATTGCTGATAATGATTTCGCGCAGCAGCCATACCGCATATTTCAACGACAGCCACAGATGCGGCGCCACATCACCATCCCGGGGGCCCAAATGCATGCGCGCGGATAGCCACATCACGATACCGCACGACACCCCGCCCAGCAGCAAAAACTGCCCGCTAAAATGCCCCGACAACAGTAACCATGCCGAATAAAGCACCGCAGCAAAAGTAAGCCGGTAGGTTAACCCTGCCATCGTTCCTCACTTCTTAATCCGGGCGCGCATCGCAAACTTCTGGCAAGGCGCCCGGATAGCACAAAAAATCGTCCTAAACCTTACAGTTGGAAAGATTACATGAAAATTTGCCATTCCAAATTTTCATGCTAGCATTTTCGGCAATGGTGGAACGGGAGTCTACCAAGGGAACGCTGGCAATTAAATGAATAATAATAAGCATGAAGAAAAGGCATCCGGCACACAGGAAATAATCGGCGCCATCAAATGGTTCGATCCGGCCAAAGGCTATGGTTTTATTGTGCCGGCGGGAGGGGGGGCGGACGTCATGTTGCACCATTCCTGTTTACTTCAGGCCGGGCTTGACACCGCCTATCAGGGGGCGACGGTGTGCTGTGAGGTCACGCATTATGCCAAAGGCCTACAGGCTATCCGAATTATTTCCATCGACAATAGTACCGCGTTGGCCGATGCGCATAACCGCCCCGGGCGTCTGGAGGCCGATACTTACACATTAAATTCCGTCGGTGGTTTTCAGACGGCAACCGTGAAATGGTTTAACCGCGTCCGTGGCTATGGATTCGTGACATTGGTTGCCGCCAAGTCGGATATATTTTTACATATGGAAACTCTGCGCAAAAATGGCTTGGAGGCAATAGAGCCAGGCCAGACGGTGCAGGTTCGCATCGGCCAGGGACCAAAAGGCCAGATGGTCGCCGAAATCAGGAACCCCTGCGGTACAGATTCATGACACTGGCGGGATGGCGCAGCAGCCTGCTTTACGCGGCGGACGCTATTCGTTATCACTGACGCATGCTCCGGATTGCGCTTGCCCTTTTGATGATATTCGCCCCTGTTTCGGCATTTGCCCGAACCGGGGAGGTGCTGTCTATCCATACCGGCAAGGAGGGGCGCGTTACATTCTTCGTTGAAATCGCAAATACGCTCGAAAGCCGCAGCCTCGGCTTGATGCATCGCCAGGACCTGCCCGCCGATTCGGGAATGCTGTTTGATTTCACCCGGACCGCACCCGTAAGCATGTGGATGAAGGACACGCTTATTCCCCTTGATATGCTTTTTATCCGATCTGACGGGATCATCTCCAACATTGCCGAGCGAACCGTTCCAGGATCATTGACCCCGATCAAATCAACAGGGCCGGTTTTGGCGGTGCTGGAGCTTAACGGCGGTACAAGCGCGCGTTTGGGCATAAGGCCGGGCGATCTGATCATTCACCCCATTTTCAAAGCGAAACCATGACCCCGACCGGCGAAAGCGATGCGGATTTACTCCCAGGATGGTCCCCCTATCTCAGCAACAGCCCGTTCACCGGCCCGCACGGGGTAATGTACCAAAAAATTGATGCAGACGGCGCATGCTGGCGGGCGTTTCGCGCCAAGACGCACCATTGCAATTCCGCGCGCATCGTCCATGGCGGCATGATGGTGACTTTCATAGATGCGTTGATGGGCCTGACTGTGGCGAACAGCGCCAAAGCAACGGCCCTGACGGTTCGCCTGACTACAGATTTTTTATCAATCGCCCGCCCCGGCGACTGGATTGTGGGTCAAAGCCGGGTCACCAAACTGACCCGCAGCGTAGCCTTTGTCGAAGCCGAGGCGCATGTCGGCGACCGGCCCCTGTTAAACGCCCAGGGCATTTTCAAACTGATGCGCAAACGGACGCCCCGGACGAAATGAATGGGATTAATTAGACCCTGTACTGCGCTGTCATCGCGCCTGAAGATGCAGGACGGTATCTGCCCCCTTTTTTCTCCCTCCCCCTTGTGGGGAGGGCCGGGGTGGGCGGCGGCGGCGCACACAATGCCCGATGCGTCTGTTACACATACCCGCTCTGCACAGCCTCCTCCGCTTCCCAGTCCTGCATAAGCGGATTAAACTGAGTGGCAAACTTTTCCTTTTCCTGAGGATTCTTGATTACCAATAGAGAATTATAGAGGGCCACCTTTAGGAAGTAGGGCGCGGCTTCCCGCATGCTCCGCATGGCCTGAAAGGCTTCCGCAGTTCGCCCTGCGCCTTCAGCGCCAGGGCCAACATCAGATAACCCAACCAGAATCCGGGTAAGAGTTTAATCGCCTCACGCGCGGCTTCCTCCGCCCTGGGAAAATCTTCCATCAAAAAGTAACATCTTGCAGACCATGCATGCACAGTACCGGTATTGGGATCCCTGGGTGAGAGCCGGAAAAAGCTCTCAAAATGCGCAAGGCCCGCCTTGGGATCGCCATTGGCATGAAGTGCAAGTCCAAGCCGAATCCGCACCCAACCATTATTTGGATTTAACGCCAGACTGCGTTCCAGACAGCCTGCCCCTCTCTCCGTTAGTCCGGCCCACACAAAGACATGGCCGCAATAACCCAGGACCAGCGCGTCATTCGGGGCCAGACGCAGTGCTTTGTCAGCCAGGGCGCTGACCTCGGCGAGGTCTTTAATCTCATCCGTGCTCAGTCCCATAGCTACAAACTGACTGGTCAAATAAGCGAGTATGGCTCAGCCGGGTGCATAGGCGGGTTCGATCTCTGTTGCGCGGCGGGCCAGTCCTGCCGCTATCCGCGCGCACATCCGGCGTTTGCCCCTTATAGGCGGCGGTGGAATTGCGCGCGATGACGAACAGGCGGCTATCATAGGATAGGCCGGTGATAATATCCTCGGTCATGCCATCGGCGAAATATTCCTGGCTCTTGTCATCGGACATATTGACGAACGGCAGCACCGCAATGGATGGCCGGTCCGCGAAGGCGTCAGTGGTTTCGGGTTCAGGCATGATTGCGGTTGGCGCCGCCACTTGCCGTTTGCGATTCAGCACCATGACATCCACGGCGATCAGCGCCACGCCGAGACCAACCGTCAGCAGCCGGTAATCCAGGGCGGGCAGCGCATCGCGCAGATTGTCCAGGTTCAGCGCATGGATCATATGCGCCACAATATGATCGGGCGCGAAGCCGGTAATGGTCACGATCACGCCCGCAATCGCCCAGTGCGTCAGATATTCCCGCGCCCCGTGCCAGATGTGTGCAGTGGCGACTGTTGCGCATCGCTCATTGGATCATGCGCCATTTAATCATGCGCCATTTCATTGTGACGGCAAGATAGGTGACGGCAAGATAGGTGACGGCAAGATACAAGATAGGTGATGGCAAGATGGCTTCTGACCGGTGCGGATGCAATGCCGGAAGGCCCCGTCACCTGATTAATCCGGCTGCCCGCTAAAACGGAACCTTGTCGTCAAAATCGCCGAAATCGCCGCCGCCCGCGCCCATGTTTTCAAAATCCCCGCCGCTGGAGAAGCCGCCGCCCTGCGCGCCGCTGACTTGTCCGCGTGCGCCACCGCCCGCCGAATCCAGCATGGTCAGCACACCGTTAAACCCCTGTAGGACAACTTCGGTTGAATAACGATCCTGGCCATCCTTGTCTTGCCATTTGCGGGTTTGCAACTGGCCTTCAATATAAACCTTGGAACCTTTTTTCACATATTGCTCGATGACGCGGCACAGGCCTTCGTTGAAAACCGCAATATTATGCCATTCGGTTTTTTCACGCTTTTCGCCGGTGTTTTTGTCCTTCCAGCTATCCGATGTGGCGATGCTGAAACTCGCGACCGGCTTTCCATCCTGGGTGCGGCGAATGACCGGATCCTTGCCCAGATTACCAACCAGAATCACTTTGTTCACACTGCCTGCCATGGCCTATCCCCTGTTAATTTCGCGTCTGGACGAATCAGACAATGTTTTTTTCGCGCAATTCTGCGATCTGTCCCTGACTATAGCCGATGCTGAGCAGAATTTCATCTGTATGTTCGCCAGAGGTTGGCGCGCGCAAACGAAATTCCAGCGGCGTATCGGACAGCAGCGTCGGCGGCCCGACCACCTTGGCGGGCTTTTTCAGCGTCGGATAGTCCTGCTCGATGAACATGGTCTGAACATGCGGGTCCGCCAATACCTGACGTGGGCTCATCACCTTGCCTGCGGGAATTTTGGCTTCCGCCAGCAGCAGGATGGCTTCTTCGCTGGTGTAGCCGGCGCACCATTTATTCATCCGGTCACTGATGATCTGGCTGTTGACGCCGCGCGCCAGATCATCCTTGAAGCGTGGATCGGTTGGCCAGTCATGCTCGCCCATCAAACCGGTCCAGCGTTTGAACAGGGTGTCGCTGACCACTTGCGCCAGAATAAAGCCGTCTTTGGTTTTGAAAACGTCAGATGGCGCCGCGTTATAGCCGCGATTGCCCTGCGGAATACGCGCCAGTTCCAGCATATCTTCTTCAATCAGAACACTATTGCCAAGGGTCAGCGCGGTGCGCAGCAGCGAGCCTTCGACCATCTGCCCCTTGCCGGTTTTTTCACGCGCCATCAGGGCGGCCAGGGTGCCCAGGGCGCAATTGGTCGCGGTGCCGTAATCCACATAGGGAAAAAGACTTTTCTGCGGGGTGTTTTCGTCCGTACCCGACATATAGCTGTTGCCGGACATCACCTGGCCGATGCCATCAAAGCCCAGCCGGTCGCTATATGGGCCACCGCGCCCGAACGCCGAACCGGTGGTCAGGATAATGCGCGGATTGATGGCGTGCAGGCTTTCCAGATCAATCCCCATGGCGGCCAGCGCCTGCGGGGGCACATTGGCCACCACCACATCGGCGGTCGCCACCAGTTTTTTGACAATCTCGCGCCCTTCTTTAGAGGTCGGGTTGAGGGTCAGCGAACGCTTGTTGCGGTTAAGCTGAAAAAAGCCCGCGCCAATGCCATCCTCGGTCACCGGCCCGACAACGCGATCCTCGCCGCCGCCTGGGCGTTCGATACGGATCACGTCCGCCCCCATATCCCCCAGCAAGGCCGAGCAAAACGGCCCGGCAATATAGCGTCCAAAATCCAGAACCCGTATGCCTTCCAATACCCGTGTCATCGCGTCCTCCCGCATCCATTTATGTATGAAATGATGGTGCGCCAGTTAGCCGGGGACACGCAAGCCAAACCCGCATATCCCTGCAACAGATCAATAGTTCATGTTTTGTTCGCACTTGTCAAGCGCTATTTTGCAACCAGGCCAGCGCAAACAACAAGCGCCAACCCAGTAAAATAAGCGGGCAAAAAAGCTTCGTGAAAGAAAACAACCACCCAAATGGCGGCTAAAATTGGCGTAAGAAAAACCAAAGGCGCAACAAACGAAGCCTTTGCATAACTTAACCCAAGCAGCCAGAGGATATAAGAGAAGCCATTGACAAAGACTCCATTCGCAAAAATTGGGATTAGTTCATTAGTTGCTGGTGTAGCGAAGCTGGAGAACAGCAGCATAGCGAGAAAAGAAAAGAAAGTGGCGGAAAGAAAAAATAACGCCGCCGCGGAAAATGGCTCAAAATTTGCCTTCTTGCTCAACACCGAGAATAAACCGAAAACCGCGGCCGCTAGCAGCACAATTAGATCAGTGGTGAAATTACTCAAATGAAGTGAGCTAAAATCCCCCTTCGTCAAAACGATGACAACACCTGAAAATCCCAGAAACAGCGCTATAATATTTCGTCCACTGATTTTTTCTTTCAAGAACAAGACAGAAAAAACCACAATGAATATTGGCCAGGTGTATTGAATTACAAGAACTTCTAATCCGCTTACATTTGCGTATCCAAAATAAAGCAGAAGATAGTATAAAAACGCGCCTAAAAATCCCAGTCCAAGCGCTGTGACAAGCTGTTTTATGTCGTAGTTTTTTAGTGATTGCGCTTTACCCGCCACCATCATTGTGGCGGATAAAACGGCAAAGGAGAGCAGGCTGGACCAAAATAAAAATTGGTAATGGTCCAATTTTTGCTGGCCAAGTTTCGATACAACCGGAACGAATGACCAAAGCGCAATGCATGCAATAACAAATAGAAATGCTGTTGGTTTGTTTTCAGTTTTTGGGTTCATACAGATTGCCAGATTGCCTTGGCGATTTTTTAAAGCGGTGAGCGCGCAAAGCCGCCAACCGGGTTAAAACCTTACTCCCTGGGCGGGCCGCCGATCAGCGGTTCCCATTTTCCCTTGCCGATCAGAGCGAGGCCCAGTGTTTCGTAATTTTCATCGCTCACCACCCCATGCTGGGTTGCGGTATAGATGTCACGCAGGCAGCGTTGAAGTGGATGCGACTGATAGAGCGCGGCCCCGCTTCCATACCGGTAGGCGAAGCTGGTCGCTTCCGCCGCCACCTCGGTCACATAGGTCATCGCGGCGCGGCACTCGCCCCATTCCACCAGCGACATGCGCGCGCCCTTGTTCTGCGCCGTCCACATGCGGCTCAGAATATCCAGCGAGAACAGCCGCGCACCGGCCAGTTTGCTGGCCATGACGCCCAGTTCCTTGTGGAACGCCCCCCGGTCGCCGAGCTTCACGCCGGTTAATTTGCGTTTTTTGTCAGCCGCCATCGCCGTAATTTCCGACATCGCCCGTTTGGCCACCCCCAGCGCGAACCCCGCATGACAGGCCGCCACATAGCCATAGGTCGGCAATTGAAACAGCGGTCCGCCGCGCGGCGGACGTTTCCCGCCCAACAGGAAATCGTCGGGAACAAATACATTCTCGATCCGGTAATGCGAGCTGCCGGTTCCCTTGAGGCCGCTGGAAAACCAGTTGTCCTCAATAATCACATCCTTGATGGGTACGCAGACCGAGCATAGTTGCGGCGCGCCACTGGCGGAGCGGATGGGCACGCCATCCTTGCCGATCATTGCGCCGGTTGTTACCCAGTCGGCATGGTGAATGGCGCTGCCGAACGCCCAGCGGCCCGTGACCCGGTATCCGCCATCGACCCGTTCTGCAAGGCCAGAGGGAAACACCGTTCCTGATGCGCGCGGGATGCGCCCGTTCTTGAACACTTCGCCCAGCGCGCCGTCGCTGATCATGCCCCCCAGCATGCCCACGGACGTTGCGCCGATGACCAGGCACCAGCCCGCCGCGCCGTTCATCTCGCTGATCGCTTCATAGACCTCGGTCTGGGTCATCGGATCGGCCTCGACACCGCCCAGCGAGCGCGGCACGCACATATTCAATATGCCGCTGTCATACAGCGCATTGACCGAGGTCATCGCCAATGTGCGGTCAGCCTCGCTTTGTTCGGCGTCGCCTTCAATGATCCCGCGGATTGATTCCGCCTTGGCGAGCAGTTCGTCGCGTTCGGCGATTTGCAGCGGATAAGTCATGTCGTGTGTTTCCTCTTATGGTGATCCCGAAGCGCCAACATCCACCCGCACGGTTTCGATGCGGGAATTAAGCCCTCCCTTTGAAATGTCCTTGAAAGCGCCCTCAAAGGTCAAGCCAAAGAATGTGCGGCCGTCCGCGCCGCCCAGGGTGCAGGCAATCGCCATGCGCTTGCCGGTCTCGATTTTGTGGGTGACTTCGCCGCCCTGCTTCACGCGCAGAAAGCCGCGCCGGTTGATCGCCGCCAGCCACACCGCGCCTTCGGCGTCGAGGCAGATGCCATCCGGCTCGGCCCCATCAAGATCGGCGAACACGCGCCGGTTGGCCAGTGAGCCATCCGCCTGGATGTCGAACGCCGTCAGTTTGCGGCCCATGGATTCAGCCACGATCAATGTCTCGCCATCGGGCGTGATCACCGGGCCGTTGGGCACCGCCAGACCATTCGCCACTTCGCGGGCCTTGCCGTCCGGCGTCACCAGAATGAAGTTGGTCAGTTTCATCTCCTCGCCGCCGAACAGATCATAGCCCAGATTGCCGACATAGGCGTTGCCTTTGGCGTCGATCACCATATCGTTGATGTCGCTGTTCACCAGATATGAAATATCGGCGTGCAGCAGCATTTTGCCGGCCACGATCTTGTACAGGCAGCGATCAGCCATGGAAACAAAGACCGGCGTTTTATCGGGCAGGAACCCGATGCCTGACGGCCCTTTCGGAACGTCTATAATCTTGCTGCGTGTCCCCTCGGGCGTCAGCGTATAAATGGCCCTGCCGAACACATCCGAAACCCACAGTCTGCCGTCCCGCCAGCGCGGCCCTTCGAGAAACGCAAAGCCTTCTGCGAAGCTGTTCAATTGCAGCGTTTTCATTGCGTCTCCCCTGTTGCTCTTGTCTTTCCCGTATGAAGCAGTTTGTGATTGGCCCGCCCCGCTATAGTGTCATTGTGATCGGAGCGAAGCAATCCAGCAATCACACGTAAAAGTTTTTATTTTTTGTTTCCGTGCACGCCGCGCAAGCGCTGGCGGATTGCTGCGCAGCTCACGCTCCTCGCGGGGACGCCGTTCTGTATATCAAATGGGGGCAATCATGTCTGACTCCATTTTTAATTCACAACACAGGCGCGGAGATATTCATGAACGGCATCGTAACTAACCCCAAGGCCACAGGAAAAGACCTGGCGCATTTGTCATCGTGATGAATTTAAGGGAAGCGGTAAAACTATCACGTCAAGACCCGACGCCTTCTTTGCGACCCCTTCTTTGCCGGTTCGATTCCGGTAGCCCCCGACCACCTTCTTAGGATGCCTTCTTCACCTCATCGACAGTGAGGCAGCACTTCTTGCTGTGGATGATCCGGTGGCAGCTTGCGCAGACCATGGCCATCTCGTCCACACGGGTAATACTGTCGGACTGTAGCTCCTCGATCGGAACCTTGTGGTGGGCTTCGATGCAGCGCTCTCCATCGGGACCGCAGAGCGCGATTAGGTCGAGGCCGCAGGCTTGGCAGGCGAGCTTCCCGCCGTTCTTGTCCCGGTAGTATTTCTTGGCCCGTGCTGCGAATGCTCGGTCCCGCTCCTTATAGGCATGGATGCGGGTCAGGAGCCGCCCTTCTTTTCCCACGATCTCCTCCTCCAGGTCCGTCTCGGGCTTGGCGGCGGCGTCCTCCAGCGCAACGACCGAACCGGCATTCGTCATGCCGAATATCTCGACCTGAATGGTGTTGATGCGGTCCGCAGTCTCCCGGGTCGTCTTTGAGTTAACAGCTTTGGGAGTTAACAGCTTTGGCGATCTCGACGCCGTGAGCTTCGACCGCTGCCGCAAGCGCCGGGTGCTTCGCTGCGATTGCCGGTATGTTCGCCAGATCGACCGCTATGGCCTTGAACCTGTCCTGCAGTTCGATCTGGAAATCGGAGTTCCGTATCGATACCCTGAGAGGCGCAAGAGTTGAACCGCCCCGGGATTGCCGGAGGCTATTTGGTTTAAGTTATGCGGCCATGGGGATTTCGTCCAGCATGGCGTAGTATCTTTCTTCAGCTTCGGCAGGCGGGATGTTGCCGATGGGTTCCAGCAGCCGCCGGCCTCGGCCTTCTTCACCCATTCGTGAAGCGTTTGCGGGGCGCAGCCGATCTTTCCAGCAACCGATACCACAGCCGACCAGCGCGACGCATAATCGCCCTCGTGTTCCAATACCATCCGCGCCGCCCGCGCGCGCGCCTCAGGTGAAAATTTGTTCGTTGTCTTGCTCATAGTGGCTCCTGTCACTCATGTTTTACTCATGAGTTGGAGCCTCCGGCAATCCAGGGGCGGTTCACCACCTTTCCCGGCGTGAGCGATGAAGGGCATCATCCCGCCGTCATTCTTGATCTGGATTACTGGCTGCTGATGGGGCGCAGATAGGCTGTTTTGTTTCATCCGCTGGTTGACTTATGGTCTTCCAGGCTTAGTATGCGCGGGAATCAAATGCGGTCTGAAAACCGCCAAATAATTAGCAGGGGGCCAGAAATGGCGGAATCTCAAGCAGGGGCTGGCAAACCGCCGGTCATGCGGCCACGGCCATTGTCGCCGCATCTTCAGATTTATGGCTGGAAAATCACCATGGCGGCGTCAATTACGCACCGCATCACCGGTGTGGGGCTGGCGATTGGCAGCCTGCTGCTGACCTGCTGGCTGCTGGCGCTGGCGGACGGGCCGGAGAGCTATCTGGCCGTGCAGGGTTTTTTAGGAAGCTGGATTGGCAGGCTTATGCTGCTCGGCTTTACCTGGTCACTTATGTATCATCTGTGTAATGGCATACGGCATATGTTCTGGGACATTGGCTATGGCTTTGAAGTTGCCACCGCCAACCGCACGGCATGGGCTGCGTTTACGGGATCCATTATCTTGACGGGCATTGCGTGGTTTCTTGCCTATAGCTGCCGGGGGGTCATCTGATGTCCGTTTTCAAAACACCCATTGGTCGTGTACGTGGCAGGGGGTCCGCCAAAGACGGCACCACAACTTTCTGGCACCAACGCATGACGGCGATTGCGCTGATCCCGCTGGCGACGATCTTTGTTGGCTTCATGATTGCGCTGACCGGAGATGATTACGCCAGCGCTGCCGCCATGATGCGTTCGCCACTGGTTGGCGTCATGATGCTGATGTTTCTGTTGGTCGGCTTTTATCATATGAGCATCGGGCTGGCGCATGTCGTCGAAGATTATGTGCATTGGGAGCTGGGAAAAATCGGCCTGATCATCGCAATTAAACTGGGCTGTCTCGGACTTGGGCTTGCCTGCGTCCTGTCTGTAATAAAACTGAGCTTTGGGAGCG
>CAYGDL010000022.1:0-24788 GCA_964348545.1 uncultured Alphaproteobacteria bacterium | reverse complement strand
GCAATATAGCTGCCTGATAAATAACCGTCCGTCAGATCAAGTCTGGAGTTTTACACTTCATCGTGCCGACATAGTAGGTGTCCTGAGGGTCTGAAGGTCGCTCGCTTCACCGCGCAACTCTTCTACAAGCCATGGTCGCCCGCGAAGTTCAACAAAACTTCCCTGCTCGATCTTCGCCCCCACGGCTCCTTGCATAATTTCTCTCACTTCTTAGGTATGTCGCCGCGCGCTCTCTTTCGTTCTGCTTCAACCGGGCGCTTACATTCTTCGAGCGCTCGAAGCAGACTTTTTTTCCATTCGTGGCTAAAACAGTCGAAAATTCAACACCTGTTTCAGGAGGTGGAACAAGCCGCTCCTGAGAACGTGGCGCGGTTAGTCGAGCATCGTCTGTTCGAGTGGCGCACTTGGCAGCCGGTACTTGATCTCATCTCTATGTAGATTGTGGGGTAGGTGTCTAATCCGCTTTCGCGACTCAACTCGCGATTTTCCAATTTGGCGATTCAGCGGCCAAATGCAATTACGCTGCTTCCGTGGTGCTTCCGCGACCGAACATCGCTTAGTTCGCATCAAAACGAGAATTCATAAATATTTGATTTCATTAATGAAAATGGCGCACCCGAAGGGATTCGAACCCCTGGCCTCTGCCTTCGGAGGGCAGCGCTCTATCCAGCTGAGCTACGGGTGCCTGATTCCGATGAAAGCCCCGGAACGGGGGCAAACTAGCCCATATGTGGCGCGGCGGCAATCGTGGCGTTGCATTGTACCGGTTTTCCTCAAATAAAGGTCGGGGAAGTGAGTATGATTCAATTATGGCAGGAGGCTGGCATGGTAAAATGGGCGCGATCTGATGGGTGGTAGTAATGTGCCGGGTCGCCTTGAGGGGGACGCTAATGCGCCGTCGCCAAATGCGGGTGGGTGGCGCGCCATGTGGGTGAATATCTCGCTGATGATGCTGAGTATGCTGTTTGTGGTGCTGCTGTGCGAGATGGTGCTGTTTCGTTTCATTTTGATCCCCAGCGATGTTCCGGAAAATATTTTTCTGGATGGGTTGGTGCGCCTGCAACCCGGTAGTGAAGGCATATGGCGTGTGGGCAGCGATGTCGCGGGCCATTACCGGATCAATGCGCAGGGCTGGAATTCGGGCCACGCTTCCTATGACGTCACGCCTCCCGCAGGCGTAAAACGCATCGCTATTATTGGCGATTCCTTTGTGGAGGCGCTACAGGTTCCGTACACGGACAGTCTGGCCGAGCGGCTGGAGGGGGCAGGGCAGGGTCGTCTCCAGGTCTATCGTTTCGGCATCAGCGGCGCGCCGCTCAGCCATTATCTGGCGATGGCGCGCCATGTGGCGCAAACCTATCAACCCGACATGATCGTTCTGGTGCTGGTGCATAATGATTTCGATGAAAGCTTCAGCTATGTCGCCGGGCGTTACACCAGCAGTTTTCAGAAGTTTCGTATGGAAGCTAATCAGGTGACGGAGGAAATTCCGCCAGTCCCTTATCAGGCTACATGGCGCGACTGGCTGCGCCAGAGCGCGACGCTGCGATATCTCTATTACCGGCAGAAGCTCAACCCGGCGGCGATGATGATGCAGATGTCAGCAGCCGCACCGCCTGCATATCAGGCCAATATCGCGCTGGATGCTTTTCTGGCGCATCGCGCCGCGATACAGAGCGCCACGGGGTACGCTATGGCCCAGTTTCAGTTGCTTTCGCAGCGGCACAATTTTCAACCGCTTGTGATCATGGATGGAGATCGCCGCGCGATCGCAGAGAGGCTGGACGCTGCGCCGCTTTATAAAGATGGGGCCTTGTGGCTAAACGCCATGGCGTCGGAAATGGCGGCGCATGCGAGCGTGAAATTTATCGATTTGCATCCCATATTTGAGGAGGATTGGCGGCTGAACCACCAGCCCCTTAATTTTGTTTCTGATAATCATTGGAACGAGCAGGGGCACAAAGTGGCGGCGCGCGCGCTGGAGGCGCATGTGCTGGACACCAAGCCCTGATCAGATTGACGCGCCGCTGCTTTTTGTAAATCCATAATCACTTCGCTCCGACGCATGATCCCCTCCCCTTTTCAAGGAGAGGGGATCCTGATCTGCCCGCGGTTGTAAAAACAGATGCTCCGGGATACTCCCTGACCCTGTAAGGGGGGCATGAAGGTGCATGTACCAATAAGGGCCGGGGATGGGGTCAGGGGGACGCGAGAAGGTTAATCCAATCAGATCGGAAAATGATCTAAGCTCTGATTTTGGCGTTATTCCTGCGGCCGCCAGCGCAGCACAGGCGCGCGCGCGGCGCGGGTTTCGTCCAGCCGTTCGCGTGGCGCGAAATGCGGGGCCTGGGTGAAGCGCGTGGTGTCACCCCCCTTTGCCGCGCGCGCCAGACTGCGCAGCACACTGATCAATTGATCAAGAGATTCTTTGGATTCGGTTTCCGTCGGCTCGATCAGCATCGCGCCATGCACCACCAGCGGGAAATAGATGGTCATCGGATGATAGCCTTCATCGATCATCGCCTTGGCGAAATCCAGCGTGGTGACGCCGGTGTCTTTCAGAAAGCTGTCATCGAACAGGCATTCATGCATGCAGGGGCCGGGGAAGGGGGCGCTCATATCACCGCTCAGGCTGGCCATTATATAATTGGCGTTCAGCACGGCGTCTTCGGCCACCTGCCGCAGGCCATCACCGCCGTGGCTCAGCATATAGCTCAGTGCACGGATAAACATACCCGTCTGGCCGTGAAACGCAGTCATCCGCCCAAAGGGAGTGGCCGCACCGGCATTGGCGTTGAATTCCACCAGATCAAAGCCGTTGCCGCGATCCACCACAAAGGGCAATGGGGCGAAGGGAGCAAGTGCCTGTGAAAACACCACCGGCCCCGCCCCCGGCCCACCGCCGCCATGCGGCGTGGAAAAGGTTTTGTGCAGATTGATATGCATGGCGTCGATGCCCAGATCCCCGGGCCGCACCCGGCCTACGAGTGCGTTGAAATTCGCCCCATCGCAATAAAAATATCCGCCGGCGTCATGCACGGCCCTGGCCATTTCCACGATATCGGTTTCAAACAGGCCGCAAGTATTGGGATTGGTCACCATGATAGCCGCCACATCCGGGCCAAGTTTGGCTTTCAGCGCCGCCAGATCGACGCGGCCGCGCGCATCGGCGGGAATCGGATCAACGCTGAAACCGCACATGGCGGCGGTAGCCGGGTTGGTGCCGTGCGCGGATTCGGGCGCCAGCACCCGGTTGCGTTTTTCGCTGCGCGCATCCAGCGCCGCGCGGATCGCCATCAGCCCGCACAGCTCGCCATGCGCGCCCGCCTTGGGTGACATGGCGACGGCTGGCATTCCGGTCAGGACTTGCAGCCAGTTTGACAGTGTACTGATCAATTCCAGGGAGCCCTGAACAGTGGAAAGCGGTTGCAGCGGATGCAGATCGGCAAAGCCCGGCAGCCGTGCCAGCTTTTCATTGAGGCGCGGATTATGTTTCATGGTGCAGGAACCCAGCGGATATAGCCCGCTATCAATGGCGTAATTTTTGCGGCTGAGGCGGACAAAATGCCGCACCACCTGGGGTTCGGACAGGCCGGGCAGGCCGATGGCGGTGCTGCGCGCCAATCCGCCCAGCCGGTTTGACATGCTTGCGGGCGCGGGCAAATCCACACCACAGCGCCCGTCTGCATTTTGTTCGAACAGCAACGGCTCTTCATGATCCAGTCCGCGATGGCCGCTGAATGTGCTCACGCTGTTTTTTCCCGCTTCGCCGGCTTGTGTCGGGCGGCCCTGACGCATCATGACAGCACCTCGCGCAGGCCAGCGACAAAGGCGTCTCTGTCCGCATCACTATTGGTTTCGTTCGCCGCCACCAGCAAAAGATTGGCAAGGGCGGGATCATCCGGGATCAACCGCGAAACGGGAACCCCGCCCAATATGCCGCGCGCCGCCAATGCTTCAACCACCGGTGCGGCGGGCTTTGGCAGGCGCAGTGTAAACTCATTAAAAAAACTTTCATTAAGGCAGGTCACACCAGGAATGCCAGTCAAAACCTGCGCCAGAACGATTGCGGCCTGATGGTTGAGCAGCGCCAATTGCGTAAATCCCGCTTCGCCCAATAGCGCCACATGAATGGTGAAGGCCAGACAGCACAGCCCCGAATTGGTGCAGATATTGCTGGTGGCTTTTTCCCGGCGAATATGTTGTTCACGCGCCGACAGGGTCAGCACATAGCCGCGTCGGCCCTGTGCATCAACGGTTTCGCCGCACAGCCGTCCTGGCATCTGGCGTTGTAGCGCAGTGCGCGCTGCAAATAATCCCAGATAGGGACCGCCAAAATTCAGCCCAACGCCCAGCGATTGCCCCTCACCCACAAAAATATCCGCGCCCATTTCGCCGGGCGATAATATTGCGCCCAAGGCCAGCGGCTCCGTGGTTACCGCGATCAGCAATGCGCCTTTGGCATGCGCCGCTTCTGCCAGCGGACGCAGATCGCGCAAATGGCCGAAGAAATCCGGCGTCTGCACCACGATGCAGGCGGTGTCCTCATCAATGGCGTTGATAATATCTTCAACGCCATCGGGCGTTGCCTGCATGGCCTGCACAATTCCGCCAGCAAAATGCGACGTGGTTTCGGTAACCGCGCGATAGTGCGGGTGCAGCCCGCCGGACAAAATCGCCTTGCGCCGTTTGGTGGCGCGGTTGGCCATCAACACGGCTTCGGCGCAGGCAGTGGCGCCGTCATACATGGAGGCGTTGGCGATATCCATGCCCGACAGCATGGCGACCTGGGTCTGAAATTCGAACAGATATTGCAAGGTGCCCTGTGAAATTTCCGGCTGATAGGGCGTATAGGAAGTCAGAAATTCCGAACGCTGAATCAGATGATCGACGCTTGCGGGAATATGATGGCGATAGGCCCCCGCGCCACAAAAGAATGGCGCATCGCAGGCGGCAAGATTTTTTGACGCCATGGCGCGCAGCATTCGCTCCACTTCCAGTTCGCCCTGATGGGGGGGCAGATCAAGCGGTTCGGATCGCCGCGCCACCATAGGCACGTCAACAAACAGATCATCAATGCTGGCCACGCCGATAGCGCGCAACATATCGGCGCGATCTGTTTGGGTAAGCGGTAGATAGCGCATCAGGCCAGCCCCTCGACAAAAGTTTTATAGGCGGCCGCATCCATCAGCGCGTCAAGCTCCGCTTTGTTGGCAAGCCGGATTTTGAAAAACCAGCCGTCAGTTTCCGCCGCTTCATTCACGGTCACTGGTGCGCCTTCCAGCGCGGTGTTGGCTTCCATTATTTCGCCGCTGACCGGCGAATAAATTTCGCTGGCAGCCTTTACGGATTCGACGACGGCGATTTCATCGCCCTGTCCGGTTTTTGCGCCCAATTGCGGCAGCTCAACAAAGACGATGTCGCCCAACTGTTGCTGCGCGTAATTGGAAATGCCGACGGTGCCAATGTCGCCTTCAAGGCGTATCCATTCATGGTCCTGGGTGTAGTAAATTTTTGTCATGTGATCGATCCTGGCGGTGAAAGCGTTTCGGAATAAACGGCATGGGAACAATATGCGCGGCCAGTGGTTTGCCGCGCACCATCAGATTAACGGCTGTGCCGTCGGTGGCGTGGGATGCGTTGACATATCCCATGGCGATGGGGGCGTTGAGGGTTGGGCTGAAGGTTCCGCTGGTCACATGACCGATTACATTACCTTCAATATCCGTGATTTCAGCGCCTTCGCGCGCGGGGGCGCGGCCCTCTGGCCGGATGCCCACCCGCAGGCGTTTGGGGCCTTCCCTGATCTGTGCCTGCAATATCGCACTGCCGGGAAAACCACCGGTTTCGCGGCGTCGCTTCGAGATGGACCACAGTAAATTGGCCTCAACCGGCGTGGTGGTTTCATCAATATCATGGCCATACAGGCACAGCCCCGCCTCCAGCCGCAAACTGTCGCGCGCGCCAAGCCCAACGGGCGCGACCTCCGGTTCGCCAAGCAATCTCCTGGCCCAGTCCTGCGCTGCATCTGCCGGTATCGAAATTTCAAAACCATCCTCGCCGGTATAACCGCAACGATGAATAATCAATTCAACATCATTAACGCGAAACCGTCTGCCTTGCATAAAGGCCAGATCGGCCGTCTCCGGCACGAGACGCGCCATCACTGTTGCGGCTGCCGGTCCCTGCAATGCCAGCAGCGCGCGATCTTCCATTCGCGTCAGTGTGGCCTTGCCAGCCAGCGCGTTTTCGATATGGGCAAAGTCTTCGGTCTTGCGCCCGGCATTTACGACCAGAAAAAGCTGATGCTGATGTTCTGGCCGCACCGGCCGCGTCACCATCAGGTCATCGAGAATACCGCCCGTCGCATTCAGCAGCATCGTGTAGCGCATCTGCCCGGGCTTCAGTTCGGCAATCGCGCCGGGAACCAGTGTTTCAAATGCTGCGGCAATATCAACACCGGGCAGGGCGCTGAGCATCGCCTGTCCCATATGCGACACATCAAACAGGCCAACCTTTTCGCGGGTGTGCAGATGCTCTTTCAAAATCCCGGCAGGATAATTTACGGGCATGGCATAGCCCGCAAACGGAACCATCTTTGCGCCCAGCGCAAGATGCAATGCGTGCAGTGGTGTATTGCGCAAGGGCGCGTCAATTGTTTCAGCCATAACCCTCTGTCCCGTTTGGTGCAACCTTAGTTCATCCATAAGCGGAATCCCTAACGCCTGCCGTTTGGCGCAGTTTGTGCGCCGTCGGCTGCCCCCTCTGTCACGGGAACCTGAGAGATTTGCCCCGATCTGGCTGTCGCAACCTGATCGGGCTTACCCCTTCGGTGAAGCGCCAAATACCCGCACATGCGAGACATGGACACTTGCTTTCCAGAGTTTCATCCCCCTGCGGTCCGGTTGCCTGAGAGTTTCCGGGGCGGTTGCTCCTTCGGCGCCGGTTCATTGCGATGTGTGCGCATCACCAATATCCGGACTCTTCCGCAGGGATCTTCTGTATGTAAGTTTGCGCCAGTTGCCCCGGTAAGAGGCAGCTGGACTACCCGACAGTAAAGGGGATAGTGCGCAGACGCAACCGATTCCCGGTGCGGCGTTATCGCAGGCGAGGCTTTAACTGTAGTAAATTATTCGGATTCCGAGGAAGCTCCGCTGGCTGCCCCGCTGGCCGCACCAGTATGCGTACTGTTCTGGCCACTGATCTCGGAGAAGTTTTTCGAATCATCACCGGGATGCATCTCGCTTTCACAGCGCGGCGCGCAGGCAAAGGTTTCCGTGGAAGAGCCACGATGCAAGGTGACGGTTCGCGTTGTGTGCGGCACCACGGTTACATCCTTGTCAAACACCACATTGCCATCCTTGTCGAAGCCAAGAATATTTGTTTCACCACTGGTGCGGCCAAGTACGAACATCAGTTGGTTGCTTTGCGCAGACACATCCGCGATATGCGGATTGCCGACAATGATGGTTTCGACAGGACGATCGGTTCGAAGAACGTGATTTTTGTCAATCGTCACGCGCAGATTTTCGCTGGCCAGGGAATTGCCAGCTTGGATCACAAAGGTTAGCATGAGAAAGCAGCTGAGGCCCAGCCGCCCGATTCGCGGTTTGGGGTCTCGCGATGTTTGGTCTATTGCCCACATGCTCGCCTCTCCTTCGTCCAGCCTATTTTATTTGCAAGTAAAAGATGGTGGATTTAAGACTATAAACATTAACGTAATATAAACCAAATAAAAGCCAAATGAACGCAAGGTGGGTGGCTTTTGCCGTTAAAACTAATCACCAGTGCTTTTTAGATCATTAATTTATAGGGCAATTTAATACGCAGTTTTCGAGTCCTCTGTTTCAATAAATGGGGATATTGCTCAGGCTTTCGAGATTGTTAAAAAAATATTTAAGCATTATGGAGCCGGGGGTATAATGCCATTGCTTAAGGCTGAAGGGGCTTAAATGCGTAGGAGATTAAAGGGTGCTTGATCCCTCGGTTTGCACATTGAAGGGTATCAAACTGTTCGAAAAACTGCCTGAAGCGGTCGTTTCCGGAATTGAGGCCATGTGCAAATGGCAGGAATATGGCCCCGATGAGACGATAATTGACGCCGCGGCCGAGCCCTCGCGCGATGCCGTATATTTTGTGGTTTCCGGTGCGTTGCGGGTTGCGACCTCGACCGGACAGGCCGGTGAAATCGCCTTTATCGATCTTGGCGCCGGGGCGCATTTTGGTGAATTGTCGGCAATTGATGGTCAGCCACGCTCCGCCAGTGTTTTTTCCAAGGGATATTGCGTCGTAGCCTACCTAGAATCGGCGAAATTTAATGAAATTTTGGCTTCTAATCCACAGGCTTCCTTTGCGCTGCTTCAGTATTTGACGAGCATTATACGTAACAATAACAAGCGAATCGTTGATTTGAGCACGCGCACCGATGTTCAGCGCGTCTATTCCGAACTTCTGCGCATTTCAGAGCCGGACCCAAGGGGCGACGGCACCTGGCTGATTACCCGTATGCCAAAACATAGGGAAATTGCCGCCTGGGCCGGCACGACGGAGGAAAGTGTCGCCACTGCGCTGGGGCAATTGATCAAGGTGGGGCTGGCCAAGCGCCGCTATCCCAGCCTGCATATTACGGATCGCGCCAAGGTGCGGCTGCTGGCGGAATTGGGATAGTGTGATTATGGCTAGAATATGATTCAGGAATGGTTAAGTATTTATAATTAACCGGTTGCGTGACAGCGATCACATGCAATGGCTTAAGGGTGCTACTATATTCGGTCTGTAGGGCAAGGACAGTAAGAACAAACGGTTTTTGAAGCTGTAATTTAAGTGTTAGCGTCTAACGTGCCGGGGACCAGTCATTCAGGCCCCAAAGTTTAATGCGCTTCGATAGAACGGAGCGTTGCGTTGACCAAAGGCCCTGCCACGGGGCGAGTTGTGGCGGGGATGATCTGGTGGATGTCCGCCAGATGACAACTTGAAGGAGAGATAGACATGTTGAAACTGTATGTTGCCGCTCAGAAAAAGCTGCTTGCTTTCAAGAGTGATGTTTCGGGCGCCACGGCGATCGAATATGGTCTGATCGCGGCGGGCATTGGCCTGGTGGTTTTGCTGGCTGCGCAGACCTTGGGTGGCCAGTTGGCAGCACTTTTCGCTGCGATCGGCGCGGGCCTGTAAAACACTAAAGTCTGATTACAATGGCGCCGCGGGTTTTCCTGCGGCGCCATTTTTTTGAGGCGAAGTAAAGCTGGCGGCGTGTCAATGGTTGGTGTTACCCCCAGAAATTCCCACAAAGCGGATGCGCTCCGGGTTGTACGGTTGCAATCATGAATTGCAGGGGAAAGTAAATATGGATTGGGGAAACGAAAATGTAAGGCGAAGAACAGCCTATATAACTGAGACCATATCAAAAATGCTATTGATAGCGTTTTTCGCACTGCTGGCGATCAGTCTGTTTCAGGATTTGCTGTTGAATTTTCGTGTTTCCAGCTTCTTGCTGCTTCTTCAAGAACTGATATTGATGGCGATTTTGTTCATACGCCGTCCCAGCATTTCGACCAGTGCGCGCCCGCATGAATGGGCGCTCGCATTTGCCGCTACATTTTTGCCGTTGATACTTAGAGCGCACGGAACTGGTGAATATATGATTGGAACGGCATTCAGCATTGCCGGGACGTTAGTTGGCATTCTTGGCCTGTTTGCCCTGAACCGAAGTATTGGGGTTGTGCCTGCAAACCGTGGCATTCAAACAGGCGGTATGTACAAATGGGTTCGCCATCCACTTTACGCGAGTTATATCATCGCTTTTGGCGGATTTTTGATAAACAATTTCTCAACGCAAAATGCATTGATTTTAGCGGCATGGTTTGTGTTTCAGGCGCTTAGGCTGCTGGCGGAAGAGAGGCATCTTGCACAGGATCCCGATTACCGGCAATTTATGCAGAGTACGCGCTGGCGCCTTATACCTGGTCTTTGGTAATTCCCACCTGATGCCTGGCGCCCCCCATGTTTGAAGCCTTCACAGCATCCCCAATGATGGTTTTATTTATTCTGTTGTTTTTTGGCATCATGCTTGTGGCCGCCATTTATGATCTGGTGAGCTATACAATTCCCAACATTCTATCAGTGTCGCTGATTATAATTTTTGCGCTATTTGCCTTCTGGCAGGCACTGCCATGGCCACAATTTGTGGATCATATCGGGGCAGGAATCGCCATGTTGCTGGCCGGTTGGGTGTTGTTCGCGCTGGGCCTGCTGGGTGGGGGCGACGCCAAGCTGTTTGCCGCGACCAGCCTGTGGATGGGCTGGACCGGAATAGTTAACTATCTGATAATGTTTAGCCTTTGTGGTGGGCTATTGGCCTTGAGCCTGATTATATTCCGCCGTCTGCCACTTGCCAGCTTTCTGGGGCGCTATGCCTGGATAGCTGCCTTGCACGACAGGGCGAAGGGCGTGCCCTATGGCATCGCCCTGACGGCGGGCGCCTTATTGGCCCGGCCAGAACTGCTCAGCGCGCCGGGTTAACAGGCCCGTGTTGACAAGAACAAGAAGGTTAACAGGCAAGGTTTCACGGGCGTGCGGAAAACATGCAACGCTGATTAATGATTTTTTCATACCCGGATGCAAATGTTTGGTAATTAATGTAAGTTTTTGGAATGTAATGGCAAAGTTTAGCCTTCATATCCGTCAGGCCGGGAAGTCAGGAATGCAGGATCGGATGGGGAGCATCGACACATGAACTTGATGCGGATTATTATTCTGCTTGCGGCTATAGCAGCCGCAGGGCTGACGGCTATTCTGGTCAGCAGTCTGGTCAGCACACCGGATGTTGCTGTTGATGAAAAACCCGCAATTCCTGTCAATCAGGTGCTGGTTGCAGCGCGCAAGATAGAGATCGGAACCAAGCTGAGCGAGGCCGATCTGCGCTGGCAGGAGTTTCCACAGCCCTCTGTCGCTTCTGCTTACTTCGTCCAGGACCGCAATCCCGAAGCAATAAAAGAGCTTGTGGGGGGCATCGCGCGGTCTGAAATCTTTGCGGATGCACCCATAACCCCGGGAAAAATTGTTAATGCCGGGGATGGCGGATTTATGTCGGCCATTCTTGAAGGTGGCATGCGGGCCATGAGCGTTCAGATATCGCCGGAAACCGGGGCCGGGGGGTTTATCCTGCCGGGTGATCGGGTTGATATTCTGCTTAGCTATGAAGGCGATGTCGAAGGCGAAAATGGCACGACCGAAAAAGAGGTCGTTTCCGAAATAATCCTTGAAAATGTTCGCGCGCTGGCGATCGACCAGATAGTTAATGATCCGGCTGCGGGGCAGGATGCCGCCAAGAGCGCGGTTCAGACCAGTTCGGTAATAGGCAAGACCGCCACGCTTGAGCTGACGCCAGCCCAAGCCCAGAAATTATCCAAATCCATGCAAAGCGGCGGCTCTTTATCGCTGGCCTTGCGCAGCCTGGAACGTCGTGAGGACCCGGATTTTGCGGCGCGCGAAGCAGCGGCGGCGGCGGCGCTTGAAGAACAGCGTTCGAAAACCAAGGGCTTTACGATCATCCGGTACGGCGCACCTGGCAAGTTTAAGCCAAAATAGAAGATGCTTTGAATATGCACGTAACTCATCGGCACAGAAATCAGGGCCAATGGCTGATATTGCAGGCAGTATTGGCGCTTGGGATGGTGTTTCTTCCCCGGTTGGCCTGTGCGCAGGCAACACAGGCGGTTCCCGCCAAACCCGCAATCACCATTAAGGAAACCACCGCAGCGCCGCCGGTCACGATGAAGATCGACGGCAGCAAGGTGCGCATCATGGCGGATGATCCGGAAACCGAGGCAGCGCGCCACCAGATCAGACTGGAACGCGGCAAGGCGGCAATAGTTGAATTACCCAAAGACGCGCGCGACATTCTGGTATCTGATCCCAAAGTGGCCGACGCCAGGGTACGCACGCCCCGCCAGATCTATGTTATTGGCACTGCCATTGGCGCCACCAACATGATCTTTTTTGATGAGCATGGCGGCCAGATACTTAATCTGGAACTGCTCGTTCAGCTTGATGCGAAAGGCGCTGCCGAGGCGCTGAAACGGCACTTCCCGGACAGTAATCTGCGGGTCGAGGCGCTAAACAACAATCTGGCCATTAGCGGGCGGGTGCCCAATGTGGCGGCGTCGGAACGCGCTCTTGCCATTGTCCTGCGTTTTGTCGACAAGCCGGAAAATGTTGTCAATCTGCTGGCGATCGAAGGCGATGACCAGGTTCTGTTAAAGGTCCGCGTCTCGGAAATGCAGCGTAATGTTATCAAGCAATTGGGCGTCGATCTGTTTGGCACGCTTAACCGTGGCGGCGGCAGTCTGATACGTGCCGGAACCTCTAATCAGTTCAATGTGGCGGGCAGACTTTTAGGTGGTTTGACCGCGGGCGGGAACAAAACGGTGCCCGGCCCCGGTATCGATCCGTTGACCCCGTTTGGTGGGGTGTCGATTGCAACCAATTCCATATCCGGCGTTTTGCAGGCGTTAGAGCGTAACGGTCTGGCGCGCGTACTGGCGGAACCAAGCCTGACGGCTGTGTCAGGTGAGTCCGCCAAATTTCTGGCAGGCGGTGAATTTCCGGTTCCCGTCGGGCGCGACCGGGACGGCAATATCACCATTGAATTCAAGCCTTTCGGCGTTGGTCTTGGCTTTACGCCTGTTGTGCTGAGTGACGGGCGCATCAATCTGCGGCTGTCAACAGAAGTCAGCCAGATTTCAAACGAGCAGGCGGTTACGCTTCAGAACCTGGTCATCCCGGGCCTTTCGGTGCGTCGCGCCGAAACCTCGGTCGAGTTGCCCAGTGGTGGCAGTCTGGTGATTGCGGGCCTGCTGCAAAACGATATCCAGAAATCGATTGACGGTATTCCGGGGCTGAAGGACGTGCCAATCCTGGGCGCATTGTTCCGCAGCAATGATTTCCAGAATAATGAAACCGAACTGGTGATTGTTGTTACGCCCTATCTGGTCAAGGGGGTCAATGAGGAGCAGTTGCGGCTGCCCACGGATGGCTTTGCACCGGCCAGTGATTTTGACAGTTATTTCCTTGGCCGCCTGCACGGTGTTTACAAGCGCAAGCCACGTCCGGGAACAACCTTGCAGGGGCCGTATGGCTACATCATGGAGTAATTGAACGTGTTGGGCATGCATAGAAACCAGATAGGCCGACGATTACAGGCGCTGAAAAGCGCAGCGCCTGTAGCACTTGTGATTCTGGGTGTCGGCGTGGGCGGCTGTCAGCAGGATCGGATAGTGTCGCCGGCCAGCCCCCAGTTAAGGGCCGAGCAGAAATATCCCATTTCGGTGGAGCCGCACCAGGAAACCATGCCTGTTTCGCCGGTGCTGGTTGGAAAAAAGCTTGCCAACGCAGAGGCCGGAAAAATTATAGCCTTTGCCGGAAATTATTTGCGTGACGGGTATGGCCCATTGGCCATTATCATGCCGGGAATACCTAATACGCCCCATATCACCACGCAGATGCAGGCGATCAACGAAGTTTTGACCGAGCGGGGCGTACCCGCGTCGCGCATCGAGTGGCGCATTGCAAATGTTGGCGTGGCGGCAGCAGTTCCACCTGCTGGCGTCGCCAGCGCAGCGACATCACAGCCTTTCGTCTTGAGCTTTACCCGTTATGTGGCGTCGGTGGAACGCGAATGCGGAGACTGGGAAAAAGATTTTTCCAGCGACAGTGATAATCAGGAATGGAGCAATTTCGGCTGCGCGGCGCAGCATAACCTGGCCGCGATGGTGGCTGATCCACTTGATTTGAAGCGCCCGCGCGCGACCACGCCAATTGATGTGGACCGGCGCACCATTGTGATCAAGGCCTATAGGGAAGGAAAGTCAACCGCCACCGAGCGGACCGCTGCGGAAAAAGGCACAGTCAGCGAAGTAGCGAAATGAGTGACGAAGCTAACAAAACCAACAGTGAAGCTGTCACAACGGGCGGTCAGCCGGTCCCCCGCATTACGTTGCATGCCTTTATGGATGGGGCGACAGATCGAGCCAATCTCGCAGCAGCGTGTCGTGACCGGCGGATGATCCGGGTCAGCAATGAAATCCACGAAGGAAGCGTCGCAACCGCTTCTGCATATTATACCGAACAGCCGACGCCGAATTTATTGATTGTCGATGTTCCGCAGGATCGCCAGCAGGCCTTTGCGCATCTGCAAACTCTGGCTGAAGCCTGTGACCCTGGAACGCAGGTTGTTGTGATTGGGACGGTGAACGATGTTAATGCCTACCGGGATTTTATGCGTCAGGGCATCAGCGAATATCTGGTCAGTCCGGTCAGCGCCGTACAATTTATCGAGACCATCGCGAATATCTATTCCAGTCCCGCAGCGCAGCCTATGGGCAAGGTCCATGTTGTAACGGGCGTAAACGGGGGCGTGGGCGCCAGTACTGTCGCGCATAATCTTGCCTGGCATTTAGCGGAGAGTTTTAACGAAACTACCGTGATTATCGATCTCGACCTGGCCTTTGGCACTTTGGGACTGGATTTCAATTATGACGGCGGAAAGGGCATAACCGAGGCGCTGCTGGAGCCTGACCGGCTGGATGATGTGCTGCTGGAACGCCTGGTGCATAAGGCGACAGACAGACTGCATTTGTTTACGTCACCCTGTACGCTGGATAGCGGCTTTGATCCCGCGCCAAAGGCCCTGGAGAAAGTGCTGGATGTCGTGAAGTCCAATTTTGCGCATATTGTTATTGATTTGCCACATACATGGTCGCCCTGGGCGCGCGGCCTGTTGATGTCGGGTGACGAGATCGTTCTGTGCATGTTATCCGACCTGGCCAGCCTCAGAAATGCTAAAAGTCTATATGATTATCTGGTTGCCCAGCGGCCCAATGACAGTGCGCCGCGTCTGGTAGTAAATATGACCGAAGCGCCGAAACGGCCAGAAATTCCCATGAAGGAACTTATTGACGCCGTGGGCGCACCGCCATCCTGTGTAATGACTTATGATAGTCTTTTATTTGGAACTGCGGCCAATAATGGCCAAATGGTAAGCGAGATTGATCCAAAAAACAAAAACGCGCTAGCCTTGCTTGATCTCGCTTCTCAATTAGCTCGCCGGGGTGTTAGCATGGCAGCGAATACGAAAGACAAGTCTCCATTAGCGCCGCTATTGGCGCTTTTGAAAGGCCGGAAGGCTTAAAACACCATGTTCGGCAAGCGAACGGATACCAAACCGAAGTCCGGGTCACCCAATGCTGCGGAACCGCTTAATGGCGCATCGGGTGCAGCCGCTCAAAAATCGCAGCCGCCGCCGCCAGTCATGGCGCCGGAAGAAGCCAATATCGAGCCGCTGGGTGGTGACAATGCGCGTTCCGAACAATATTACCTGATCAAGACAAGTATCTTTAACGCGCTGATTGACACCGTTGATCTGGCTCAGATGGCGGCACTGGAAGCCGCTGCGGCTCGTGAAGAAATCGGTGATATCGTAACCGAAATTATCGCCATTAAAAGCCTGGTGCTCAGCGTCGCGGAGCAGCAGCGCCTGATTGCGGATATTTGCAACGATGTGTTGGGCTATGGTCCGCTGGAGCCGCTTCTGGCGCGCGATGATATTGCGGATATCATGGTCAATGGGGCGGCCCTGACGTTCATCGAAGTCAATGGCAAGATCGAGAAGGCCGACATCAAATTTCGTGATAATGCGCAGTTGATGAATATCTGCCAGCGCATCGTCAGTCAGGTTGGCCGCCGGGTCGATGAATCAAGCCCCATATGCGACGCGCGTCTTGCCGATGGTTCGCGTGTCAATGTCATTGCGCCGCCGCTGGCGATAGATGGCCCCGCGCTCACCATCCGCAAATTCAAAAAAGACAAATTGAAGTTAAGTGATCTCGTTAATTTCGGGGCGATATCGGTGCCCGGCGCCGAGATATTGGGGATCGTCGGCAGGATACGTTGCAATGTGATTATCTCTGGCGGCACCGGTTCGGGAAAAACGACCTTGCTGAACAGCCTTTCGGCATTCGCTGGATCTGACGAGCGCATCATCACCTGCGAGGATACGGCGGAACTGCAACTGCAACAGCCGCATGTCGTGCGCCTGGAAACCAGACCCCCCAATCTTGAAGGTGCGGGCGAAATTTCCATGCGTGATCTGGTCAAGAACTGTCTGCGCATGCGCCCTGAACGCATTATCGTCGGCGAAGTGCGCGGCCCCGAAGCCTTTGACCTGTTGCAGGCCATGAATACCGGCCATGATGGTTCCATGGGAACGTTGCACGCCAATACGCCGCGCGAAGCAATCAGCCGTATTGAAAGCATGATTACCATGGGCGGCTTCAGCCTGCCCGCCAAGACCATCCGGGAGATGATCGTGTCGGCGGTCGATGTGGTGGTTCAGGCGCAGCGTTTGCGCGATGGCTCGCGCCGTATCGTCAGCGTTACCGAGATCATCGGCATGGAAGGGGACGTGGTGATTACCCAGGAAGTGCTTTCCTATGAAATTTTTGGGGAAGACGCCAAGGGGAAACTTGTTGGTCTGCACAGGCCAGGCGAAGTCGGCATCCCGAAATTCATGGAAAAGGCGCGCTATTATGGTCTGGGAGACAGGCTTTCTGAAGCGGTGGAAGAGTTGAACGACATCTATGCGAGAGAAAAGCCCGGCGCACTTGCCAGAGTAGTCCGATAAACAGGGGCTGTTAAAGATCATGGATCCAAACACACTTATCATCATGGCGGCGGTACTTGCAGCGGTGAGCGCGGCGGGGGTCGGATACGCCATGCTTGGAGGCAAGATTGACGAAAGCGACCGTATGCGTGGCCGGGTCCATGCGATCGGCGGCAAGGCAAACAGCGGCAACGCCCGTGGCGTTGCGGCGCAACGCGGCGCAGGTGGTGGCAAGCGCAATGTTCAGGCGTCGCTGAAGGACCTTGAAGCGGCGCGAAAAGGGCAAAAAATCCCGCTGACATTGCGGCGGAGGTTCGCCCAGGCGGGGGTTGGTTGGACCGAGCAAAATTTCATTATCGGTTCCATCGCATCGGGAATTTTTGTGTTTTTGCTTGTGCTGATGACAGGCAATCCGTTGTTGATCGCGCTTGCGGCCGGGGCGGCTGGGGGGTTTGGGGCGCCACGATGGTTGCTGGGACATCTGGCGAAGAAAAGACAGACCGCATTCTCTGAAATGTTCGTCAATGCCGTCGATGTGGTTGTGCGTGGGGTGAAATCCGGTCTTCCAATCGGTGAATGCATGGCGATTATAGCGCGTGAAAGCCCCGATCCGCTGGGGCAGGAGTTTAGAACCCTGGTTGAGGGACAAAAACTGGGCGTCAGCCTTACTTCAGGGCTTGAGCGGATGCTGGAGCGCATGCCCAGCACCGAGCTTAATTTTTTTGTCATTGTGCTGACGATCCAGGGGCAATCCGGCGGCAATCTTTCTGAAGCTCTGGGCAATCTGTCAGGGGTGCTGCGCGAGCGAAAATTGATGAAGGCGAAAATTCAGTCCATGTCAGCAGAAGCCAAGGCGTCGGCCATGATTATTGGCGCCTTGCCAATTCTGGTGGGCAGCGCGATGTTTTTTATCGCGCCAGCGCATATTGGCCTGCTGTTCTCAACTACTATGGGAAATATGATGGTTGCGGGCGGGCTGAGTGTGATGGGATTAGGGGTATTCATCATGAGCAAAATGATCAATTTTGATTTCTGAACAGGCGCCGAAATGGATTACATCGCCTCCTTCATGAATTTGCAATTTCTGGTCACGGTGCTGGCGTTTGTTGCCGTGCTGGGGACCATCGTGTCGCTGGCGATGCCGTATTTGCAGCAGGATCAGCTTGGTCAGCGGCTCAAGGCGGTATCCGCGCGGCGCGACGAATTAAAGGCCGCCGCGCGGTTTGAACGGGACAGCAAGAAAAGCAGGCTTCGTCCAACCGCCACCAGCTATATGCAGCAGGTTGTCGATCAACTGAGCCTGCGCAAAATACTTGAATCGCCCGAAACCCGCATAATGCTGGCTCAGGCCGGTTTTAGAGGGCAGTCACCAGTGGTGACCTTTCTGTTTTTCCGGCTGGTCATGCCAGTTGTCGTTTTTGTCGGGGCGTTTGTCTATTTGTTGATCACCGATAATTTTGCGGGTGATTTGGTAGCGAAGCTGGCAGTTTCCCTGGGGGCGGGCGGTATCGGATTTTATTTGCCCAATGTCTATATCCAGAATTTGATAGGCAAGCGTCAGGCGGCTATTGGCCGGTCGTTTCCCGATGCCCTCGATTTGCTATTGATATGCGTAGAAGCGGGCATGACGATTGAAGTCGCTTTTGGCCGTGTCGCCAGGGAAATTGGCGGACAATCGATTGAAATGGCGGAAGAACTTGGCCTGACGACTGCTGAACTGGCTTATTTGTCCGACCGTCGCATCGCTCTCGAAAATCTGGCTCTACGAACAGGGCTGGAAGGTGTGAAAGCAGTGGTAACCGCGTTAATCCAGTCAGAGCGTTATGGTACGCCCCTGGGGCAATCGCTACGGGTTATGGCTCAGGAAAATCGTGACTTGCGGATGGCGGCGGCGGAAAAAAAGGCGGGTGCTTTACCGGCGCAGTTGACAATACCGATGATCGGATGCTTCCTGCCGGTGCTGTTTCTCGTGATCCTTGGCCCGGTGGCTATTACATTGATGACCAAATAACAGCACTATGGTGCGGCCTCGCGCGACAGCCCTTCAAAATAGCTCTGATTGTTTTCAGCCATCAGGTTGGATAAATCGGCCCGGGCTAATTGCGCCGCCTGTTTGGTGTCTCCCTGCATAGCCATCAATAATGACAAATTCTGGCGTATCTGCGGGGTCGCGTCGGGACGCTGGATTGCACGGCGCAAAATCTCGACGGCTTCATCATGGCGTCCCGATAAGGCGATGCTGAGGGCCAGATTATTTAACACTTTGGGATTATCGGGCGATAGGCTCAGCGCCTTGCGATAAGCGGCCTCCGCATCATTATGCCGTCCGAGACGGTCAAGAATGATCCCGAGTGTTGAATGGAGGGTCCAGTCCGACGGGGCCGTGGCGCTGGCCCTGGTAATATCCTCCAGGGCCGGATCAACGGCGCCTAATGCTGCATAAGCCTTGCCGCGTTCAGATAAAAGCCGCACATCGTCCGGATGCGTTTTAAGCGCACTGCCCGTTATATTGACGGCCTCGCTTGCGTTCCCGGAATATCGAAGATTGATGGCGCATTGCAAAGCCGCATTAATATCCGCTGGATTTGCCGCATAGACCGCCCCCCAATAGGATGCCGCCTCGCTATATTGATGATTTGCCGCCGATTCAATGGCCGCTTCCTGAAGTAAAGGCTGTATGGATTCAGACGCTTTTGCGTTTTTCGGCATATTCCCTAACACAGAATTACTCCCCTTGGGGGTGTCGGCGCACCCTGCCAGGAATGCTATGGCAAGCAGTACTGTGTGGATGACAGGGGCGCGGATCATTCGATGTTTTCCTTGAAAAACTCATTTTTTACTGACCAATCGGGGAAATAACAGATCAGTATTGTTCAAAACGTCCGAATCATATTCTAGATAGAAGAATCAATGAATTACATATGATTTTTACGTCAATTAAGTATAAATGTAGTCCGGTCATCCAGATCAATGAACTTCGGATAATACGACATTTTAGGGAAACCACCGACAAGGGGTGCGCTTGATTGAGCCCGCAGTAAAAGAAATAGCGGCATTTGTAGAGTAAAGCATGGTCATGATTTTACCGGGGTGGGACTAAATCATGATTTTGTGAAATGGAAATTTCAACACTATCTCGACCTGGATGGCCTCGAATACTTCCGCCGCATGAAATATAGCTTACTTTAGAAACATTGGGATCAAAATGCCAGAAAATCCGGTAAAATATGCCCAGAATTCGCACAAACATGCAGTACTGACGGGGCCTATATTGCGTTTAAAGCGCATGCGTCTAGTCGGCATGGTTTCGGTGTGTCTGGTCGCCCCCGGAGTCTATGGGAATCTGGCCTGGGCGGTGAATGCAGAATCGACGGAATCATATCAAAAGGCCGAGCAGGCCCTGAAAGAAGGGCAGGCCAACGAGGCAATCATCCATTTGAAAAATGCGGTGCGTACGGATCCTGACAATATTGACGCACGGTTTTTGCTGGGGCAGTTCAATATGCAGCGCGGTGATCTTGCGGGTGCGGAAAAGGAATTCCGCGAAGCGCGCCGTCGCGGGATGGACGATGACAAGATTTTGTCGTTGCTGGCGCAGGTGCTTTTGTCACAGGGAAAAGCCAGGGAACTGCTTGCCGAAATTACGATAGACAAGCTGCAGGGGGTGGCCAAGGTCACAGGATACACAATGCGCGCCCGCGCACACCTGGTTGCCAATGACATTGCCAAAGCCAAGGAAGAGCTGGATCTGACGCGTCCTATTGCGGATCATATTGCGTTATTCCACGCAGCGGATGCTGAAGTGTTGCAGCGCGAAGGCAATTACGAGGCTGCCGAAAAGGCCATTGACCGTGCGATAGAGCTTGATCCGAAATTTAGCCTTGCCCTTTGGCTGAAAGGTGAGTTGCGCCGCGTCCAGAAGGATCTTCCCGGATCGCTTGAGGCTTATAACAAGGCGCTGGAAGTCGATAAAAACTCGATGCAGGTATTGATAGGCCGTTCTTTAGTTTTTCTTGCTCTGAACCGCCTTGACGAGGCGGAGGCCGATGCAGATGCCATTCTGAAGCGCGCCCCTGAAATGCCCATGGCGCTCTATATCAAGTCTGCCCTGCTCGCTCAGAAGGGAGAAACAGAAAAGGCGCTTGAAACGCTTCAGCCTGTTGAATTCAGGATATCTTCTTTCATGCCCGCAGTTTTTTTGCTGGCCAATCTGAATCTCAAGCTGAATCGCCTTGAAGGCGCGGTGAGCTATGCGGAGCGGTATCTTGCAGCGAACACAGATCGGCCAGACGCGATAAAATTGGCCTCGGCCGTTTATCTCCGGCAAAAGCGGTATAATGATGCCGTCGAGCTGCTAAAGCCGTTCGAAGGAGAAGAGCAGTACAAGGACGATATTCAGTTTCTTCAGTTGCTGGGGAATGGTTATTTGGCGATCTCCGATTACCCGTCGGCATCGCGCGTTTTCAAGGCGCTGCAAGTTCTGAAACCGGAAGATCAGGGGATACGGGAACAATTGGCGATCACCAGTCTCGGCATGGGCGAACAGGATGAAGCCGTGCGGGAACTGGAATCGATGGCGCAAGGCAAGGATGGCTCCGACCGGGTTAATCTGTTGCTCATTATTACCCATATTCGCAATAAGGAATATGTGAAGGCGCAGGCGGAAGCCGAAAACTATGTTGAACAATCTGAAAATAACGCCACTGCCCATAATCTGCTTGGATCAGTTTTTCTGGCGCAAGACAAACGCACTGAAGCGCGCGCCGCTTTTAAGACGGCATTAAAGGTGGACCCGGCTTTCGCGCCCGCAGTGCTCAATCTGGTACAGCTAAACCGGGTGGAAAAGAATGTCGAAGGCGCTAAAAGCCTTTTGAAGGCCCATCTGGAAATAGACAAGGGCAATGAGAAGGTGCTGACACAGCTTGCCGATATATCCATATCGGAACAGGATATGAATGGCGCGCTGACCTGGCTGCTGATTGCGGTCACGGAAAATCCCAAGTCCGAAGCGGCCAGATTGCGGCTTATCGATTTGCAATTGAAGTTGAAGAAGCCAGAGCGCGCGTTGCAAACGGCAACGGATATGTCTTCGATTGCGCCAGAATCCCCTAACGCGTTGAACGCCCTGGCGCAGGTGCAAATACTTAACAAGCAGCTTGCAAGTGCCGTCGCAACCTATCGTAAATTGACGAGTGTAGCTCCCACCGTGCCGCAGGCTCATCTGCTGCTCGGTCAGGCGTTGGTTCTGAATGGTAATCTTGACGAGGCCAAGACGGCGTTCGATGAGGCGATCAAGCTGGCGCCGAATATGCAGGAGCCAAGAATAGAGCGCATTGGTCTGGAATTAAAAGAATCAGGCGTTGAGGCGGCGATAAAGCTGGCTGAAAAATTCCGCGATGATATGCCCGAGAACGTCATGCTTCATATTTTGCTGGGGGATGTGTATTTACGTTCGGAAAACTTTGCGGAGGCGGCAGCGAGCCTTGAAAAGGCGCATGAATTGAAGCCTGGCGGCGATACGATGCGGCGTCTGTATGTAGCGCAAATCCGAAATAACAAAGAGGATGAAGCATTCGCCCAATTGCTGAAATGGACAAAAGACAATCCCGAAGATTGGGAAACACGTCTTGTTCTGTCTACGGAACTGATCCGGCGCGGCGATAATGAAGGCGCGATTGCCGAGAACGAGGCGCTGAACGAGAAACTTCCGGGGCGCCCAATCATATTGAACAATCTGGGGTGGCTCTATGCCCGCAAGGGTGACGCGCGCGGCATTGAACTGGTGCGCACGGCTTATGAGCTTGCACCGCAATCCGGGGAAATTCAGGATACTTACGGCTGGCTTCTGGTGAAAAATGACAAGTTAAAAGAGGGGATCGAGATCCTCGCCAAGGCAGCCCAGGCGCTGCCGAAATCAGCAGAAGTGCAGTATCATTATGCAGCCGCACTTGCCCAAAGTGGTAAAAAAGCGGAAGCCAGTGAAATTTTATCCCGGGTTCTGGAGGGAAAAGACCAGTTTGACGAACGCAAGGACGCTGAGGCGCTTCTGGCTTCGCTCAAGGCCGGATAAGGGATAGGTTATCATTGTGAAGCCAATGCTTCACAATGATAACGCGGTTTCGCTCATTTTGAATTTGCTGACCATTGAGCAGGGATTGTGCATTGCGCATCTTGACATTTTCCAGTCTTTATCCAAATTCGGCCCAGCCATCACAGGGGATATTTGTCGAAAACCGGTTGCGCGAGCTGCTGCGCTCGGGTGAGGTCGAGGCGCGTGTCATGTCTCCAATTGTCTGGTCGCCGCGGGGCAGTCATTTGCTCTCGGAGCATTCTGTTGGAAATGTCGAAGCCTGTGAAACACGTCATGGCATTTCTGTTTCCTATCCCAGATTTTTTCGCATCCCCAAGGTCGGTATGACGCTGGCGCCATTTACAATGTTTCTTTCGCTCTATCGGTGCGTTCGCAAAATCATCGCCGAGGGTTATGATTTTGATCTGATTGATGCGCATTATTTTTATCCTGATGGCGTGGCGGCGGTAATGATGGGACGCCTGCTGAACAAACCCGTCGTCATTACGGCGCGGGGCACGGATATCAACCTCATCCCGGCCTATGCCTTGCCGCGCCGACAGATTATCTGGGCGGCGCAACAGGCGAGCGGCCTGATTACCGTCTGTCAGGCGCTTAAAGACACTTTGGTGGAGATGGGCGTGCCGGAAAGCAAAATTCATGCTCTGCGCAATGGAGTTGACCTGGTTCGTTTCCACCCGGAGGACCGCTCAGACGCCAGAGCGAAGCTGGGGGTGTTCGGAAAGACGCTATTATCCGTTGGTCATTTGATAGGGCGTAAGGGCCATGATCTTGTGATCCGGGCCATGACAGACTTGCCAGATTTTCAGCTATTGATTGCCGGCGAAGGACCCGACCTGAAAAGTTTGCAGGCTCTGAGCGCAGAACTTGGGGTGAGTGAGCGGGTTCGTTTTCTGGGGATCGTACGTCCAGAGGCGATGACCCAGCTCTATAATGCGGGTGATGCATTGATCCTGGCCTCCAGCAGGGAAGGGTGGGCGAATGTCCTGCTGGAGGCGATGGCCTGCGGCACACCCGTCGTGGCTTCCAATGTATGGGGGACGCCGGAAGTTGTTACCTCCATAAATGCGGGTGTGTTAATGCATGAGAGAACACCGCAAGGTGTTGTTGAAGGTGTGCGCACACTGTTCAGGACATTACCCGCCCGCGATGCAACCCGTTATTATGCGGAAGGGTTTAGCTGGGATGCGACGACTGCGGGCCAACTTGCATTGTTCAGGGATATACTACAAAAGCGGTTATAATTTATTTACCGTGCCGACCAGGAAGTGATATGGGTCACTTCCATCTTTTCCATTTTAGAATATGTAGCAAATCAGCAAAACGGTAACAAATTTTTGTTACCCTGCGCCGTGGATCGCTTGCTGCCTGTGGGACGATAAGGGTAATAGGATGTTTTCGAAACGAATGATGGTGATCGGCGCGGCGGACGTGTTCACCCTGATGATTTCTATCTTGTTCGGTTTGTTCACCTCCCAGGCAGGATTGAATTTGCTTGTTGCCGGGACCGAGGCCTCGTCGATGGAATGGACGGCCTATGTGGTGGTCATCATGGGGATTTTGGTGTCGATGGGTTTATATAACCCGGACTATATGTTTGACATGCGTGAAGCCGTGACGCGCCTGATCACCGGTTTCATAATAGCATTTATCCTGGTTTCGGTTTTGCTTGGGCTGATAAAAACAGACCCGCTTCTCAGGCAGGCGCTGCCCCCTGCTATGGCGCTTAGCTTTGCAGGCCTGCTGGTTATTCGTTATACCGCAGGTCAGGGGGCGGCGGCGCAATTTCTGAAGCGCCGTATTCTGGTTCTGGGCGCGGGCATGCGCGCACAGCGGATCGAAGCGGAAGTGTACAAAAAGAACGGCCATGGCGGGTTCATTCCGGTTGCCTATATTCCGACATCTCCGGACGAAGCGGCTGTGTCAGTCGTGAATACAATCGACGATCCGATTGATCTCAATGCCTTCTGCACCGAGGCCGACATAGATGAGATCGTCATTGCGTCTGATGAACGGCGTGGCAATATGCCGATTGACATG
>CAYGDL010000021.1:0-25212 GCA_964348545.1 uncultured Alphaproteobacteria bacterium | reverse complement strand
CATCTGCAGGGCGCGACGCTGGATAGGGCTCATCTGGAGGGCGCATCGCTTCGTAACGCGGAGATGCAGGGCGCGTCGCTGTATGGAGCGAGGGTATGGCGAACCCACGAAGAACCTCTCTCAATGGAAGCTGCCTATCTTAGCGAGCTTAATCATGCTGCAATGATTAGTAATGACGAAGCTGGAAAAAAAGAATTCGCTGGCTGGCGCCAAACTATTCTGGATAAAATCCCGCAAGGACGAATGCGTGATGAAGCTGAAAAGGGGCGGCTGGCTCTGCTTGATCCGGGCGCAAGGGAACCTGACGGTGTGCTTACTAAAGAGGGATTCTGGGATAAAGCTGCCGCCAGGCAGACAAATGGTACGAAGTATCAGAAGGAACTGGCTGGCGTGCTTGAAAAGCTGGCCTGCGATGCCGCCACCGCGCCATATGTTGGGCGGGGGTTGATAATCCAACGAGAAGATCTTTCGAACTTTGGGTACGCTGGGGGACAACTCGCTAATGTTGGCCCGCTTCATCTGCAGACACTGGAAAAGCGCCTGAAGGCGGGCGCACAGGCCAAATCGGAAGAGAAGAATGATTGTCCCGGCGCCGTGGGTTTGACGGAGGAAGATTTGCAAAACCTCAGGCAACTTGTCAAAGAAGTCGAAGAAGGATCAAAAGCAGAGACGCCAGAATGAGGCATCTGGTTTATTGGGTGACTGATGGTGCTGGCCACAATTTTGGTAAATCTGATTGCATGCCATTGCGGGGTGATGTCAGGTTGAATCGCCCCAGACTCATTGTCACCCCGCACTTGTTGCGGGGTCCAGGGTTCCAAACTCAGGCTTTAGCGTACGGCTCCTGGACCCCGGAATAAATCCGGGGTGACATTGTGGGGGGGTTGAACCCGGACACTTCAGCAATTCCCCCTACCCAACAAACCGCTGATAATCCACGATCAGCCCGGCGACGGAGGCGTTGACAATCTTTTCCCCATCCGCCGGGTTGGCCAGGGCGGGGTCGGAGCCGATGCGGCCGTCGGGGAATTTGGCGCGGTAATCTTCGGGGCCGCTGAAGCCGCCGGTGGGGGCGATGCGCGGATCCAGCGCCGCCTGTTTGATGATTTCGGGATAGGCATATTGCGTGATCGCCACTTCCGATGGGGTGGCGTGGCTGCCATGGCCTTCGGGATAGAGGGTCTGGCACAGCGCGTGTACGCCTTCATATTGCCACCAGCTTTGCACCCGGCATTCAAGACGGTTCAGGACGGAGCGGCCGGGGTTTACGGCTTCGGTGATTTCATTCGCCGCCTTGTTCAGCGGCGCGATATTGCCGCCATGACCGTTGAAAAAATAAATTTTGCGAAAGCCATGCTGGTCAAGTGATGCGGCCCATTCGCGCATGGCGGCAATGAAGGTTTCCGGGCTGAGGCTCATACTGCCTGCAAAGCCCATATGGTGGGCGGCGACGCCAACGGGAAAGGCCGGGGTAACAAGAATGCCGGCCTGAGCGCCAGCGCGCCGCGCAATCAGTTCGACACTGATCGTGTCGGTGCCGATCAGCCCGGTTGGGCCATGCTGTTCGGTTGAGCCGACAGGCACGATAATGCCTTTGCTGTGCGTCAGATACGCCGCCACTTCGGGCCAGGTGCACAGTTCCAGTTGCATTTATTTTTGCTGAAAATCGGGGGTGCGTTTTTGCGCCATGGCGGACACGGCTTCTTTATGGTCCTGGCTGTTCCAGCATTGCGCGATGCGGGCCTTGATGGTCTCGCTATTGGCTTCACCGCGCGCCAGTTCATTCAGCGATTGCTTCATGGTCTGCACCGACAGGGGGGCGAGCGCCGCCAGATCAGCGGCCAGTTGGCTTGTGCGCGCCGCCAACTGATCGCGCGGTACAAGATAATCAATGAAGCCCATGTGCAGCATGGTCTGCGCGTCAAAGGTTTCAACCGTCAGAATGATGCGCTTGGCGGCGCTCAGCCCCACCCGGGTGATCAGGCGCATCAGGCCTTTTTCGGGATAATGAATACCCAGCCGTGACGGCGGCACGAACATGCGCATGCCCTCCACGCCGATGCGAAAATCACAGCACAGCGAAACCTCAAAGCCGCCGCCATAGACACTGCCATTAAAGGCGCAAATGGTCGGCAGGCGGAAATTTTCCAGCGTATCGGTCATATCCTCAAACGGGTTGCCCTTGAAACTGCGATCGGCGACCTCGTTCAGAAATGCGCCGGAGCAGAAACTTTTATCCCCGGCGCCTGTCAGCACCAGCACCCGCAGGCTGGCATCCCTGTCCAACGCCACCAGCGCATCGCGCAATGCCAGCATGTCTTCCTGTGACAGCGAATTATGCCGCTCTGCCCGGTTCAGCGTCAGCGTGGCGCAGGCGCCGGAAATATTCAGCAACAGGCCCGCGCCCAATTGGTGTTTCGCTTGTTCAGACATTGCCGTTCCCAGACAGATAGATTTACACGTCCATTTAATATGACACGGCGCGGGGCAAATGTCGCGGATGATGCGTGCAGGCTATTGTAGCGTCTCGCGTTGCATTTCCAGTTCCAGCCAGCGGTTTTCGGACGCATTGAGTTCGTTCGTCAGCGCCTCCAGGCTGGCCGCCAGCTTGGCAAAACCAGCGGGATCGCGCGCGAACAGGTTGGGATCAGCCAGTTTTGCCTGCGTGGCTTTGATTTTTTCCTGCAATTTCACAATCTGTCCGGGCAGGGTTTCCAGCGCATGCTTGTCCTTGAAACTGAGGCGGGGTTTCGCCCCACCGGGGGTCGATGGTTGGGCAGGCGCGGTGGTTTTTGTGGTTGCAGGTTTTGCAACAGTGGGTGTGGGGCCAAAGCCATGCCCACGCTGGGCCAGCATGTCGCTATAGCCGCCCGCATATTCAATCCAGCGCGCATCGCCGTCGGCAACAATCACCGAGGTGGCGGTTCGGTCGATAAAATCTCGGTCATGACTGACCAGCAGCACGGTGCCCGGATAATCGGCCAGCATTTCCTGCAACAGATCCAGCGTTTCCAGATCCAGATCATTGGTCGGCTCGTCCAGCACCAGTAGATTGGACGGTAGCGCCAGCGCGCGCGCCAGCAGCAACCGGCCGCGCTCGCCGCCCGAAAGCACACCCACGGGAGATTGCGCCTGTTCAGGGGTAAACAGAAAATCTTTCAGATAGCTCATGACATGTTTGGGGTATCCGCCAATGGTCATATTGTCGCCGCCGCCCGGATTGATCATTTCGCGCAATGTGGCGGTGGGGTTCAGCGCATCGCGGCGCTGATCCAGGCTCACCATCTGCACAGTGTCCGCAACGCGCACCTGCCCGGCATCGGGCGCCATTGTGCCGGTCAGCAGCTTCAGCAGTGTGGTTTTGCCCGCGCCATTTGGGCCCAGCAGTCCGATGCGGTCGCCACGCTGAATGCGCAGGCTGAAATCGCGCACCATCACGCGCGGACCATAGGCCTGGGTGATGTGGGACGCCTCGATAATCAGCTTGCCAGCGGATTCGCTCTGCGCGACGGTAAATTTAACATTGCCGGTGGCGCGGGTTTGGGTGCGGCGCTGTTCGCGCAACCCCGCCAGCGCGCGCAGGCGGCCCTGATTGCGTTTGCGCCGTGCGGTGACGCCGTAGCGTATCCAGTCTTCTTCCATGGCGATTTTGCGGTCGAGTTTGTGCTGATCGCGTTCTTCCTGTTCCAGCACCGCATCGCGCCAGGCTTCAAATTCGCCAAAGCCCTGTGCCAGGTTGCGGATCACGCCCCGGTCCAGCCACAGGGTTTCACGCGACAGGTTTTGCAAAAACCGCCGGTCATGGCTGACCAGCACGATGGCCGCGCGCATCTGGCCCAGTTCAGTTTCCAGCCATTCGATGGCGGGAAGATCCAGATGGTTGGTGGGTTCATCGAGCAGCAGAATATCGGGCTTTGGCGCCAGCACCAGCGCCAGCGCCGCGCGCCGCGCTTCGCCGCCCGACAGGTTTTTGGGATCGGCCTGTCCATCAAGGCCCAGCGATTCCAGCAGATAATCGACACGATAGGCGTCATCACCGGGCGCCAGCCCCGATGCGGCATAGGCATGTACGGTTTCATATCCTGTCAGGTCGGGTTCCTGCGGCAGATAGCGCAGCGTCGTTGCGCTGGACAGAACCCGCGCGCCCGAATCCGGCGCAATCAGGCCCGCAGCAATTTTCAGCAATGTCGATTTGCCAGAGCCATTACGCCCCACCAGACAGATGCGCGCGCCCGCCATAACTGACATTTGCGCATTGCACAGCAGTTGCGCGCCGCCCAAGCGGGCGCTGATATTTTGTAACAGAAGCAGCGGAGGCGCCATAATATCCTGATTTTATTGGTTAAACTGACATAAAGAAGGCTCTTTCGGAGAATGCCGGAAGCCGCTATGTTATCCAGCCAGTCAAGAGTGGTGTCAACCAGCCACCGATGTCGGCAGGGGATTAACAACAGAAAGACAGTATTGCGTGCGCAACCATCTTCGGTTCTTTAATCTGTGGCTACAAAACCCAACCAAAATGGGGGCAGTGGTCCCCAGCAGTAAAAACCTGGGCGCTGCGATGGCGGCGGAAATTGATCCGGCGGCGCCGGGTGCGGTGATTGAGCTTGGCGGGGGTACGGGCAGTATTACGGCCGCGCTGCTGCTTCGGGGTATTCCGGCCAGGGATCTGGTGGTGATCGAGCGCGAGCCGTCTTTGTGCGAAGTTATGCGCCGACGCTTTCCTGATATTCAGATTATCTGTGGCGATGCGCGCGAGCTTCAAAAGGTTCTGGCGGCGGCGGGCATTACCCATGTCAAAGCGGTTGTTTCCGGGCTTCCGCTGCTGTCTTTGTCGAAAGAGGTTGAGCGCGACATTCTGCATCAATGTTTTGCGGTTCTGCCGCCCGAAGGCTTTATGATGCAGTTCACCTACGTGCCGCGTCCGCCCGTTGGCCGCGCCATAGCGCAGGAGCTTGATCTGGAGGCAACCCGCACGGCCTGGGTGCTGGATAATATCCCGCCCTCCACGGTCTGGATCTACCGGCGCCGGGCTGTTTCATCGGCGTTACGCAAAAGCGCCTAACCCAGTTCCTTGCCGCGATAGATGACGCGGCGTAGCTGGATGGGGCCGGTGGCGGTGAGGGATGCCTTGTCGAGCCGCATCTGGCCGGTTTGCATGCTGAGACCGACCAGCGCATAGGCTGCGGATATCATGCGGGCGGCGGCGCCTGAATACCAGCTCCAGCCGCCGCGCCCTTCATAGCCTTCGCCGAAATACACATCAGCGGGTTGCTGGTGCGGGGCCAGCCCATAAATTTCCCAGCGTCCCGGCGCAAGATTATCCAGCGGCGAAATCTTTAGCCAGATTTCGGCTGCCCGCGCGTGCAGATGTTGGGCCAGATCGGGTTTGCCTTCTGCCACCGCCATGTCGCTCAGGCGCATCAGCGCATCCACCATCCAGGACGCGCCATGCGAATATTGACTGCCATTTTCGCGTACCCCCGGCGGATAATCGGCAATGCGCCCGGGGTTGGGGCTGGAATTTTCATCAAACGGTTTGTCGAGCAGCAAAACCATGTCGCCCAGTTCCAGTTTTGCGAGCGATGCGTCCATAGCGGTGCGTCCGCGTTCCAGATCAGCCACACCCGACAGAATTGGCCAGGCGGCGGAGAGTGTATCAAGCAGCGTCATTTCTTCGCCCGCATCGGTAATCAGGCGCACATAACGATCCTCGCGCCACATTTTATCCAGGGCGGCGCGCAGCATTTCTGCCTCGCGCAAATAATGCGTGCTGGTGGCGGCGCTTTCCTTGCGCGCAGCAAGACCGGCAAATCCCAACAGCACATCATACAGGAAAAAGCCCAGCCAGACACTTTCGCCGCGCCCGTTAATTCCGGCAATGTCAAAGCCGTCATTCCAGTCGCTGGCGCCGATTAGCGGCAACCCATTCGCGCCCTTGCGGGACAAGCACAGATCGACGGCGCGTTTGCAATGTTCATAGACGCTGGCGCTGTCACGCGATGGACGCGGCGCCACCAGCAGATGATGCTGGCCATGGGGCAGGGGGTCAGCCTCCAGGAACGCCACCTGCTGATCCAGCAGGGCGTCATTGCCGCTTGCCGCGACATAACGCGCCGTTACATAGGGCAGCCATAGATGCGGATCGCCGGAACTGGTGCGCTGGCCAATGCCGGTTCCCCCCATCACGGCCTGATGCCACCATTTCAAAACATCGCCTTCGCGGAATTGTTGTCCTGCATGCAGCAATATCTGGCGGCGCGCCAGCTCCGGCTGGGTGAAAATCAGCGGTAGCACATCCTGCAACTGATCGCGATAGCCATAGGCGCCGCTGCGCTGGTTTGGCCCCGCGCGACCCCATAGCCGCGAGGCCAGCACCTGATAGGGCAGCCAGTCATTCACCATGCTGTCAAAATCCGGCCGGTTTGTTTCAATGCGCAGGATCGACAGTTTTTCCTGCCACCATTGTCTGGTTTTTTCCAGCGCGTCAGTGGCATTAGCGGGATCGCGGTAGCGGTGGATGAGTATTTCTGCTTCCTCGCGGGTTTTGGTTTGCCCCAGCATCATGACGATGGTGATTTCGCCATGCGGCGCAATATCAACATCACCCAGCATGGCGGCGATATGATGGCCATCATCTGCCTGCGACGCATCGCCATGGCCGTGACGCAGCATATAGGGTGTACACAGATCATATCCGTCGCCACCGACAAAGCGGGAACGCACTGTCTCAGTAACGGGCGCGTTCAAACTGCTGGCGGCAAACGCCCAGCCCTGATGAAAATCATTGCGTGGATTGCGGAAGAACAGTGCGCCCAGTTCGGAATTTTCTGCGCTTTCGATATGCTCCCTGCTGTCCCGCGCCAACTCGGCCAGCGCGATTTCCATATAGGGCGCAATGCTTAGCCGCGCCATCTTTCCGGTGCTGTTGCGGATGGTCAGCAGACGCAGCTCCACCGGCTGATCGGGGGGGATGAAAATATTCAGTTCATATTCCCGACCGGTGGTGGATTTATGAAATGCGACATAGCCAAGGCCATATACCGCATGATGCTGCGCATCCTTGCTGCGATATGGCACATAACAGGGCGTGTCGGTTGCGCCTGTATCACGATCCCTGACATAGATCATCTGGCTGGGGGATTGGGTGGGTATCGTATCGAGACAGAAAGTGCTGACGCCATTTTGCTGCGCATTTCCGGCGAACGAAAATATTGCGCCGTCATTGCCAATGATCGCGCCATGCCCCAGCGGGTTGGCCAGCACATGCGCCATGGGGCGCGCGGTGTCGCAGGCCAGATGCAGTTCTTTGCCGTCAGCGGAATAACGAAATGGCAGGGGTTTGGTTTCATGCCGGGAATGTGGCGGTATTAACTGGCGCTTTTGCGCGATGACGGCGTCAAGTGCTGCGGCGTCAACTGGTGGTGTTCCGGCATACCGGCTAATGTAAGCGGCCGCTTCGTACTCGTTGCGCGCATAACCATCCGTGAACGGAATATCTACTATGCCGCCCGGTGGAATTTCAATGCGAAGTTGCAGGCTGGCGGCCGGATCAAAGCTGTACAGCGAACCTTCGTCATCAATGGTGCGGTGCTGGCCACTATTTAGAATATCGGGCGCGCCAAGTGTGCCAACGCCAATAAAATGTGGACGGCAATCTTCATAGCCCAGCAATTGCACTTGCCCGATCCGGTCCGTATCTACATGTACGGCATGAAACGCCACCTCGCGCGACATGCGTCTTTTATGCGGATCGCCATTCCCGTTATGTAGCAGGCGGTTGCGCGCCATCACCGCGCCCAGATTGCGCACGAATATTGTGCCGACATGGATCATGTTATAATCGGCATGGCGGCTATAGCCATCGCGCGTGTTCAGCGCCCATTCCTGATAGCTGGTCAGGATCAGAATGCGGGCTTGCGCGCTGCTATTATGCAAACGGATGCGCCAATGTTCTATCGGGGCGTCCGGCGCAATTTCCACCAGCGCCTCGGCCCGTATATCGCCGTGGCTGTTGATCCAGCGCGCTGATGTCGGGGTGGGCCGTTGCAGGGCGTAATCCGGGCCACACACACCGGCTGGCTGACGGCCCACGGACCATAATGGGCCAGCCGGATTGCCGCCCGCGCCCATTTCGCGCAAATAGAAAAACTTGCCTTTAACGTCCAGCGGGTCTTGCGGGCGGCGGGTTAAATCGATCTCGTTGCCTTTGCGCACGGTGCTGTAGGCGCGGGCATAGCTGCGCCCGTCCGCAGCGCCTTCCAGCGCGTAAATCCCATTGCCTATGGTAAAGACATCCGGTCTGTATTTATTCTTATTCACGGTGGATTTGCTGCGCGCAATAAATCGGGCGGTTACCAGGCCGATGCTGATCGCCGCCACCGCCGCCACGCCATATCCCACTAGCACCAGCGTAACGGCGGGTAGAATTTCTTCGCTGCTGGTGGTCAGGCGCTCCGCTCCGCCCCAAGCGTAATCCCAATCGCGTCCGCGCGGAATATAAAACGGGATCAGCAGCGGCGCCCATGTGGCGAAACGGCGAATGCCTTCGGGCAGGCTGCGGGTGCGCGCCCGGTGGCCGATAAAACGCGCGGCCCATTCGTCAAAACGATCCCCGCCAACAAAAGACAGATTGACCAGGCTGGCGACGCGCAGCCCCATATGGTCGAACCAGATAATAATTCGCAGCCATTCATAGGCCAGCAGTCCCAAAAACACGTCCAGGCTCCATTGCCGGAAAGTTTCGGGTGACATCACGGCGCTGGCAATGCTGGCCACGCCCGTGCGAATTGCGCCGTCCTGATTATACCAGCTCGGATCCGGCGCCATGCGCAGAAAGGTCTGAATGATCGGGGCCATCCACAGGCCCCAGCGCAACACGCGCACCGTCTGCTCAACCATACCGGTCATGCCCTCAACGCTGAACAGGCGGCGCAGCGGGTTCAGGCTGCGCTCGAACAGCGCGGTCAGCACCACCAGATTGATGCTGAATAGCGGTGCGGCAATCGCCCAGTTGATGACGCCGGACAGGCTGTCATTATACAGCAGCCGCGCGCCGCCCTGCACGACGCCAAGATCCATCTCGCCCCAGCGGCTGAACAGCGGATAGATGATATATTTCACTTCGGCCTTGCCCATGGCGGGGAAATACAGTGTAGCATAGGCTTCAAGGCGCTGCGCAATGATGGCGATTTGCGCGGCATCGAAATACCAGGCAACAGCCCCGCCGATAATGCCGCCAAGCCCGGCGCCCAATACATATATCCGCCAGGATTGCATATGCCGGCGCTGTTTTCTCAGCACCTCAAAACCGTCACGGATCAGATCGCCACCCGCATAGACCAGTGCGCCCAATAATAATCCGCACACAAACCGATGCCCAACCGTGGCGTGCTGCACCCCAAACATCACGATCCCGGAAAGCCCAGCACCCAGCAAGATACCGCGCAAATGGTTCATCGGCTGGCGCAGATTTTCCAGCAGGCGCGCAAGGAATGGGCGGCTTTCGTCAAAGCTTTCGATAATTGTGCGCGCCAGGCTGAACAAAACTGCCCCGCCAAGCGCCGCAGCAGCGCCGGGATAGGCGCTTACCCAATTCACCAGATCGGGGGAATGCAGCGCCAGTCCATATGCCTGCAACAGCAGCATGAACAGCACGCCAAACATTGCACCCTTGCCCAGACCGGTGCGCCAGTGAATACGGGCCGCATAAAAAGTGGGACGCCGGCGGTGCAGGGCATCAATCAGCATGCCCGTAATCAGAAAGGTTTCTGCCCAAAGCCCGGCCTGCGCCAGACCGGCGCCCAGCATGACGCCTATCATCTGCAATGGCAGGGGTAATGCCGCAATTGCCGGGCCAGAGACCAAATCTGCGAATAAGGGGCTGATGGCCGCATGCGCCGCGCACCAAATCAGAAGAATATGCAGCCGCCAATCCCGTGTCCAGCGGCGGTCCATCAACAACCCCACGCCAGAAAACATCATCAGGTTGAATAATGCGATTAACATGCATCGCCCGATAATGATCTGGTATTCCGGGCCGATCGCGCCGATGCTGAGCGTATGTCCAATCTGTGCCAGCAGCGGATCTGACTGCAAACCAAATATCATGGCTATCAGCAGGGCTGCGCCTGACGCCATTGAGAGGGATGCGAAAATAATCCGGTTTTCGCGTGTCCGTGCTTTCAAGCTTTTACCCCGCGCAGCAACGCCAATCCAAGCAATGATAGTGCCGCGAAGGCGGCCCCGGCAAAAAAAGTAACGCTGGCGCCATAGCCCTGCCACAGGGCGCCTGCAATAACACTGGCTGCAAGCATCATGATGCCGGTGATTAAATTGAACAGGCCAAATCCCGTGCCGCGCAAATGCCCGGGCGCGGTGTCTGCGACCAATGCTGACAGCAGCCCCTGGGTAAAGCCCATATGCAACCCCCATAAAATGACGCCAAGCGTCAACATCCATAAATTATCGCTATAGGCCATTACCAGGTCGCCCACGATCAATAAGACTAATCCAGCAGCTATCAGATGCAGGCGATTCCGCCCATCAGAAAATTTACCAATCGGATAGGCGCATACGGAATACACAATGTTCATAACAACCAAAACCAGCGGCGCCAGCGCCAGCGCAAGGCCCAATTCCTGTGCCCGCAATATCAGAAATGCTTCGCTGAAACGCGCCAGGGTCAGTGCGGACCCGACGGCCACGACGGACCAATAGGCGCTGTTGAATTTACCAAGCTCGCGCCAATTTATCGGCGTATCCGGCATGGCCGTGTCGGTCGGTGGCGGTACAGGCTCTCGCACCCCGAATTGAACAAGTGCAAAAGCGGCAAATGCGGGAATAACCGCGATCCAGAACACCAGCCCGAAATCATTACCGCTAAGGGCCATCAATGCGATCGCCAGCAAAGGCCCGACAAAGGCCCCGACCGTATCCATGGATTGGCGCAGACCATAGGCTGCGCCATGTTGTGCCTTTGGGGTGATGTCGGCGATCAGCGCGTCACGCGGCGCGCCGCGAATGCCTTTGCCAATGCGGTCAATGAACCGTGCGGCAACAATCCATTCAATCACAGGGGCCAGAGGGAAAATGGGTTTGGTAAAGGCCGCCATGCCATAGCCGATACTGACCAATAGTTTTCGCTTGCGAATATAATCGCTCACCACCCCGGAAAAGATTTTCACAATGGCGGCGGTCGCTTCGGCAACGCCTTCAATGACGCCGATGGTCAGCATGCTGGCGCCCAAACCCACGGCCAGATACACGGGCAGCAGGCCATGGATCATCTCGGAAGATATATCCATGAGCATGGATACGAAGCCCAGCACCACCACCCCGCGCGGCAGGCTGCGAAATGTCGATCCTGGAATTTTTCGCGCCAATTTCATGTGAATTATAGCTAAGTCCTGCGGGTTAATAACCCGATATCATCTAATCCGAATATGCGTCAGATTTTTTTCGACTTGAGACCTGGCGCGGCATGGTACATTATATGCCGACTCAGGATGTTTGGAATGCCACCTATGGAGGGGATACTTATGCAGATTAAACAATGGATTGTTATCGCTGGCTTGATGGTTGCGGCCCCTTTGCTGGTGGCTTGCGGCGAAGAGAAAGCCGCAGAAGATGCAGCACCCGCTGCGGCGCCCGCTGATGCAGCACCTGCTGACGCGGCGCCTGCCGATGCAGCGCCTGCTGAGGGTGAAGCAGAATAAAGCTTTGTTGGGCTAAAATGAAATCCCTGCCCGATACAATATATATTGGGCAGGGATTTTGCGTTTTGTGGTGGTCAGGCCTTAAAGGTTGCGGCGGCCTGTGACAGCACCACATTACCTTTTTGTGTTACGGCCTGAACCACGGCCTGGCCGGGGCCGGTGCGCCAGATTTTGGTGATCACCTTGTCACCGAAAAACACCTGGTCGGCGAAACGCCCGGTCATGCTTTTGAAATTGGCCGGATCGCTGCCGCACAGCGTGTGCAAAATCGCGCGACCGACAAAACCATAGGTGCACAACCCGTGCATGAAAGCGTCCGGATAGCCTGCCTTGCGGGCAAATTCCGGATCGATATGCAACGCCACCCGGTCGCCGGACAAGCGGTAAATCGCGCCCTGATCCGGGCGGGTCTGATATTCCACTACGTGATCGGGCGCACGATCTGGCGGCAGATTCACCTGTGATGTGGATGGTCCGCGTTCGCCGCCAAAACCGCCGCCACCAATGAAGAACAGGGTTGAATGGGTTTTGAACAGCGGCCCGTCTTTGTCTGACGCCACGCATTCCGCACCAAACACCGCAGCCTTTCCCGGCCCCTTGTCCCAGATTTCGCTCAACCGGCCCTTCATGGTGATTTCCGTATTGGCGGGCAGGGGGCGAAACAGCTCTACTGATTGTTCGCCATGCAGCATGCGCGCGATCGGCATTTTGATATATTTGCCGATACAGCCCATGGCCCACATGCCAGGGATCACCGCATAGGTCGGCAGCACCTTCGGCCCGCGTCCTTCGTACAGAAAATCAAGTTCCGTATCCGGCATGGCGCCAACACCGGCAGCATACAGCATGGTCTGGTTATCGTTCCAAATGCGGGTGGTTTCGCCAAAGTCCTGGCCCACCAGATCCGGTGAAATTTTATCGCTGGTCATCATCTTCTCCCTGTTTGTATCTATTATAACGATTATACTGGGCACCACGGAAATTGCACATCAATAAGGGGATGCGAAAACATGAAAGTGCTAGAATTTTTAGGTGGCAAGCCTGCGAGCAATGGCGAATGGCATTATGATATAGGGCGCGAGCTGCACGGCGCATTCGGCGGCGCCAATGGCGGCGTGGTAGGGGCGGTGTGCGTGAATGTGGCGCGTTCGCTTTCGCCCGGTCGTGCGCCCGCCAGTCTGGATGTGCGTTTCATCCGTGGACTGACCGAGGGCACGGCGCGGGTCGTGCCGGTGATGCTGCATGAAGGGCGCACATTATCGGTGATCAGTGTGGATATTTTTGATGGGCGCGGCAAGCTGTGCACCCGCGCCACCGTCAGCATGGCCAATCTTGCGGCGCTGGAGCCGTTTGAACATGCGGGCTTTGCCGGCGTTCCAGAAGGCTGGAAATCCTTTGCCGATGGCAAACCCTGGGCCAAACCCGGCAGTGGTGTTGAAGTGCCGCTGATCGGCACTTTTGATCCGCGTCTGGTCGGCAATGATGACCGTGGTTATGCAACCGAAGTTAAAGTGCATTGGGACGAGCCGGGCACCTGCGCCGAGGCCGCCTGTATTGCCGCAGATATTTCCGTTGGCCCGCCGGTGGGCAGCGCACTGGGCGGCAAGCCCATTCCCATTCCCAACCCTGACCTGACACTACGATTTTGCGCGGAACCGCCGCTGCCCAAAACCATGATCTCCGCCTGCCGTCTGGAGCATATTTCGCGCGGCATCGCCTCCACCCGTATTGAGGTGCGGGCTGGCGCGCAATTGGTGGCGATCGGCGTTTCCACCACCACATTGCTGGCAGGCGCCTGGCCCGATGCCCGCAAGCCGAAAACGTAATCTGGGAGGGCGAAGCGTGGTGGGCCTGGCAGGATTCGAACCTGCGACAACACCGTTATGAGCGGTGGGTTCTAACCACTGAACTACAGGCCCGGACTGGCTATAGCAGGAATTATTGCCCAACTAAAGATGTTGCAGCAGATGCGTTGCACGATAGTGCGTGATGGCGTAAAACCTGCCCTCAGATTGGTCGGCCTGCCCGTGGGCACGACAATTTCCCCCATTTTTGTGGAGCATTTTATGGCGGCCTATCAATATGTCTATGTAATGCAAGGGCTGGGCAAGGCCTATCCGGGGGGGCGCCAGGTGTTGAATGATATTCGCCTGTCGTTTTTGCCCGGCGCGAAAATTGGCGTTCTTGGCATTAACGGGTCCGGTAAATCGACTTTGCTGCGTATTATGGCGGGGGTGGACAAGGAATATCAGGGCGAAGCCTGGGCCGCCGAGGGCGTTAAAATTGGCTATCTGGCGCAGGAGCCGGACCTGAACCCCGATAAAGATGTCTGGGGTAATGTCCTGGAGGGGGTTAGCGACACCAAAGCATTGCTGGACGAATTTGAAACCGTATCGGCGGGCTTTGCTGAACCGCTCGATGATGACGCCATGAATGCGCTGATCGAGCGCCAATCAGTGTTACAGGAACGCATCGAGGCGCTGAACGCCTGGGATCTGGATTCGCGGGTGGAACTGGCGATGGATGTGCTGCGCTGCCCGCCCGGTGATGCGAAAATCGATACCCTGTCAGGAGGCGAAAAGCGCCGCGTCGCGCTATGCAAATTGCTGCTGTCACAACCGGATATGCTTTTGCTGGATGAACCGACCAACCATCTGGATGCGGAAACCGTCGGCTGGCTGGAAAACTTTCTGAAGGAATATAAAGGCACGGTGTGTCTGATCACCCATGACCGGTATTTTCTCGACAATGTGACGGGCTGGATTCTGGAACTGGATCGCGGTCGCGGCATTCCCTATGAGGGCAATTATTCCTCGTGGCTGGTGCAAAAGCGCAAGCGCATGCAGCAGGAAGACCGCGAAGCCTCTGGCATTCAGGATACGTTGGACCGCGAACTGGAATGGATACGCCAATCCCCCAAGGCGCGTCAGGCCAAGAACAAGGCGCGTGTTTCGGCCTATGGCGATTTGCTGGCGCGTTCCGAGGCGCGCGAGAAAGCGTCCGGCAAGGCCCAGATCGTCATTCCGGCCGGGCCACGACTGGGCGATGTGGTGATCGAAGCGGAACATATTAACAAGGCGTTCGGCGAGCGATTGCTGATTGATGATCTGTCTTTTCGCCTGCCGCCCGGCGGCATTGTGGGGATTATTGGCCCCAACGGTGTCGGCAAAACCACCTTGTTCCGTATGCTGACGGGGCAGGAAAAACCTGATTCTGGCAGTCTTAAAATGGGCGCAACCGTGCAGCTTGGCTATGTTGATCAAAGCCGCGATACGCTGGATCCGAACAAGAATATCTGGGAGGAAATTTCAGGCGGCACCGATGTGATTACGCTGGGCAAGATGGAAGTGAACAGCCGCGCCTATGTAGGGGCGTTCAATTTCAAGGGGACGGATCAGCAAAAGAAAGTCGGTATTTTATCGGGGGGTGAGCGCAACCGGGTGCATCTTGCGAAAATTTTGAAATCGGGTGCGAACCTGCTGCTGCTGGACGAACCAACCAATGATCTGGATGTCGATACGCTGCGTGCGCTGGAAGATGCGCTGGTGGATTTTGCAGGCTGCGCGATGATTATCAGCCATGATCGCTGGTTTTTGGACCGGATCGCAACCCATATGCTGGCCTTTGAAGGCGACAGCCATGTTGAGTGGTTCGAAGGCAATTATGAAGAATATGAGGAAGACAAGAAGCGCCGACTGGGCGCGGCAGCGGCCCAGCCGCATCGCCTGAAATTCAAGAAGCTGGGCCGGGATTAGCCCGCACCTGGGAGAGGTGCGCCCATGCGCGAAAAATCTATTGGGTGATTGAGATCTGTTTTCCGGCATCAAGTGGCAGAGCGACGCTGCGCAGGCGGGTCAGAAGAACATTTATATCGCCGCCATTTTGCTGAATGATGGAAGCGAATTCGGATCGTTGAGTTAGCGCCATGCTGATGCCCTCGATCGTCATGTCGAGAACCAGTAACGCGCCTTGCGTCTCTCTCAGGCGCCAATCGACATGGACCGGCTTGGGGTTTTTGGGATGGGTGATCAGCGTGGAAACCAGAAATTCTCCCTTATCCGTGGGGGTCGTGGTCCTTACATTTATTGTGGCGTCGGTATAATCCTGAAGGCGTCCGGCATAGGCGGCGATAATATAATCCTTGAATAGGGATTGATATTCGGCCTGCTGGGCTGGCGTGGCGTTACGCCAATTGGCGCCCAGAACAAAGCGCCCGACACGGGGTAAATCGACGCTCTGCGACAGAAGCGTGCGAAATTTGGCAAATCTTTCGGAATCGCCAAGGCTGCTGTCGCGCAACGTCGCAAATGCGCTCACCGTCAGGTCAGTGACAAATGTTGAAGGATCCGAAGCCGCCACGGCCCGCGTCGGCCAGGCCATGGTCAACGCCACAAGTAACACAAGCGTAGCCGGAAAAAGCGCTATACGTTTGAACATCAATTAAATCCGTTATGGCGCCGTGGCGCTGCCATCATCATCAAAATCCGGCATATTTTCCAAATCCTGCTTGCCATCACGAATGAGATCGTTTCTGCGCTGTGTATACAGGCTGCGGATAGCCGCGTAATAATCCACCGACGATTTTTCCAATTCGTCGAATTCATCAATAACCTGATGACGCTGATCAACAATGTCCACGCCATATAGCGCCACATTGGCCGTTCTGTGATTCCATAAAATATAAGTCATGGGATCCGTAAATATGTCGGTTGCAAAACCAACCGTATCGCGCGGCGGCAGCGGGCCGAGGAATGGCAGCATCAGATAGGGGCCAGAGCCAACCCCCCAGGCGCCCAGCGTTTGACCAAAATCCTCCTCGTGGCGTTCAAGCCCCATATCTTCCGCGGGATCAAAAAATCCAAAAAAACCGATAAGGGTGTTAACCCCAAAGCGCGCCAGGGTAGTGCCCGCCCGACCGGGTTTTGCCTGTAAAATGTCGTTAAGAAAAATGACGGGGCTTTCGAGATTATCGAGAAAGTTCGTTGCAGACCGGCGTGCAGGCCCGGGAACGACAGCCCGGTAAGTCACGGCGACCGGCCGCAAGATGATTTTATCAACCCCCAGATTAAACGAAAAAATCGCCCGGTTCATGGGTTCGAACGGATCGCTGACTTCCGTCTTATCTGTAGCGCCCGTAGAAGATTCCTTTGCCAATGAAGTGCCGGAAACGCTGGCGGCAAAAACCGACGCCAAAAGTCCCGTGAGGGCTAGCGTTGCAGGACGCCATGTGTTTTTAACTAAATTTTTCACCTAACAGGCTCCCCGTATTATTTCCTGCTGCCACTACAGTCACATGCACCGCCTGATGGAAACTTGCGCCCCCGTCATGGTCGACATTTATGATAATCCAAAAGGCTTAGCGAGTCCTTATTGTCCTTCTCAAATACAACAAGACCGCGCGCAAGACCGTGTATACGGCCTCCCCACCTCTAATCTATAGAATCATGTAACATATATATCATTTTTGTTAAGTGACCCCAAAGTCGTTATCCACTCCTAAATAATATCACTTTATGCAGGTATAATAAGCCGGTGGCAATTGACCCTGGAGGCATCGGCTAAAAATATCTTGATTTATATATAAACATGTCTTTATATTTCTAATCGAATGAGATTGGGAGTGATGCGTTGTGGAAGTGCTATTGGCAGGATTGCGGGCCTCGGGTGAGCCGACACGCCTGCGCATTCTTGCCCTTCTGGCGCGGGGCGAATTAAGCGGCACTGAGCTGATACGGATTTTGGGGCAAAGCCAGCCTCGGGTTAGCAGGCATCTGAAACTATTGTGCGATGCGGGGCTGGTAATGCGCCTGCCTGAGGGAACCTCTGTTTTCTATCGTCTTGTGGATGGCGGTATATCCGGGAGCCTCGCCTGCGCCATCACGAAATTGCTGTCCAGGGATGATGCAACGCTTCAGATGGATGATTCACGGCTTAGCGAAGCGCGCCAGGAACGCAACCGTCTTGCCGCTGCATATTTTTCAAAAAATGCCGCCGGGTGGGATAAAATACGATCCCTGCATGTGTCCGAGGCTGCGGTGGAAGCAGCGATCAAGGAGATGTTGGGAACGCGACCCATTCAGCATGCGCTTGATATGGGGACGGGAACCGGACGCATTCTGTTACTGTTGGCGGAACTCGCGGAAAAAGCCATCGGCATAGATATTAACCGGGAAATGCTGGCCATTGCCCGCACCAATCTGGAAGGCGCCGGACTGACGAATTTCCATGTTCGACAGGGCGAGGTTCAAAATATTCCTCTGGCGGATCATTCGGTTGATATGGTGACCATCCATCAGGTGTTGCATTATCTGGATAATCCGGCGGCTGCACTGCGCGAGGCCGCGCGGATATTAATGCCGAACGGACGTCTGCTGATCGCTGATTTTGCGCCGCACGGGTTAGAACAATTGCGCGAGGTCCATGCCCATCGCCGCCTGGGGTTTTCCGAACAGGAAGTGTCATCCTGGTGCGCCACTGCGGGATTGCTGGTTGATGAGGTGCGGCATCTGCATCCGGCAACGGGCCAGGGACTGACAGTGTCCCTATGGCTTATAAGAAATCCTGGTCGGTCTTCGCGCCAGCGAGGCGGTATAGCCGTAACTACAGAGAATTTGCCATGACAACCCAAAATGAAATACCCGGCGCGGCGCTTATTCTGGGTGTAAATTCGTCTGCGCAGAACGAACCGATAAGGGTATCGTTTGAATTTTTTCCACCGAAAACGCCAGAGATGGAAGAAACCCTGTGGCGTTCCATTCGGCGGCTGGAGCCTTTTTCCCCACAATTTGTCTCGGTGACTTATGGCGCGGGAGGCAGCACCCGTCAACGCACTCATGACACCGTAAAACGCATTCTGGATGATACGGGGCTGACGCCCGCCGCACACCTGACCTGTGTCGGCGCCACCCGCGAGGAAGTGGACGAAGTGGTGCGCGATTATTGGGATGCCGGCATTCGCCACATTGTCGCATTGCGTGGTGATGCGGCGGAAGGACAGAGCAAATATGTTCCGCATCCCGGTGGCTATGCCTATGCGTCGGATCTTGTTGCGGGTATTCGCAAGATTGGCGATTTTGAAATTAGTGTCGCGGCCTATCCAGAGGCGCATGTGGACTCGGCCAGTCTGGAAGCTGACATGGACAATCTCAAGCGCAAAATTGACGCGGGCGCAACGCGCGCGATTACGCAGTTCTTCTTTGATACGGATTGCTTTTTGCGGTTCCGCGATCGCGCCGTTGCAGCCGGCGTCACAGTTCCGCTTATTCCGGGCATAATGCCAGTAACCAATTTCACCGGCGCGCAGCGCATGGCGGTGATGAACGGCGCCAGTGTGCCGGACTGGTTCGCCAGACTGTTTGAAGGATTGGAAAATGAGGTTGAAACCCGCAAGCTGGTGGCCATTGTGGCGGCGGCGGAGCAATGCGTAAGGCTGCGCACGAATGGCATACAGGATTTTCATTTCTACACATTAAATCGCGCCGATCTGACCTATGCATTGTGCCATATACTTGGTTTGCGGGCCGCAGCAATTGAGAAAGGCATGTCCAAATGAGCGATGCAAGAAACAAGCGGATTGATAATCTGAAAAAATCCCTCAGTGAACGGATATTGGTCATTGATGGCGGCATGGGCACCATGATCCAGACCCATTCCCTGACCGAGGCGGACTTTCGCGGAACACGCTTTGCCGGGCACAATCATGATGTGCGTGGCAATGGTGATTTGCTGAGCCTGATCCAGCCGCAGATTATTGGTGGCATTCATGCGCAATATCTGGATGCGGGCGCGGATATTCTGCTGACCAACACATTCAGTTCAACCGTGGTGGCGCAGGCTGATTATGCGCTGACGGAAATTGTTTCGGAACTGAATTTCGAAAGCGCGCGGCTGGCGCGCAAAGTGGCAGATGAATTTACCGCGCGCACGCCGGACAAAATGCGCTGGGTTGCAGGCGCGCTTGGCCCCACCAACCGCACGGCCAGCATTTCGCCGGATGTGAACGATCCGGGCTTTCGCAATATTCAGTTTGATGAATTGCGCACGGCCTATGGCCAGGCAACGGCGGCGCTGATTGATGGCGGGGCGGATTTTATCCTGATCGAAACAGTGTTCGATACGCTGAACTGCAAGGCTGCGATCTTTGCAGTTCTGGAAACATTTGACGCGAAAAACATTCGTTTGCCGATCATGATTTCCGGCACCATAACGGATTTGTCTGGCCGCACCCTGACCGGGCAAACGCCGGAAGCGTTCTGGTATTCGGTACGCCATGCCGAGCCCTTTGCCGTTGGGCTGAACTGTGCGCTGGGCGCCGAACAGATGCGCCCGCATATTGCGGAACTGTCGCGCGTGGCGGAAACGGCGGTCAGCGCCTATCCCAATGCGGGCCTGCCCAATGGTTTTGGCGGTTATGATGAAACGCCGCAAACCACGGCGGCGCATGTGGGCGAATGGGCGCGTTCGGGCCTGATTAATCTGGCCGGCGGCTGTTGCGGCACGACGCCCGCGCATATTCGCGCCATTGCGCAGGCGGTGGCGGGCGTGCCCCCGCGTAAAATTCCGGTGCGGGACAAAACCTTGCGCCTGTCGGGATTGGAGCCATTCATTTTTCCTGTCACATCGCAAGCAAACGAAGAATTCGCTGCATGATTTCAACATTTGTAAATATCGGCGAGCGCACCAATGTCACCGGATCGGCGGTTTTCAAAAAACTGATCCTGAATGGCGACTATGAAGCAGCGCTTGCTGTTGCCCGCCAGCAGGTGGAAAGTGGCGCGCAGATCATTGATGTGAATATGGATGAGGGGCTACTGGACAGTCAGGCAGCGATGGTGCGGTTTCTCAATCTGATCGCGTCGGAACCCGACATCAGCCGCGTTCCGATAATGATCGATTCTTCCAAATGGCCGATCATTGAGGCCGGCCTGAAATGTGTGCAGGGCAAGGCCATCGTCAATTCCATCAGCATGAAGGAAGGCGAGGAACCATTCCTGCGCCAGGCAAAACTGGTGCGCCGCTACGGCGCCGCTGTTGTGGTCATGGCGTTTGATGAGCAGGGGCAGGCCGATACGGCGCACCGCAAGTTCGAGATTTGCGCGCGTTCCTACAAATTGCTGACTGAAAAAATAAACTTCCCCCCGGAAGATATTATTTTCGATCCCAATATTTTTGCGGTGGCGACAGGGATTGAAGAACATAATAATTACGCCGTGGAATTTTTCGATGCGGTGCGGCGCATCAAGGCGGAACTGCCATTCTGCCGCACGTCTGGCGGCGTTTCCAACGTTTCGTTTTCATTTCGCGGCAATAACCCGGTGCGCGAGGCGATGCATGCGGTGTTTCTGTTTCACGCCATTCGCGCCGGTCTGGACATGGGCATCGTAAATGCCGGCCAGTTGATGGTGTATGAGGATATTCCGAAAGATCTGCTGGAGCGCGTCGAGGATGTCATTCTCAACCGCCGCCCGGACGCCACCGAACGCTTGCTGGAGATAGCCGATAATTTTCGCGCGGGCGGCGGCGTTCGTCAGGAGGGCGCAGACCTTTCATGGCGCGAGGCGGATGTGGAAAAACGGCTGGAACATGCGCTGGTCAAGGGCATTACGGAATTTATCATCGAGGATACGGAGGCCGCGCGCCAACAGGCCGCACGGTCGCTGGATGTCATTGAAGGCCCGCTAATGCGCGGCATGAATGTGGTCGGCGATCTGTTTGGCGCGGGAAAAATGTTTTTGCCCCAGGTGGTGAAAAGCGCGCGTGTGATGAAACAGGCCGTGGCGCATCTGCTACCCTATATGGAGCAGGAGCGGGTGGATTCCGGCGCGGCGGCAAAGGCCAATGGCAAGATCGTCATGGCCACGGTCAAGGGTGACGTGCATGATATTGGCAAAAATATCGTGGGTGTCGTTTTGCAATGTAACAATTACGATGTGGTTGATCTGGGCGTGATGGTGCCGGTGGATCGCATCCTTGACGCCGCGCGCAAGGAAAAGGCCGATATTATCGGCCTGTCCGGGTTGATTACGCCCAGCCTGGACGAAATGTGTACGGTGGCCGCCGAAATGGAGCGCCAGGGGTTTAATATTCCGCTGCTGATCGGCGGGGCAACCACGAGTAAAATTCATACGGCGGTGAAGATCGCGCCCAATTATGTCCAAGGCCAGGCGGTATATGTGCTGGACGCCTCACGCGCGGTGTCGGTGGTGAGTGATTTGCTTAGCGAAGAACTGCGAGAGGGGAATGTCGCCGCACTGCGTCTGGAATATTCGGAAATTGCCAGCAGGCATGCGCGTGGCAGTGGCCGTGAAGGACGGCGCGCGACATTGAGCGAGGCGCGTGCAAACCGCGTTGCGCTGCAATGGCAGGGCTACACCCCGCCGCGTCCGTCGTTTCTGGGCTTAAAAACATTCGAGGATTATGATTTGGCAGAACTGGCCGCCTGTATTGACTGGACGCCGTTCTTCCAGTCGTGGGAACTTGTCGGAAGTTATCCGTTGATTTTGAAAGACGCCAAAGTTGGCGAGGCCGCGCAAAACCTGTTTGACGACGCCCAGTTCATGCTGAAACGCATCATCGAGGAACGCTGGATTCACCCGCGCGCTGTGATTGGTTTCTGGCCCGCTAACACTGTTGGTGATGATATTGAACTGTATACGGATGATACCCGTAAGCAGCGTCTCGCGGTCATACACTGTCTGCGCCAGCAAATGCATCGTGGCGAAGGCAAAGAGAATTTTTCTCTGGCGGACTTCATCGCGCCCAAGGAAACCGGCATCCCGGATTATTTTGGCGGTTTCGCAGTGACAGCGGGGCACGGGGTTGAGAAAATAGCAGTCGATTTTCAGGTGGCGCAGGATGATTATTCCTCCATCATGGTCAAGGCGCTGGCGGACCGTTTTGCCGAGGCCTTTGCCGAACATCTGCACGCCCAGGTGCGCAAGACTTACTGGGGATATGCGCCCGACGAGGCGCTGGACAATGCGGCCTTCATTGCCGAGGCCTATCGCGGCATCCGTCCTGCGCCCGGCTATCCGGCCTGTCCGGATCACACGGAAAAGCGGGTATTGTTCGATCTATTAAGCGCAGAGAAAAATACCGGCATCACTCTGACCGAAAATTTCGCCATGTGGCCAGCAGCCTCGGTCAGCGGCTATTATTTCAGCCACCCCGACTGCCGCTATTTTGGCGTCGGGCGTATCGATCCGGATCAGGTTGCAGATTATGCCCAGCGCAAGGGCATGTCCGTGCCGGAGATTGAGCGTTGGCTGGCGTCAAATCTGAATTACACGCTAGGCAGAGGCTAGCAGGCCAGACTGAAGCGGCGCAATGCATGCATGTCATTAGTGGTTTTTTCACCATAATCGCACCACATTTTGGTCAATTTTGGCGGCTACAAAGACACCCTGCGAATATCTAAGCAGTATTTTAACAAATAGGCGGATAGCCTGTATCAGGAATGGATGGGGAGAGAAAAATGAGCGCGGCATGGTTAGGCGGTGAAATTGGCGCGCGCCGCCGCACGCAGGATAATAGCCGTCATTTGCGATTGAGCGTTTCCGAACACCGGCAGCACCAGCGATGCGCATTAGCCCTGCGCGTCACGCTGAAGATAAATGGCGAATGTTTTTCAGCGGATCTGCTGGATATATCGCTGAGCGGCGCCTTGTTGCGCTGTAGCGTTGTGCTGCGCGAGGGTGCGCGAATTGAAATCGCTATAGACGAAATTGGCGCGCTTGATGCGCACGTTGTGCGCCGCCTGCCAAAAGGAATAGCCGCAGAATTTGATTTAACAGAACAGCAGCGGGTATGGTTCGCGCAAAAGATGGAATTACTGTTAAAAGCGCCTGTCTGAACCCTCGGCCCCTTAAAACAAATGATGTTGCATAAGCTATTATTTGACCATACTGCGGGTGTGGAAAGGTATTGCAATGTCGAAATGGGGTAAATTTTTTGGCGCTGCGGCTGGGTTGGCCCTGGGGGGGCCGCTCGGCGTTTTGCTGGGTATGGTGGCCGGTCATTACGCGCTGGACCGGGAGGATAATGCGCCGTCGCCTAATCCCTTTGATACGCGGGGCGATACCAACCGCATTGCCTTCACCATTGGCGTCATTGCGCTTTGCGCGAAGATGGCCAAGGCGGATGGCTTCGTTTCGCGCGAAGAGGTGGATGCCTTCAAGCAGGTTTTTGATGTGCCGCCGGATGAAATCGCCAATGTTGCGCGGATATTCGATCTGGCCCGGAAGGATGTGGCCGGATATGAGCAATATGCCCGCCAGATAGCGGGAATGTTTCGTTCGAAACCGCGTGTTCTCGAAGATCTGCTGGACGGGCTGTTTTTTATCGCCAAGGCGGACAATGTGTTTCATCCGAAAGAAGAGGAGTTTTTGTATTCCGTCGCCACTATCTTTGGCTTTAAGCAGGCGGATTGGTCCCGCATAAAAGCCGGGCATGTCGGGGCGGATGCAGCCGATCCCTATGCCATTTTGGGTGTTTCCCATGATGTGACCGATATTGTGCTGAAACAGGCATATCGCCGCCTGGTGCGTGAAAATCATCCTGATCTGCTGATCGCCCAGGGCCTGCCGGAAGAATTCGTCATGGTGGCCAATGCGAAAATCGCCACCATCAATGACGCTTATGACAAGGTTGCCAAACAAAGAGGCATCAATTAGAACCATCTTATGTCTCCTCCGCACCTTGCCCTGATCCTGTTTATTACATTGGTGTGGGGGTTCAATTACGTCGCCGGCAAGGCGGGCGTGACTGAGCTGCCGCCGATCCTGTTTACCGGCCTGCGGTTTTTCCTGCTGAGCTTGATTTTGCTGCCCTGGCTGAAGCTTCATCGCGGCCAGATGTTGTCCATCGTCATTATCTCGCTGACCATGGGCGGGGTGCATTTTGCGATCTTCTATATGGGGCTGGCTGCGGCCCATGATGTCTCAACGGTCGCCATTGCGGGCCAGTTGGGCGTACCGTTCGCCACCATCATGTCGATCATCTTTCTGAACGAGAAAGTCCACTGGAAACGCTGGGCCGGTATTTCCACCTCGTTTATCGGCGTGATGATTATTGGCTTTGATCCGGTGGTGTTCCAATATCTGAATGGCCTGATTCTGGTTATTCTTGCGGCGCTGGTGGGATCGCTCGCGATGATTTATATGCGCCGCCTGGAAGGCGTTGGCGTGTTTGAACTTCAGGCCTGGATCGCGCTGTTAAGCTGGCCGGTGTTGGCGCCCTTGTCATTGCTGATGGAGAGCGGCCACATCGACGCCATGGTGAACGCAAGCTGGGCCGGATGGGGCGGCGTGCTGTATACGGTTGTGGGAACAAGCCTGATCGGCCATGCGGGCATGTATTATCTGTTACAGCGTTATGAGGTGACACAAACCGCGCCGCTTACATTATTGTCACCGGTATGGGGGGTGGTTTTCGGGGTGACCCTGTTGGGGGACACCATTACCACGCGCATTATACTGGGAGGCGCGATGACATTGAT
>CAYGDL010000020.1:0-25671 GCA_964348545.1 uncultured Alphaproteobacteria bacterium | reverse complement strand
CGGGCGGGAAATATACCCGCACCACATCGGCGGATTTGTTCACCACATGATCGATAAAGCCCGGATCCTGATGGCTGAAGCCGTTATGGTCCTGGCGCCATACATGCGAGGTCAGCAGATAATTCAGCGACGCGATGGGGCGGCGCCAGGCAATGCTCGCGCTGCTCACCTTCAGCCATTTGGCGTGCTGGTTGAACATCGAGTCGACAATATGCACAAACGCTTCATAGGTGGAAAACAGCCCGTGCCGTCCGGTCAGCAGATAACCTTCCAGCCAGCCCTGGCAGGTATGCTCGCTTAATATTTCCATCACGCGGCCGTCGGGCCCCAGATGATCATCTTCGGCATCGCGTTCACCGAACCAGGCGCGATCCGTCACCTCGAACAGCGCGCCCAGCCGGTTCGATGCCGTCTCATCGGGGCCAAAGATCCGAAAGTTCTGCGTTGAAAGATTTTCCTTCATTGTGTCGCGCAGAAAATTGCCCATGACCCGGGTAGATTCCACCTCTGCGCCGCCCGGCGTCCGTACCTCAACCGCATAATTGCGAAACTCCGGCAGGTTCAGGCTTTTCAGCAACAGGCCGCCATTGGCGTGCGGGTTGGCGCCCATGCGCCGCGCACCCTTTGGCGCCAGCGCCGCAAGGGCAGGCCGCAAACGGCCGGTTTCGTCAAACAGTTCTTGCGGACGATAGCTTCGCATCCACTTTTCAAGCAATGCAACATGCTCCGGCTTGCTTGCCAGGTCCGCGATTGGCACCTGGTGCGAACGCCAGGTTCCCTCGGACTTCAAGCCATCCACCAATTTGGGGCCGGTCCATCCCTTGGGGGTGAGCAGAATGATCATCGGCCAGCGCGGCCGCTCCCGCATGCCGTTGACGCGCGCGTCATGCTGGATAGCTTTGATCTGTGCAAAGACTTTATCCATGACCCCGGCCATTTGCCGGTGCATCACCGCCGGATCACTGCCTTCGATCACATAGGGTGTATAACCGTAACCAATAAACAGACTCTCCAGTTCCGCCTGCGGGATGCGGGCAAGCACCGTGGGATTGGCGATCTTGTAGCCATTAAGATGCAGGATCGGCAGCACCGCGCCGTCGCGCGCCGGGTTGAGGAATTTATTGGAGTGCCACGCGGTGGCGAGCGGCCCGGTTTCGGCTTCGCCATCCCCCACCACACAGGCCACGATCAGATCGGGATTATCGAACGCCGCCCCATAGGCATGCGAGAGGGCATAGCCCAATTCGCCCCCCTCATGGATCGATCCCGGCGTTTCGGGCGCGGTGTGGCTTGGAATGCCGCCGGGAAATGAAAACTGCCGGAAAAACTTGCGCAGACCTTCATCGTCCTGCGAGATTTCCGGATAGAATTCGCTATAGGTTCCTTCAAGATAGACATTGGCCAGAATGCCCGGCGCGCCATGCCCTGGACCGGTCACATAAATCATGTCCAGATCATCGCGCCGGATGATCCGGTTCAGATGCGCGTAAATAAAGTTCAATCCCGGTACAGTTCCCCAGTGCCCCAGCAGGCGCGGCTTGATATGTTCCAGCGTCAACGGCTGGCGCAGCAGCGGGTTATCCAGGAGATAAATCTGCCCGACGGACAAATAATTCGCCGCGCGCCAATAGGCGTCGATGGCGGTTAGTTCTTCTTGCGCGGAAAGCTCCGTCATAATGGGTTTCTCATGATTTGCGCCTGACCGTCTCTATGCGCCATTATTCCACCTCGCGTTGCGCGACCGCAACGCCATCACTTATCCGGTCGCTGGGGTGCAGCACGACTTTGTCGCCTTCGGAAAGGCCCGACACTATCTGTGCGGTCTGGTTGTTGCGTTGCCCCAGCGTGACGAGGGCGGTGCGCGCGCGGCCATCGCGGATGGTGAACACCGCCCAGTCATTTCCCTTGCGGAAAAACGCACCGGCTGGCGCCGTCAGTACATCATCGGCCTGCCAAATTATGACGTGCACGATGACGCGGTAGTCATGCCCCAACTGCGCCCACGCTTCCGGCGGATCGGTGAAATCGATCCATGTGCGCACGCGCTGCTCCTCAATGCCCAGCGCGGAAATCTTGACAAAGCCCGCCGGATCGACACGGGTCACACGGCCCTGGACCGGCGAGCCGCCCCAGCCGTCAATGCGCACGGATGAGCCGGTTTTGATCTGAACGGCGTCGGTTGATAGCAGTTCCGCAACCACTTCAAGATCGCGCGGATCGCCGATCTCAATCAGGGGCGCGCCCGCCTGCACGATGGTTTCGCTCTCCTGAAGGATTCTGAGCACGCGGCCCGCCACCGGGGAACGAATCTGGATACAGCATGCGGCATCTGATTGCGCGGGAACGCTGGATGGGTCGATCAGCCGTGCCGCAACACTGGCGCGTTCGCTGCGCCGGACATCAAGCTGCGCCTTTGCGCTGGCCAGCGCCGCCGCATTGGCCTCGGCGTCGAACCTGGCCTTGTCCAGCGTTCTTACCGCAATCGTATCGGTGCGCGCTAACTCTTGCGCTCTATCAAGTTCCTTGCGGGCAAAGTCGAGCGCGGCTGCAATTCTGCGCACCTCGGCCTCGGCCAGTTTTTCAGCCGCACCGGCGGCGGCCGCCGCCGCCAGCAATTGCTCGTGCGTGCTGGCGTCGTGAAACGCCGGGGTCACCGGCTGCATCACCGCCACGACCGTCTCGTCCGCAATCACCTGATCCCCGGCATCGCGCGCCGTCCTCAGAAGCTTTCCGGAAACCGGCGCGGAGACGGTATAGATTTCGCGCACGCTGGTCTTTGCCTCGTCATCGGCGGTCACTTCCATCGCGCCTTTCGTGACCAGTGCAATATCAACCGGAATGGGCCGCGGCCACGCAAACCAGACAATGCCTGCGATTGCCAGCCCCAAACTTAAGACGCCGAGTGACCGTTTAATCCATATAGTGCGCATAGTTTAATCCCGTGTTTTGAGAACGCTAACAAGGTCCAGCCGGTTGACGCGCTGGCGCATGACAAGAGCGGAAAGTGCTGCGGCGGCAATCACAATCGCGCTGGCCAGCACATAGGTAAGATTGCTGACCGTCAATGGCACCCGCATCAGTTCGCCCGCCAGATTGGTCCGCATGATCCAGGCCAGGCCATAGCCGATGGCCCATCCCGGCGGCTGCGCGATCAGTGTCAGCAGCCCCAGTTCGAGCAGCAGGATGCGCAATACTTCGCCGCGCCCGAAGCCGATGACACGCAAGGTGGCCAATTCGCGCGCATGCTCCGAAAGCGATATGCGTGCGCCATTATAGACCACCCCGAAGGCGATGGTGGCGGCAAGCCCGGTATAGATGCCCGCCATCGAAGTGATAAGCAGGGCCAGCGTCTCGCGAAAATTCGCCAGTGAAACCCGTTGCAAAGCCATGCCGCTGACCACCGGCATGGCTTTCAGCGCATCGAACAGAGGTCCGCGCAGGTTCTCATCGAAACTGATCTGGACGCTGTCCACCGCAGGCGCCTCCCGCATCAGGCGCGACAGGGCGCCAGCGTCCATCATGCCCCTGATTCCGAAATAATCTTCGACCTTTGCGACGATTGGCAAGGACACGGTCCGGCGCCGTTCCTCCAGCAGATCAATCTCTACACTATCGCCGACATTCACCCCAAGCACTTGCCCCAGCATGTTCGAGATTGCGAGGCCCGTTTCCGGCAGTGCGACAACCCGCAGATCAACATCAATGATCCGGCTGAGATCAGAATCAGGCGGCCTGCCGCTGATCATCATCCGGCGTTCGATATTGCCAAAGCGAATGCGCGCGGCAACCTGACGATACGGCTCGACGGCCAGAACGCCGGGCAGCCGCGCCACCTGATTGACCACATTTAGCGGACGCCTCTCAATGAAGCTCACCGTCGCGTCCTGCCTGTCGGCCATGAAAAATGTCACATCGATCAATTTTTCCATGGTGTCTCCGAAGAACAGCGATACGACGAGAATCGCTGTCGCCATGGCCATGCCCAGCATCGTGAAGCCCGCCCGGAACGGATGATGTCCAATATTGCGCAGCATCATCATGACCGGTTGCGACACAAACCTGCCCAGCGCAAACCGTGCGGGTAAAAAGTGCCGGAACACCGGAGGCGCCGGCGGCTGCATGGCAACGGCGGGCGCCAGCCTCACAACGTCGCGCAGCACCCGGACGGCGCCAAGGATGGCGGCAGCGAGACTCAATGCGCCAGCCATGACATAGAGATCAGGGTTCTGAATAAACACCAGAAACGGAAAACGGAAAAAATCGCCGAACAGTTTTGTGACCAAAATGCCAAGCCACGCGCCGGCCACACCGCCAATAGCCACACCGATCAGGACAATGACGATGACAAATTTGATATAGTGCGACGCGATGGCAAAACTGCCATACCCCACCGCTTTTAACAGCCCGATCTGTTCGCGTTCCAGCGCCACCAGACGGCTAAGTGTGAGATTGACCAGGAACGCCGCAACCAGAAGAAAAATCGGCGGCAGAGTGCGGCTCATATTATTGAGCATGTCCAGCTCGTGATCCAGAAACTCATGCGAGGCCTGATTCTTGCGGCCATAGGCCGCGCGTCCGCCGTAACGGTCGAGCACCGCGTCAAGGCGGTCAATTACCTCTGGTTCGGAGGCGTCGCGCGACAGCTTCAGTGTGACCGAGGAAAAGGCGTCTTCAAGATCATACACATTGGCCAGCGCCCGCTCAGACATCCAGATAATTCCAAAACGGCGGTCATCCGGCACCATCATGTCGCCCGGTCCGATCGCATAAATGAATTCGGGTGAAAGAACCACCCCGGTCACGACAAGCTCGCGTTTGCGGCCATTCAATAGTGCCGAAAAGCGTGACCCCGGTCTGAAGGCATGCGCATTGGCGAAGTTTTCGTTGATGGCGACTTCTTCGAGATTGCCGGGTTCGGGCAATCTGCCCAGCCGGACATACAGATGGTTGAGCGCAGGCTGACCGCTTTCGGGCAATGAAACGATTTGCCCGGTGGCGGGCTGGCTAAAGTTTGGAATATCGAGCAGCGCAAATTTGACAATGCGCGTATCCACGGCGCCAACGCCAGGAATTTCCGCAATTCGGGCCGCCAGCATTTTCGGCGCGCGGCGCACATTGGCGAACACATCGGCAAACTGATGGCGCTCATAATAGGCAGTGCGGGTTTCGTCGAGCGAGCGGTAGGAACCGACCGCCATCACCAGCGAGGCCACGCCACCGGCAATCACCAGCGCGATGGCCAGCACCTGGGCCCAGAGCCGCCAAAGATCCCGGAACAATTTAATATCGAGCGCGCGCACAGGACTTACCAGTCCAGCGAGGCGGCGGCACGGCGCGTTTCGTTCTTATGTGTTTTGGATATCCGGCCATCCGCGAAGAACAAGACCCGATGCGCAACATCCTGAATAATGGCGTTATGCGTGATGATCAGCACGGTGGCGCCCAGTTTCGCATTTATGTCCAGCAGCGCCTCGATCACCTGGATGCCGGTTTTGGAATCCAGCGCGCCGGTCGGTTCGTCGCACAGCAGCACCTCCGGCCGCTTGGCGATGGCGCGCGCAATGGCGACGCGCTGCTGCTCGCCGCCGGAAAGCTGGGCCGGGAAGTGATGCATCCGGTCTTCCAGACCGACATGCGCCAGCGCCTCGTCCGGGCGCATCGGATTATCGGCGATCTCGGTGACCAGCGCCACATTCTCATAGGCCGTCAGGCTGGGGATCAGATTGTAGAACTGAAACACAAAGCCCACATGTTTGCGGCGGTAATCCGTCAGCCTGCGTTCATCCAGCGCGCTCAGCTCAATATCCCTGAAAAACAGACTTCCGCGCGTGGCATGATCAATGCCGCCCAGAATGTTCAGCAGCGTCGATTTGCCGCTGCCCGATGGCCCGAGCAACACGACCACCTCACCCGCCGTGATCTCCAGGTCCACATCATGCAGCGCCAGCACCTCCGCCGCGCCGGACCCATAGATTTTGCTCAGCCTTTGTGCCGTGTAGATGGTATCGCTCATCAATTCTTGTCCGCTTTTGCGACGCGTGCGTTTTATTTACATGCGTCTCTTCTTATACGCCCTTAGGCTCGTTTGCTTTTCGGGCCGCCAAACCGTGGAATGAAGCCCGGCACATCCTGCATGTAGCGCCGATAGGCGTCTCCGAACCCGGCAAGCGCATTGCGCTCCTCGATCCGCGCCAGGCGCAGATACATGAAAGTGAGCACCGGAAACATCGCGAGCGTGAGCAGGGTTGGCCATTGCAGCAGGAAGCCGAACATAATGGCGATAAAGCCCACATATTGCGGATGCCGGATACGCGCATAGATACCCGTTGTTGCGAGCGCATGGTGGCGCTGCGCCTCGTACAGCACCTTCCACCCCGCAGAGATCAGCATAAACCCGCCGCCGATAAACACGAAGCTGAGAATGTGGAAAGGCCCGAAATGCGGGTTGGCCCTCCAGCCGAACAGTTCCTCAAGCAAATGCCCGGCGTCATGCGATAACCAGTTAACCTCCGGATAGCGCGATTGCAGCCAGCCGGAAAACACATAGATCGTCAGCGGAAATCCGTACATCTCCACAAACAGCGCAACCAGAAAAGAACTGAAAGCGCCGAATGAACGCCAGTCGGTTGTGGTTTTCGGTTTGAAGAAACTGAATGCGAAGCCGATGAAAATCACCGAATTTAAAATCGCCAGCCCCCATAATCCATAGGCGGGAACGTCCTGTGCATGGTCCACGGCTAGCGCTCCTCCTTGTGGTTATGTCCGCCATGTTGGCCATGCATGAAAAAATGCATCAGCGGACAGGCCAGGATCAGCAGGTAAGGCAGCCATCCAAGCACATGCAACCCATGACCGGTGAAAATCAGCAATCCCAGGACCGGCAGCGCCACCAGCGTTGCGATTCCGGCGCGCGAAAACAGCCAGCTTCCGCCCTTATCATGTGCGGGATCATTTTTCCGGGGCATGGGGTGTCTCCCGGATACTGTTTTGCAACCCGCCGGGCGGCATCATTTCAAGGCTGAGGGCGTCCATTTTTTCACGCAGCGCCTTCATCTCGCCAGTCATTTCCGGCATGCGGCAATCATTTTCGTCTACCGAGCAATATTGCATGTAAGTGCGCATCAGCTTCATGCGCTTTTCCATATATTCCAGATCCGCGATTTCCTGACAGTGCGCTTTCATCTCCGGCATGCAATGCCGCATGGCCCGGTGCGCCTCAAGATCCTTTTCCATCTGGTGCATGTCTTCCTGCATGGCATGCATTTTTTTGCTGTGCTCCAGCGCGGGAGTCTGGCCCACGGCATAATCTGCAACGGGCGTGAACAGGACAAGGCCAAACAATAAGAGATAAGGTTTCAAGTATATTTTCATGTCAGCCCCCGTGTCTGCGGCATTTGAACGCCCATCGTTCAAGGCGCCAATTGCGCTATTCTAAAACCTGGTCAAAAATCTCTCCCCTTGACCCAAATCAACCATCATCTTTTCTGTGCTCTCAATAACTCCCTTGCCGCGCCCGCTAGAAAAGCCGTGACATCAATGGCGTTGCTGGGATGCGCAACAGTATTGCAGGTCACGATTTTCCGGACGCCCGACGCACGCAGTTCGTCATAGGCCTTACCGGCAAACAGGCCATGGATGCCCACGGCAATAATGTTTGATGTTCCAGCCGCTTGCAGTGAGTGAACTGATTCAATCAATGTCTGCGCAGTCGAGATAATATCATCCACCAGCACCGGCGTGCGGTCGCGCCAGAGATGCAAATCGGGCGCCGAGACCTCCACCTCGTGGTCACCATGGCGATGTTTTTCCAGCACGATATAGGGGGCATCAGCTTCGCGTGCGACTGCTTCCACCCACTGCGCGCTCTCGCTGTCAGGCCCGATAATCAGCGGCGCCGTTACGTTATTGCGCACCCAGTCGGCGATGGCTGTGCCCGCATGCACAGTCTGGGCCGGTATCGTATATATTTCCGACAGGCTTTTGCGGCGGTGCAGATGCGGGTCCATGGTGACCAGCCAATCAAAATGCTGGCCAAGCGCCCGGGCGAAATAGGCGGACGTAATCCCTTCGCCGGTTTTGAATCTTGTATCCTGACGCATATAGGCAAGATAGGGGCAGATCAGGCCCACCGAACGCGCGCCCAAATCCTTCGCGGCATCGGCGGTAAAGATCAGGGGCAGAAATTTCGGGTCTGGCTTATCGAGGCTGCATGCCAGAATGACGTCACGCGCCTTTATATCTGCATTAAGACGCAGATAGGTTTCGCCATCAGGAAATTGGCGGATTTCAGGAACGGCATATTCCGCCGCCAGCGCCGCCGCCAAAGTTACGCCAATCCCCTCATTTCCGGGCAACGCCAGCAGCAGCGGCTTCATGCGTCGGCCTCCAGCTTGATGACGCCGGGATGGCTGGCGACATAGTCCAGCGCATAGGCAAGCTCGCCCTTTGATTCCGCGTGCACCGTATAGAGCGGCATGCCTTTTTCCACTTGCGCGCCAAGCGGTGCGTGAAATTCCAGCCCTGCCGCTTTCGCGCCGGGCGCACCTGCCAGCTTGGCGATTTTCGCCAGCACGCGATTATCAATGTTCACCACCTTGCCCGAATGCGCCGCCAGCACCGGGTGCATATGGGCCGCCACTGGCGGTTCGCGCAGCCCGCCCTGTGCCTGGCAGATCGCCTCGAACTTGCGCCATGCGCCGCCCTCATCCAATGCCGCGCGGGCTTTAGCCAGCGCATCCCGGGTGGAATATTGCAGCACCAGCTCCAGCAGGCTTGCGGCCAGATGCACCGCGCGTTCGCGTAAATCCAGGGGCGCGGACGGATCATTGCGCAGCACCGCCAGAACGTCATGCGCCTCAAGGGCGGGGCCGATGCCGCGGCCAACCGGCTGCGTTCCGTCTGTCAGTATTACGCGCACTTGCAGGCCCATGGCTCCGGCGACACTGCGCAGCGCACTCGTCAGATGATGCGCGTCCGTTGGGCTTCTGAGTTTTGCCGTTGGCCCGACCGGCAGATCAAGCACGACATGGGTGGCGCCCGCAGAGATTTTTTTGGACAGCACAGAAGCCACCATCTGGCCTTCACTATCCAGATCAAGCAGGCGCTCCACCCGGATCAAAAGATCATCTGCGGGGCTAAGATCGACCGCCCCGCCCCAGACGATACATCCGCCTTCCTGTTCAACCACGCGGCGCATGGCGGGCACATCCAGATCGACGGTGGTGAGTGTCTCCATGGTGTCCGCGGTCCCCGCCGGAGAGGTGATCGCCCGTGAGGAGGTTTTTGGAATTATCAATCCGCAGGCTGCGGCGATGGCCACGACAATGGGTGTCGTGCGGTTGCCGGGCAGGCCGCCGATACAGTGTTTGTCGGCAATCGGCTGGCGTCCCCAATCCAGCTGGCTGCCCGTTGTCACCATCGCTTTGGTCAGGGCCACCATCTCGTTGCGATCAAGGGCGCGGCCTGAACAGGCGGTGATGAAGGCGGACAAATGCACGTCCGCATAGCGGCCAGCGACAATGTCCTCGATAATCTGTTGCGCCGAGCGCGTCGTAAGGCGTTGCCCGTAGATTTTGCCGCGCATCAGGCTTAGCGATTCAACCAGCGGCGGATGGGCGAACGATATCGCGCCGCCCTCTGCTGCGCCAAGCAGCCGCCACGCGCTTTCGGACAGGCCCGCTTCGCCATGCTCAAGCAGATCGCCTGTAACCGTACACAGCGTTGCAATAATGCTGTTCCCGTTGGCGGATATTTGGATGCGGGCCTGAGCGGTGAAACCTTCCGAGCGGCAGATATGGCAATCGGCCCGCATATAGACGACAAGCTCCTGGTGGGTGTCGATACCAAGCCGCCGCGGGCGCAACGTGGCTGACTGCGCATCTTCGTTATGAGGCGCTTGCAAACTCATGCTTCCTCCAGATTGACGCGCTCCATATGCTCGGGCACATGCGTTGTCCATTTGAGTTGTTCCTCAATCGCCAGCCGCAGCGCATCGGACGCTACCGGTTCGCCATGCGTAATGAATGTCATGCGTGGCGGTTTCTCGAAATGCCTGAGCCAGGCCAGGATTTCCGTGCGGTCGGCATGGGCTGAAAGCATTCTCAGATTGTCCACCTCGGCCTTCACGGGCACATAGCCGCCATGAATCTTGACAGCCTCGGCGCCCGCCACCATGGCGGCCCCCCTGGTTCCCGCCGCCTGATAGCCCGCAAACAGGATCGTGTTGCGCGCATCGGGCGCAAAAGCCTTGAGGTGGTGCAGCACACGGCCCCCCGTCGCCATGCCGCTGGCGGACAGAATAACCTTTGGCATTTTGTCGCGATCAAGTTTTTTTGACTCTTCCGCATCCCGCACATAATGCGCCACGTCACAGACCCTGCGGCACTGTTCCTGCGTTAACCGGTGATCATCAAAACGCTCGCAAAATACGTCGCTGGCGTTCACCGCCATCGGGCTATCGAGATAGACCGGCAGGTCAGGAATGCGCCCCGCGCGCTTGAGCTGGTCCAGATGGTACAAAAGCATCTGCGCGCGCCCCACGGCGAAGGCCGGGATCAGCACCACGCCGCCGCGCTGCGCGGTGCGGGTGATCACCTGCGCCAGCGCATCCTGCGGATCGGACGGCTCATGCGACCGGTCGCCATAGGTTGATTCAACCACCAGATAGTCCGCCCGCCGCATGGGCGCGGGATCATGCATGACCGGGTCGCCCGATCTCCCAAGATCGCCGGAAAACACCAGCCTGGTTTTTCCCATGGTGATTTCCGCAATCGATGCGCCGAGAATATGCCCCGCCCGGTGAAACTGGACATGTATCTCCGGGGCAACCTCAAAGCGTTCATTAAAGTTTTTGGGTGCGATCCGTTCAAGACAAGTCCAGGCGTCTTTTTCCGTGTACAGAGGAAATGCCGGTTTGTGCCTGGAGAAGCCATGCCGGTTGGCGAACTCGGCGTCACGTTCTTGCAGAAACCCGCTATCAGGCAGCAGGATTTCGCACAGATCCCGGGTGCCCACCGTGCAATAAACCGGCCCCCGGAAGCCGTTTTTGACAAGCAGCGGCAGATAGCCCGAATGATCAAGATGCGCGTGGGTCAAAATCACCGCGTCGATCCGGGCGGGGTCAACGGGAAACCGGGCCCAGTTGCGCAGCCGCAATTGCTTGAGCCCCTGGAACAATCCGCAATCGATCAGGATTTTGCGCCCGCCAGCTTCGAGCAAATATTTCGATCCGGTGACCGTTCCCACGCCGCCAAGAAAACGGAGGTTTGTCATAATGACAGCCTTACCCGTTTGAGCATTGCCGAGTTGACTATTACTGACAGAGAACTGAGCGCCATGGCCGCCGCCGCGATGATCGGGTTCAGATAGCCCAGCGCCGCAACCGGAATGCCAATCGCGTTATAGATGAAGGCCCAGAACAGGTTTTGCTTGATCTTGCGCAAGGTCAGGCGCGACAACCGGATCGCCAGCACGACTTCGCGCACGTCATTCTTGATCAGGATGATGCCGCCGGTTTCCTTGGCCACGTCGGAGCCCGAACCGATGGCAATGCCGATATCGGCGGTGGCCAGCGCCGGCGCGTCATTGACGCCATCGCCCACCATCGCCACCATTTTGTTTTGCGCCTGTAGCTGCTTGATGATTTTCGCCTTGTCGCCGGGCAGCACCTCGGCGATGATCCGCTCAATGCCAAGTTCGCGGCCAATCGCCTGCGCCGTGCGTTCATTGTCGCCGGTCAGCATGATGACCGCGATGCCTTCGCGGCGCAACGCCGCCACCGCCTGTTTCGCCTCGGGTTTGATGGTGTCGGCAACCGCGATGACGCCAATCAGCGCGCCGTTGGCCGCCACCAGCATGGCGGTCTTGCCTTCGCGTTCCAGCCGGGTCATATCCCGCTCGGCATTTTCGATGCTGACTTTCTCCTGTAACAGTAAGCGCCGGTTGCCAAGCAGCACCGGTTGCCCCTCTACCGTTCCGGAAATGCCGTGTCCCGCAATGCTGGTAAAGGCGCTGACGCCAGGCAGCGCCAGGCTGCGCATTTGCGCCGCGCGCACAATTGCTTCACCCAGCGGATGCTCTGATCCCACCTCCACGGCCGCAGCCAGCCGCAATATATCGGCTTCCGTCTGCCCGCCAAACGGCACAATGTCGGTAATTTCCGGTTCGCCCCGTGTCAGGGTTCCGGTCTTGTCGAATACGATCACATTCAGGTTGCGCGCGCGTTCCAGCACTTCCGCACCCCGGATCAGGATGCCGGCTTCGGCGCCCTTGCCAACGCCGACCATGAGTGCCGCGGGCGTCGCCACCCCAAGCGCGCACGGGCACGAAATGATCAGCACTGCAATGAAAGATAGCAAAGCCTGCGGAAAATCTCCCGCCAGCCACCAGCCAAAAAACGCCAGAAAGGCAACCCCCACCACCGCGGGCACGAAATAGCCGGTGACCTGATCGGCTAGGCGTTGCACCTGCGCAGTGCTGGTCTGCGCCTCTTCCACCAGCCTGATGATTTGCGCCAACGCTGTGTCCTTGCCGATGCGCGTCGCCGTGAACCGCAGCATGCCGCTGCGGTTCAACGTGCCGCCAATCAGCTTGGCGCCGGGGGTTTTTTCCACAGGCATGGATTCGCCGGTCAGCATGGATTCATCCACGCTTGAGGCGCCCTCCAGCACATCGCCGTCGGTTGGTATGCGCTCGCCCGGTCGCACCACAACAATTTCCCCGGCCATGATCGCCTCGGCGGGAATTTCCTCCTCCCGCCCATCGCGCACTACATGCGCGACGGCGGGCCGCAAATCCATCAGCTTGCGCACCGCCGCAGACGAGCGTTTCTTGATGATCTCCTCCATATATTTACCAAGCAGCACAAAGGCGATGATGACGGCGGAGACCTCGAAATAAACTTCCCGCTCATCCACTTTCACGGGAAGCGCATCGGGGAAGAACACCACCGCGACACTGAAGAAATAGGCGACGCTGGTGCCAAGCGCGATCAGGAAATCCATGTTGATGGAACCGGAGCGCAGCGCCGCCCATGCGCCTTTGTAAAAGCCCCAGCCGCCGATAAATTGCACCGGCGTCACCAGAATGAACAGCCACACCCCCCAGGTGAACCAGGGCAACGCCGGGATCGGCGCCCAGCTTACAATGGTGGCGCCCGTAGCAAGGGCGATGAATGCGCCCGCGCGCAACATGGCCAGCGCCAGTACGCCTGTCAGCGCGATGGTGACGCGCGTGCGCATGGATTTCAGTTCACGCTCCGGGTCTTCAAATGTGCTTTTGCAGCCGGAACTGCAAAAATAATATGTCCGTGCGGCGCGCTCTGACGTCAGGCGGGCCGCCAGCGCCCCCGCCTTTTTGACCATCATGCCGCAGATCGGGTCTTTGGCCATGTCGCCGGGGGCCATGCCAGCGGCGTCCCCAATATGTGCATGCAGGTGAGCATGACCGGTCATTGCAGCGCTCCTTATGCCATCTCATCGTCAGTTGCGTGATTTGACGCCAACTTACACGCAGGGATCTTGAGCCAAATCAAATCCCCCGGAATTTTACTGGGCTATCGTACAAATTCGAATAACGACCCACTTGCTATATATACCCATATAGGGTATCATTCAAGCATGGATATGAAAACTAAAAAGAGCAGTCTGAACCGCCTCGCCCGGATCGAGGGGCAGGTGCGCGGCGTGCGCAATATGGTTGAGGAAGACCGCTATTGCATCGACATCTTGACACAGATCAATGCCGCGCGCGCCGCCCTCGATAAAGTCGAACAGGAAGTGCTGCGCGAGCATTTGCAGAGTTGCGTCACGCACGCCTTTCACAACGGATCGCTTAAAGAGCGAAAGCAGAAGATCGACGAGTTAATCACAGTTTTGGATAGCCAACGCCGCTGAGCGGGTGCTCTTGTGGCCATCAAACAGGGAGAAAGCGCCATGACCAGTCTATTTCACAGAAGCCTCGCTCCCTTAACCGCGCTCGGCCTGCTGCTGGCAAGCCCCGCAATGGCGCAGGCGCCAGCGCCAGACCCGCATCACCCGGCGGATGCGCCCGCTGCCGGCGCCCCTGCGGCACCAGGCATGACGATGCCCATGATGGGGGGTGCAATGATGCCGATGATGAACCAGATCATGGGCTTCGGCATAACAGGCATGATGCCGATGATGGGCATGCAGGCCGGCCCGCAAGGCATGATGGGCTGGGATATGCGCCACCCCATGATGGGCATGATGATTACGCATTCTGAAGGGTTCTTTGCTTTTCTAAAAGCTGAGCTTGGAATTACCGATGCGCAGGACGCCGTCTGGACGGCCTATTCCGCGCAATTGAAGCCGCTGATCAAACAGCATCAGGACAGGATGCAGATGACGCCCGATGCTGGCGCAAAACCGCGCACCTGGATTGAACGGCTGACCGATAGCGAAGCCCGGCTGAGCGAACATCTGGAGATGATGAAAAAAATCCGGCCCGCCGCTACGGCGCTGTATGCGGCGCTTTCGCCGGAGCAGAAGCAAAAAGCCGACGCGCTGATGCCGTTAATGCCTGGCGCAGTGGGCATGAAAATGGGAGGCAAACCCGGAGGCAAGTAAAATATATTTGCGGGCTGAAATCATTCGCGGTTGTCAGTGGCTCCCTAACCATCACAGGCCGTTGATCTAAATCAAGCGATTGATGTTCTTCGGCTGTCCCGCCGCTGTAACTCATTTTTGGTATTATCGAGAAGTGTGCGCCCGCATGTGCTTGCCATCAGCGCCTCCAACCATTAGGTATTACACAAGGCATTTTTCAAAGTTGTGAGGAGGCTGTTATACCGTGCGGTGGTCTGTAGGCATTATCATTGCCTTTACCGTTTCGCTGGTGATGAGCGCCCTGATGGGGCCGTCTCCGGCCGCGGCCCATTTGAATACAGATCATATGAATATAGACGCGGCGCACACCCATTCGGCAGCGTCCCATCATCAAACACCTGATCATTCGCAAGATGACGCAAAAGCCAACGGGGCCTGCTGTATGCAGGCCTGTGTGCCGGTCATTATGAATGAGCGTCCCCCGGCTCAGGTGCGCTTGCGCGTGACAGAATGCGTTGCGCCCGCATTGGCGCGCATCACGATCGTGCATCGCGGCGAGCCGCCGTTTCATCCGCCGCGCCGCGCCTGATCCGCGCAGGCCGCTAAACATTTCCAGACATTCCGGCCTAACCGCCGCGCCCATGCGCGTGACAGGCCGATCCTCTATCAATGCAAAGGACACACCATGAATCCGATCTTTTTTTCCTTGGCAATAGCACTCAGCGCCGCTGTCTCCGGCCTTGCCATTCCGGCGCATGCCGCTGCCGGTCACAGTTACGAATTCGGCGCTCCCGGCAAACCCGCATCCGCCACCCGCAGCATCACTGTCAATCTGGCTGATAATTATTATGAGCCGGACGCGATTTCGGTGAAGCAGGGCGAAACCGTTCGCTTCGTTCTGAAAAATAACGGCGAATTGCAGCACGAGTTCAGCATCGGCACCCTGGCCGCCCATACGGAGCACCGCAAGGAAATGGCGCAGATGATGGAGATGCGTGAAATGGATCATTCTAAAATGGTTATGCCTTCAAAGGCGGGCAAGCCCATGCGTCACGATGATCCCAATATGGTTCTTTTGGCGCCAGGTGAAAGCAAGGAACTGCTATGGAAATTCACCAGGGCTATGGAAATTGAATTCGCCTGCAATATGCCGGGACACTATGAGTCCGGTATGTTGGGCCGTATCGATTTTTTCAAATGAGGAGGATGATCATGCGCAAATTCTGGTTTTTTCCTACAACACTCTTTATACTGATTACTTGTTCCGTCGCGTTCGCCGAAACCTATGACCTGACCATTGACGAAATGCGCGCCGGGTTCAACGGGCGTGAGCGCCAGGCCATGGCGATCAATGGGCAAATTCCAGGGCCGGAGTTGCGTTTTACCGAAGGTGAGGAGGTGACCATCCATGTGACCAACAGGATGGACACGGATACCTCCCTGCACTGGCATGGAATATTGCTGCCCTATACCCAGGACGGCGTGCCGGGCATCAGCTTTCCCGGCATCAAACCGGGCGAGAGCTTTACTTATCAATTCAGGATCAAGCAGTCCGGCACCTACTGGTATCACAGCCATTCCGGGCTACAGGAACAGGACGGCGTCTATGGCCCGCTGGTGATTGCACCAGCAAAGCGCGAACCATTCAGATATGACCGCGACTATGTGGTGATGCTGTCCGACTGGACCGATGAAAAGCCGGAAGCCATCCTGGGCCATCTGAAGAAAAACAGCGATTATTATAATTACGCGCAACACACCGTTGGAACCTTTTTCAGGGATGTTTCTGAAAAGGGATGGGCGGCAACCGTTAAAGACCGCGCCGATTGGGGGCGGATGCGCATGACCCCAACGGATATTTCCGATGTCAGTGGTTACACATTTCTGGTCAACGGCAAAAGCGCGGCGCAGAACTGGACCGGCCTGTTCAAGGCGGGCGAACGGGTGCGCTTGCGTCTTATCAACGGCTCGGCCATGAGCTATTTCGATGTGCGCATACCAAGCCTGAAAATGACCGTGGTGCAGGCCGATGGCAATAATGTGCAGCCGGTTCCCGTTGACGAACTGCGCATCGCGGTGGCCGAAACCTATGATGTAATTGTTCAGCCAAAAGAGGAAAAACCCTTCACGATCTTTGCGGAGGCGCTGGACCGCAGCGGTTATGCGCGGGGAACGCTTGCGCCAGGTGAGGGTATGAGCGGGGAAATCCCCGCGCTGCGCCCGCGCCCGCAATTGACCATGGCGGATATGGGCATGGATATGGGCGGCATGTATCATGGGCCTGCGGCGGACAAAGAGGCGGTTGCAGCGCCCGCAATGGATCATGGCGACATGGCCGGGATGGATCACGGGGCGATGGCGGACGAGGAAAGCATAGACATGTCCGGCATGCAAAGCGGTATCGCGCCAAAGGCTGCACTCAAAGGCGGCAAGGTTCTGGTGTATGGCGATCTGAAAGCCATGAAGCCCTATGCGGAATATCGCGCGCCGGACCGTGAAATTGAGATGAAGCTGACCGGCAATATGCAGCGCTATTTCTGGTCGATCGACGGCGTGAAATTTTCCGATGCCGAACCCATCCGCCTGAAATATGGCGAACGGGTGCGCTTCACCTTTGTCAACCAGACCATGATGAGCCACCCGATGCATCTGCATGGCATGTGGATGCAACTCGACACCGGCAAGAAAAAATTCAATCCGCTGAAACATGTGGTCAATGTGCCGCCCGGGCAGACATTAAGCGTGGATGTTCCCGCTGACGCCATGGGCGAATGGGCCTTCCATTGCCATCTGCTGTATCACATGATGACGGGCATGATGCGCAAGGTGATTGTCGAGGGGCCGGTGGCCGCCAATGTGGAGATGGGCCATGAATAGGCGCATCAGCGGACTTGCACTATTACTCTGTATACTGACAACACAGGCTTCAGCAATGGAAGAACATGAGCCGAACCACAGCTTCTTCCAGGCGGACCAGTTTGAATACCGAAACCATGCTGGCAGGAACAGCCTGAAATGGGAGGCGCAGGGCTGGGTTGGCGGCGACTATAACAAAGCGTGGCTGAAAACCGAAGGCGAAAAACTTGCCGGAGGGAAAACGGAAAAAGCCGAAGTGCAGCTGCTGCTTTCGCATATGGTGACAGATTTTTTCGATGTGCAGACGGGGCTTCGTTACGATCCCAGGCCGGATCAGGAGCGCGGCTTTGCTGTGTTCGGTCTTCAGGGAATGGCGCCCTATTATATTGAAATCGACACAGCGGCATTTCTGAGTAACGAAGGCGATCTGTCTGCGCGCCTGAAAGCCGAATATGAACTGCTGCTGACCCAGCGGCTGATCCTGCAACCCTCGGCTGAGGTTAATCTGTCGGCGCAAGATACAAAAGCGCGCGGCATAGGCGTCGGCGTCAATGATATCGAGTTGGGGTTGCGCCTGCGATATGAACTACGGCGCGAATTCGCCCCCTATATTGGCGTCAACTGGGAGCGCAAACTGGGCCAGACCGCCGATATCGCGCGCCGCGATGGCGAGGATATCGATATCCCTTCGCTGGTGGCCGGTATCCGGTTCTGGTTTTGAAACCGCACTGTGAATTTGAAATCGGGAACCGTTTTTTCCAATCAGACTGAACCTATTGGTTCAGTCTGATTGGATATTGCCTGTGCCGCCGCGCGGCCAGCGGGTGAAAGCGAGAACCCAAAGTCCGGCCAGATTGAGGAACGGGATCATCGCCACAACTGACCAGAATGGCGACAGACCAATACGGCCCAGAATCCTGCCAACTGGATAGAGTATCAGGGCTGCCATTATCGCGAACATCAGCCAGTGACTGAAACCATATCCAACCATCATGTTATTCATCATCATCGTCTTTCTCCCATAAAGTTACGCCATTGCGACGGAAGGCCTCTATAACAAAAAACCGGCATGCAGGCACAGACATAAGCAGCATATATGCAGGCGATGGCCAACGCTGCAAAAACCAGCGTCCCGGAAACTCTAAATATTTGATTGAGATCAAAGCTCATATGCGTATGAGGCTGCTAGTCTGCTTCAGGACAAGGGAGGCATGCTATCGGCATCGAATCCATTCTTTGTATTTTTGGCGGTGTGCCACACGAGCTCACAGCACTGAACACCGCGATGACAATGGCGCAATCTCATTTGGCGCGTGTCCGTGTGCTGCATATATCTCCTGACCCTGGCGCCTATGTTGCGGCGTATGGTGGAGAAATCTCGGCCGTTAGCACGATCATGATTGCTGCCGAAAAAAGAAACGAGGAGTCACTTGCAAATGCAAAACGATATGTCGCGTCATTTGCGGAAACGCATCAAATCCGTCTTCCCGCTTGATGCGCCTGAGGCGCTTGCGCATCACGCCTCGGCGCAATTCCTGCATCTGACTGGAAGTATAGACTCGATTGTAGCCAGGGAAGGACGCCTGAGCGATCTGATTATCATCGGCAGGGGGGCGTATGCGGCCAGCCCGCATAATGACACGGCCCTCATCGCAGCACTGTTCAACACCGGGCGTCCTGTGCGGTTGATGCCAAAACCGGAAGGCGGCGTAATCCAGCAGTGGACGGACAAGACGATTGCGCTGGCGTGGGAACGGCAGTCTGAAGGCGGCGCGCGCCATGTGGGCCGCTATGCCACTGTTAGACCAGGCCGAAAATTTTCATATGCTGATCGCGCGCCATCATGGTGACGCCGTTGACCTGACCGGCGAAGCCAGATTGATAGACTATCTAAAGGCACATGGCCTGCAAACAGAGATCATCGCCATCTACTATGGGCGCCATAACGAAGGTGAATTGGCGCTGGAGCAAGTGCGAGAGTTGAAAGTCGGCCTGTTGGTGATGGGCGCTTACGGCCATAGCAGACTCCGGGAGATGATGTTGGGGGGCTTGACGGAATATATGTTGCAAAGGGCGGACATCCCGCTGCTTCTATCGCACTGACCTGAAGAGACATGAACAAGACATCGGCCATGCCTAATCTCCCAAATAATCCGATAAGCGTGATGGACGCAATTTACCAGCGACGCTCGGTGCGCGATTTCACTCCGGAGAAAGTTAGCGAGGCCGACATCCACATGTTGATGTACGCCGCCATCCAGGCGCCCACCGCCATGCATGAGGAGCCATGGGCGTTTGCTGTTGTTCAGGACCGGAAATTACTGGACCGCCTGTCTGAGACCGCCAAGCAGACTATATGGCTACAGGCGCAAAGCGAAGATGGTTCAGGGCTGGCGAGGCGCGCGGTAAACATGGTCAGTGATCCTGCATATCATGTTTTCTACAATGCGGGCGCGCTGATTGTTATTTACGGCAAACCGATGGGGCCGTTTACAGTTGCCGATTGCTGGCTGGCGGCGGAAAATCTTATGCTTTCCGCCTGCACTGCGGGGCTCGGGACGTGCGTGATCGGCCTCGCCGTGCCGGCGCTCAATTCACCTGAATGGAAGAAACAGCTGGATATTCCCGCAGAGATGACGGCCTATGCGCCAATTCTGCTTGGCTATCCGGCGGAAGCGCTGGTGCCGTCCCCTGCGCGTAAACCGCCCGAATTGATATGCTGGAAATAAATGCGTTCCGGCATAAACTTATGTTCCGTAGCCGGATCGTTTATCCAGCATCTCATGCAGCGCACGGTGCGTTCCGCATTCTTCGGCCACCGAACATTCGCCGCAAACAAAGTTACCGGCTTTGCGCATGTCCTTGATGGAGACATGTGTGCCGGAAACCGTAATGCCCTGATCCCGCAGGGTTTGTAGCGTACGCGAAAAGGTTTCCTTTTCAATCCGCAGGCGCGAGGCGATCAGGGTTTTGGTGTAGGGCAGATCAAACCCATGCGGGTCGAAATCATATAGCACGCATAATTTCTGAAGATAACAGGCCACCATCTGCGGCGCCGACATGGTGGTCAGTTGTTCGGCCTCGACCTGCACACCGTGCAGACGGTCAGCAAGGTTCGCCAGCAGTTTCTCCGCAATATGATCAAAATCCTTGAGATGTTCGCGCATCCAGATGATAGGGATTTCAAGCAGAGTGCAAACTTCCACCGCGCGCGCATTCATCTGATGCAGTTTCTGGCGGGCAACCACTTCATCGGCATTGATGCTATCCCCCGCGATCAGGATATTACTGGTGACTTCATGCCCGCCCGGCGTCTCACGGAACATTTGCATCGCGCCCCGGCAGATCACGTAAAAATGTGTGATCTTATCTCCATGCATGAACAGAAATTGTCCGCGGTTGCAGTTGATTATCCGGCTGTTGCGGACAAGTTGCACACTCTGTTCCTGAGATAAATCCGAAAATAAGGGAAGCGCCCTCAGCGTATCCAGCGCAGCAGCCATCTCATCCCCAAAGGTCAAGTTTCCACCAGTGTCACTTAGACTGTAACGCCCGCACGAAATCTGTCAAATTAAAATTTTTTATGTGTCGATAGCTAATTAAAATGTCCGATTAGTTGACGCATGATATGTCCGATTACATTTATACTTAAGGACGGCGGCGAAGTCAGTGCGCAACGCAATCCCGTCAACGATCATGCGCATGAAGATGTTTATGTCGCGCTCCGCAATGCCTTCGCGGCGGCGCGCCGTCAATTGCAGGACAAGGAGTGCAAGATCGAAAATAACGTCAGGATGCATGAGACGCCGCCGCATGGCCGGATAGCCAGCATATTCTATTATGAAGGCTATGGCTTCATCGAAACCTCGGACGGAAGCGAGGTGTATTTTCATCGCAACAACGTAGCAGGAACGGATTTTGAGAAGCTTGAAGTGGGGAATGATGTGCGTTTCACCGGGGAGCTTGGCGAAAAGGGGCCATAGGCCAGCGTAGTGCATCTGACCGGCAATCACCATCCAGCGCGATCCCCCGCCCCGTAAAACAAAATAAAATCGGCAGTAAATTGATGAAGCCGGGGATTTGGAAAAATGTGCATCCGTCGTCTATTACTGTCGTTTTATCTCGCTTTCCTGCTGAGTCCGGCGCGCGCCGCCAGCCAATGCCGCAGCAGCGATAACCGGAATCACAAAATATTTTCTCATATCCGTTTCCCTTTCAGCTTCGATGGCTTGTTTGCAAAACGCATGAGAGCTTTTTCTGACGCCATCTGCTTTGACCAAGTCCAAAAAACGAAATTTCATCCGTTTACTTTCTGAAGCAGAAGTGACCGGCTGAAGAATGATTTGGCCATCACTGCCCTGAAACGGGCCATTATCATACGTCAGCCAGCGCCGGGCTTGATCCACCATTCTGACAGGGCAGTCAATATTGTTCGTACGATTATCAAAAGCTGCTGGCCGCAAATGACATGCATTCTTCCATGAGTGGCCCTGAAGATGCAGGTGCCAATAAAGGGTAATTGCTTCGACAACGCCAGGGTGGAAACTGTATTCAAGACCATCAAATCGGAACTGGTGTGGAGAACCAGCTTCCAAACCAGGCAACAGGCCACAAACGCACTTGGCCGGTATAAAGACGGGTTCTACAATTCCATCAGACGGCATTCGGCTTTAGCCTACAAATCATCAATCAAATTCGAGGCCAAAATGGCCGAGACAGACTGAAAGTCTCTCCACTTAATAAGGGCAAGTCCAATCCAGTCCTACCGGCCAATTCTGGAACGTGATCTGGGTGGGTTTTTTGCAACCGTTGGTTTACATGCGCAAGCCTATCTGGCCTGGACGAACCTGTCCGGCGGCGGGGCGATTGCCGACCCGGTGGTGGGGGCCTGGTCCTTGAGTGAAATCGAAGACGAGGCATGGCATCTGACATTCCTGTTCCCGGCAATGAAAACCTATCTGCATACAGGCACACCCGAAGAACAAGACCGGCGTAAAAAGCAGTTGAACGAAGACAATGAAATCATGCTGGAGAGCGTGGTGCAGCCCGCCTATAAAAACGCCAAGGATTTCGCCGTTGGGCGGCTCGGTATGGACCCCAAGGTTCTATATGGCTATGAGCATCTGGATACGCGCACGCGCTATATTCTGCGCAGCATCGGCATTGATGAAAGCTATTGGCCAGCCTATCTCAAGGGCACGCAAGCCAAAGCCGAAACCGGCGCTTACGGCTATCAGAGCACGCCACGGCTGGAACTGTCGGCCGGGTGAGTGCGTAAGGCCGCGCTTCATCCGAAGATCACATGCTCCCCAACGGGGAGCATGATGATTCCCTATTGCGCCGCGCGCACGGCCCGCGCGCTATCGCCTTCGTTCATGCGCTCGCGCAGCGTGCCGGGCGCATAGTCTTCACGAAACACGCCACGCCTTTGCAATTCGGGGATCAGCATATTGCTTAGATCCTTGAAATAATCCGGCGCGTAATAAGACGGCGTGATCTGGAATCCATCGCCGCCGCCTTCTTCCATCAGATACACCAGATGATCCGCCACATGGCTCGCCGTGCCGATCATTGGCCCGCTGTCACTGCCAATTAAATAAGACGATGCGATGTCACGCAGCGTTACATTGGGATTGGCGGTCTTATAGGTGTCCAACATGCTGTTCAAACCCGGCACCTGCAAATCGCCCACCGGCTTGTCGATATCCAGCATGTTGAAATGGTAATTGAAATGCCCCGACATCAGGGACAGGGATGCTTCAATGGGAATCCGGGCGCGGATTTCATTCTGCCGGGTTTGCGCTTCCGCCTGTGTTTCGGCAATGGTTGGTTGCGCCGCCCAGATGATTTTTATCTCCTTGGGATCGCGGCCATACCGTTCGGCGCGCGCCGCGATGTCCTCGCAAAACGCGCGCATCTGCCTGACGCCTATGGCCGAGGCAAAAATACATTCCGCATGACGGGCCGCAAATTCACGGCCACGCGGCGATTGCCCGGCCTGAAACAGATAAGGCTGGCGTTGCGGTGACGGGATAACGGTCAGCGGCCCCTGCACCTTGTAATGCTCGCCCACATGATTGATTTTATGCACTTTTGCCGGATCGGCGAAAATGCCGTTTTCCATATCCATCAACAAAGCGTCATCGTCCCAGCTATGCCAAAGTTTGCGGCAGACATCCATATATTCATCGGCAATGTTATAACGCTCATCATGCGCCGGTAAACTTTCCATGCCGAAATTGCGCGCTTCGCCCGGTGAAAAGGATGTCACAATATTCCAGCCGATTTTCCCCTTGGTGATATGATCCAGCGTCGCCAGTTTGCGTGACAGCATATAGGGCGGGTAAAAACTGGTCGACATGGTAATGGCAAAGCCAAGATTTTTAGTGGATGACGCCAGATAGGGCACCAGACATGCCGGATCAGACGCCGGAAACTGAATGGCGTAGCGGATATTGTCCGCATTGGTGCCACCGCCCCAGCCATCGGCAAAGAAAAACATATCGAACTTGCCGCGCTCCAGATGCTGGGCGATTTCCACCCAATATTCGATCTCGGTCCATTGATGGCGGATTTTTTCGCGCGGATACACCCATGACATGATCATGTGCGGCGCCGGGCAATAGACCATAAAGCCGGTTAGATGCATCTGTTTGTTCATGGCGTGTTTCCCGCGCGCGGTATGATTTAATTAGGCCGGTAAAATGGCACATCATCGCCATTAATGGTGACGCGCTGCATGGTGCGGGTTTGCGGGAAAAAGTCGGCGATAGCGCGATGCTGGGTGCTGCGATTATCCCAGAACGCGATCGAATTTACTTCCCATTTGAAGCGCACATGAAATTCCGGCGTTTCGATATGACGATACAGGAACTCAAGCACCGCCTTGCTTTCCTTGGGTTTCATGCCAACAATATGGGTGGTGAACGAGCTGTTCACATAAATGCCCTGGCGCCCGGAAATCGGATGGGTGCGTAGAACCGGATGCACGGCGCTGGGACGTTTGTCATTTTCGTGTTTGGGCGGACCGAACAGATGCAGACAGCCATGCTGCGCCTCCAGCCCCGACAGAAAATGCTGCATCTTATCGGACAGATCTTCATAGGCAGCATGCATGCTGGCGAACATGGTGTCGCCGCCGGTTTTCGGAAGCACCTTCGCCAGCAGGATCGCGCCCATATTGGGCACCGGATCACAGGACACATCCGAGTGCCAGCCATTAGCGGAATATTGCTTTTTCGCATCGGAATGCAGCGGCAAAATTTCCGGGTGCCCTGGAATACCGCCCATCGCCGGATGAATATGCAGGCTACCGAAGCGGCGCCCGAAATCCTTGTGCTGATCAGGGGTGAGATCCTGATCGCGGAAGAAAATCACCTGATTTTCCACCAGCGCGTCATGCACTTCCTGAAAGCTCTGATTGCCCAGGGGCTTCGAGAGATCAACTCCGCTGATTTGGGCGCCCAGCGCCCCCGCCAGTTTTTCTACTTTTATGGTCTCATACCGCATTATATTTCCTCATGTGATTTCGGGCCGCTGGACAACCGGGGTTTGCGCCCACAGTTGACAATTTTATGGCCATCATCAATATTATCATTATGCTAATTTAGCGCGTCAACATAAATATTACATGCCCCGGTAATCCACCGTATGGACCAAAAATTGGAGGTGAAGCAATGCTGATCAAATTGTCGGACGACCAGAATGGCTGGCTTGATAAAGCCAGAATGGTGGGAAAAACAACACTGGCGCCGCGTGCGGCGGAGATAGACCGCACCGGGAACTATCCGCGTGACGGCCTGAATGCGCTGCGCGACGCGGGCCTGTTCGGCATGCGGGTGGCGAAGGAATATGGCGGTGGCGGTGCGGATCTGCTGTCCACCGTGCTGGTGGTGGAGGAACTGGCGAAATACTGCCCCTCCACGGCCATGTGCTACAAGATGCATATTGAGGCGAGCGAAATGATCGCCAGGGTCCACACGCCGGAGCAGGTGGAAAAGTTCGTCAAGCCGCTGGCGCGGGGCGAGGCGCTGTACACTGTCGCTGGCGGCGAGACCAGCGGCAAAAAGGGAGATGACTGGCATCCGGCGGGTTCGTTTTCGTCCGCCGAAATCCTGGCGGACAGTTACCGGCTGGGTGGCGTGCGCAAATCCTATGTGACCTCGGCTGGCGAGGCGACGCATTATTTCCTGATGATCCAGGCCGGCGCGGATGCGCCCAAAGGCGCGCTCACCCCGATGATTGTCGAGCG
>CAYGDL010000019.1:13856-25688 GCA_964348545.1 uncultured Alphaproteobacteria bacterium | reverse complement strand
TTTCCGAAATGGTCGGAACCATTGGCGAGAATATGAGTGTGCGGCGCACCGCCTATCTGTCGGTTCCACAGGGCGTTGTGGCGGGCTATATCCATAATCAGGTGGCGCCCGGTCTTGGCAAAATGGGTGTGATTGTGGCGCTGGAGTCTGCGGGCGACACCACCAAACTGAATGAGCTGGGCCGTCAGGTCGCCATGCATATTGCCGCCGCCGCGCCGCTTGCGCTGGCCCCTGAATCGCTTGATCCCGAAGTGGTGGAGCGTGAACGCGCGGTGCTGATCGAGCAGGCCCGCGAATCAGGCAAGCCCGACAATATTATCGAAAAGATGATCGAAGGCCGCATCCGCAAATTCTATGAAGAGGTTGTGCTGTTATCCCAGGCCTGGGTAATGGACCCGGATATTACCGTGCAAAAAGCCATTGACGCCGCCGCCAAAGATATTGGCGCACCGGTAAAAGTGACCGGGTTTGTTCGCTTTTTGCTGGGCGAAGGCATTGCCAGGGAAGAAAGCGATTTTGCCGCCGAGGTTGCCGCCGCTGCGGGCAATTAAGCCATTTTTTAATCAACTGGCGCGGCTGATAATCTAGGGATCGAAACTGCGCACCAGGCTGCTGGTGACAAGGCCCCAGCCATCGACGAGCACGAAAAATATCAGCTTGAACGGCAGCGATATCATGATGGGCGGCAGCATCATCATGCCCATTGACATCAATACGGACGACACCACCATGTCGATGACAATGAACGGGATGAACAACAGAAAGCCAATTTCAAAAGCGCGTTTTAATTCGGACACAATGAAGGCCGGGATCAGCGCCTGAAGGGGGGTTGCTTCCGGGGTTTTGGGCTGTTCTGATCTGGACAGGCCAAGAAACAGTCGCAAGTCCGCCTCGCGCACCTGTGACAGCATGAATTTGCGCAACGGGGTGACGGTGCGCTCAAAGGCGACTGGCGCCTCAATGCGTTCTTCCATAAACGGCAGGATGCCGTCCTCATAGGATTTCTGAAACGTAGGCGCCATGACGAAGGCGGTTAAAAACATCGCCAGTGAGACCATTACGGTGTTGGGCGGTGATGTTTGCGTGCCAATGGCGCTGCGCAGCAGCGACAGCACAACGATGATGCGCGTAAAGGATGTCACCGTCACCAGAATGCCTGGCGCAACGCTCAGTACACTGATGAGTGCGACAAGCTGGAGAATGCGCCCCGTTACAGAACCGGCGCCGGGCGGTGCGGCTTCATCATCCGCAGCAGCAGCGGCCGCGCCGGACAACCCACCCAGATCAATCGAAATGGATTGCGCAGTAGCGGGCGCAAAGTCTGTCAGCAGCACGGCCAGGCAAATCGCTACGAGCCATGCCGTCCGTGAAAGCTGGCGGATAATTTTATTCATGGCTTGATAGAAGACAGAGGACGGATGACAGAAGACAGAGGACCTCTGTCCTCTTCCTTCCATCTGTCCCCCATAGCCGGAGGCGAAGGGGGATGCTTTCTGTCGTCTGTCTTGTGTCCTCTGTCCCCGGCAATACCGGATTCGATCAGCAGATCATTATCGCCGTTCAGCAGGATCAGATGCTCAATATTATCCCTGCGAACAAGCACAAGTTTGCGCCTTGCATCTACGGCCTGAACTTCAATCACACCAAGGCGCTGATTTCTGCTCCCGCCGCTGATGCGTGGCGCCAGGCCCATGCGCTTTCCAATCCAGGAACAGGCGCCCACCAGCCCAAGCACGAAAATCAGCGCCAGGGCAAAACGTATATATTCCATCATTTCCAAGCGCGGGGTTTCCTCAGGTGAAGCTTCACTCTGCTGGAATGTGCCGCGCTATGCTTAATACCGGGTTAACATAAAAAAATGACGCCGGTGCGCGCTTTAAAGTTTTCTTAACGCCAAAGGCGGAAAATGCGGATGGAGAAAAACTTCCTGTTTCGCAGGCAAGCTTTTGACGATGGACTGGACAACCAGATGACGATGAAGGGCATTCCGTTATTTTCCATGTTACGGGCCAGAATGGAGTGGCTGTCGGAACGGCAGAAACTGCTGTCGGAAAATATCGCTAATGTCGACACGCCAGGTTATCGCGCGCGCGATCTGAAGCCGATTGATTTTGAAGAGTTGATCGGGCGTCGGGGGACTTTCGACATCGCCGTTACCCAGCCAGGTCATTTAAAGGGTGGAGGGGATGTGAACCGCTTCAACTTCAAACCGGTCGAAGAAGCGGGGCAGGCGGCCAGCCCTTCCGGGAACTCGGTTTCCATTGAGGATCAAATGGTCAAGCTGGGTGAGACCCAGATGGAATATGAAACGGCGACTGGAATTTACAGGAAGCAAGCGGCGCTGTTGAAACTGGCCCTGGGCAGCAGAAGTTAAAATGCTGGCGAACGAATAACCGGCACTGAGCGAGGAATAAAATGACAGATCTTAAATCCGCGATTGAAACATCGATTTCCGGCATGAACAGCCAGGGAACCCGCATGCGGATCATCTCTGAAAACATTGCCAACGCGCAATCCACGGCCAGGGGACCGGACGGTGATCCCTATCGCCGCCGCGTCGTTACCTTCGCCAATGAACTGGATAGGGCCACCGGCGCCAAACTGGTCAAGATAAAAGACATCGAGGAGGACAAGGCGGCATTTGAATCTGTTTTCGATCCGGGTCATCCGGCCGCCGATGCTACCGGTTATGTCAGAATGCCCAACATCAATCAGATGATTGAAAGCATGGACATGCAGCAGGCGCAACGCAGCTACGAAGCAAATCTTGCGGCTGTGAAAGCGTCCCAAAATCTGATGGTGCGAACCATTGATCTTCTCAGCACCCGCTAATTATCCGTAGAAGGAAGTGTTTCAAATGGCTGTGAATGGATTAAATCCGGCGGGGGCGGCATCCGCCTATGCGCAGGCGGCGGGCCGTGTCGTTTCAGGCGCTGCATCGGGCGAGGGCGCAATTGCGGGGACTGACACGAAGGGGCCGAGCTTTGCCGATCTGGTGAAAGATTCCATCGGTGGCGCCATAGATGTCACCAAGACCTCCGAAACAGCGTCCGTAAAAACCATCAGCGGTAAAACGGACGTGGTCGATCTGGTCACCGCCGTGAATGATGCGGAAATGACCTTGCAAACGGTAATAGCGGTGCGCGACCGGGTGGTGCAGGCCTATCAGGAAATTATGCGGATGCCGATCTGATATTCTCAATAATGTTTCGAAATTGATTTTTATATTTTGCAGAAGGCAAAGAAGAAATGGAATCCAGTGATGTTATGGAGGTGGCGCGTGACTCAATTATCGTCATGCTACAGGTGTCCACACCGGTCATGATGGTTGGCCTGGTGGTAGGTCTGGTGATCGCGCTGTTTCAGGCGCTGACCCAAATTCAGGAAATGACTTTAACATTTGTGCCGAAAATCATCGCGATTTTCGTATCCCTGTTATTGTTCATGCCCTTTATGGGGCGGGTTATGGATGATTTGATGGTTCGGATCGCGGACAGAATCGCCAATTTATAAGCGTAGCTAAGACGGCGTAATGATAGAGCGATTTATCCGACCGGATAAATTCGCTCCAGGCGAAAGGCTTGACCATGCTAGGGGAATGGGTTCCCGCAACAATTTACGCCTTCATGCTGGTCTTTGCCCGGATCGGCGGCATGGTGATGCTGATGCCGGGGTTTGGCGAAAACGCGATCCCGGCCTGGATACGTCTTGGCCTGGCAATGGCGATCAGCGCCATTGTCTATCCCCTGGTCAGCGCGTCGCTGCCAGCCATGCCATCCATGCCGGCCTTGCTGACACTGGCCGTCGGCGCCGAAGCCATGACCGGCTTATTTATTGGCGGCATGACCCGGCTATTGTTAAGCGCGCTGCATGTGGGGGGCACGGTGATTGCTTTTCAAACCGGGCTTGCGGCGGCACAGGGGTTTGATCCAGCCCAGCAGAACCAGTCCGCCATTGTGGCCACTTTTATGACCCTGATCGGGATAAATCTGATTTTTGCCAGCAATCTGCATTTTCTGCTGATCCAGGCGATGGTTGATAGCTACAGTATTTTTGCTCCGGGAAACTTGCCGCCTGTGGCGCAATTCAGTCAGATGGCCGTTGCGACGGCCAGCAAGTCTTTCGCACTCGGAATTCAGATCGCCAGCCCCTTTCTGGTGTTTGGCCTGGTATTCAATGTGGGCCTGGGACTTGTAGCCCGCCTGATGCCGCAATTGCAGGTATTTTTCATTGCGGCGCCCGCGCAGATCCTGTTGGGGTTCACGATTCTGGCGGCGCTGTTATCCAGCACCATGATGTGGTTCCTTGATTATTTTCAGTCCGGCATGGCGCCGTTTCTCGTCAACCCGTAAAGCTAATCGCAGATGGCCGATCAGGACGACACAGAAAAAACCGAAGAACCGACCCAGAAGCGGCTGGATGATGCGCAGGGTAAGGGCGATGCGGTACGCAGCCAGGAACTCAAACATTTTTTCATGATTCTGGGAGGCGCGCTGATCATTGGCATGTATGGCAATATGATTGCCCGTTCCATACCACGCGATATGCTTATATATCTTGAGCAGGGCTATGCCTTTCCGATGGATTCCGGAAATGTGCTGCAAATCTGGCGGGTGGCGGCGGAACAGTTATTGGGAAGCCTGTTTATGCCGTTTTTACTACTTCTGGTGGCGGGCGCTGCGGGAACGCTTATGCAACAGCGCCCGGTATGGACCACCGAAAAGATCAAGCCCAGCTTTTCCAAACTGTCGCCGATGAAGGGAATGGGCAGGATGTTTTCGATGCATTCCGTATCGGAACTTGGAAAAAACATTCTGAAGCTGATCATTGTCGGTGTAGTCGTGACCTATGTGGTGTGGCCGGACCGGGACCGGCTGGACAGTATGATGCAGGTTGACCTGATGGACCAGCTGGCCTATTCGCAAGCTGTCATTTTGAAAATGTTCGCTGCTGTCGCCGCCGTGATGGCGATACTGGGTGGCGCGGATTATTTTTATCAGCGTTTCGAATTCATGAAAAAGCAGCGCATGACGCGCCAGGAAATCCGCGATGAGTACAAACAAAGCGATGGCGATCCGTTAATCAAGGCGCGGCTGCGTCAGATCAGATTGGAAAGATCGCGCACGCGCATGATGGCGGAGGTGCCGGAAGCAACCGTCGTCATTGTCAACCCGACCCACTATGCCGTGGCGCTAAAATATGAACATCAGCAAATGGCGGCCCCGATATGCGTCGCCAAGGGCCTGGATATTATCGCGCTTCGCATTCGCGCCGTAGCGGAAGAACATAAAGTCCCGGTGATAGAAAATCCGGCCCTGGCCAGGGCGCTTTATGCATCGGCGGAGATTGACCGCGAAATCTCGCCGGACAATTATAAAGCGGTCGCCGAAGTGATAAGCTTTGTGATGCGGCTAAAGGCCAAAAAGAAACGGGCGATTCGCTAATCTATGACTGGCGTTAACAAAGGGTGCTGGGGCTATGGCGGGTTTATGGAGCGGGCTTAAGGGGTTGCCCCGGTTGCACGGGGGCGGCAGGCATTCGGGACTGGATGCTGCGGGCCTTGGCGTTGATGCGCTGATTGCCGTTGTCGAGAATTCCGCCGACCCGATAATGATCAGTGGTGCGGTCGGAGAAGTCTATTATGCCAATGCCGCCTATCTGGCGCTGGCGGGTGATGCTTCGGACCATTTTACCGCCCCCGGTGTGACCGCGCTGTTTTCCGGCAGCGCCGAGCAGGATGCGATCCTGTATCGTCTGCTGAAATCAGTTCGCGACAAGAGCATGGCTGAAGGCGTGCTGTGCCTGGGTTCAAATAAGGAACGGCGTAGTTTCAACGTGCGTGTCGCCCCCCTGGGGACGGGAAAAACGGCTTCATGTTGGACATTCCATGCCAGCGCGCCATCCGTCGCGCCGCAATCCGTGCAAAACCGTCCACTTGATATTATTGACAATGCCCCGGTTGGCTTTGCAATTGTGCATTCCGACAGGACGCTGATTTTCGCCAATCAAATGTTTGCCGACTGGACCGGCATTGACCCGGATCAAATGCCCGCAGGCGGGCAGTATGTTCCGGATCTGATTGAAGGACTGCCCATATTGGCGCAACTGGAATCTTCGGTGGCGGATATAGGCGTTACACGGGCGCTTGTTCGCGGCGTTGGCGGCATTTTTATTCCGGTCTCGGTGATCTACATCATGCAGCCTGACCCCGCCGGTAATGCAGGAGAAATGCATCTGATCATGCGTGATCTGCGCAATCAGAACGCTTTCGAACTTGCGGGTTCAGGAGAGGAAAGAAGCCGGTTCCTGTATCTTTTTGATGTCGCGCCGGTTGGCATTGTGCTTGTCGATCATGACGCGAAAATTCAGGAAGTGAATACGGCGTTCCGTCAGCGGTTTCTTGTAAATGCTGAGCGCGGTGAAAATTTTCTGGACCTTGTGGACCAGGATTACCGCAACGATGTGCGCCGCAAAATTGCCGATGCGCTGGAGCAGAACCAGCAGGACGGGCACACTGAAATTCAGATTGGCAGCGGGGAGTCGCTTCGCTCGGCGCAACTGTTTGTTTCGCGCATTCATGAGGCGGGCGAAGTTTCGGTTGTTCTCTATCTGGTTGACATCACCGAACAGAAAAATCTGGAATTGCAGTTTGCCCAATCCCAGAAAATGCAGGCGGTGGGCCAGTTGGCAGGCGGCATCGCGCATGACTTCAATAATCTTCTGACAGCGATTATCGGGTATAGCGATTTACTGCTGAGCCGCCATCATGCCGGGGATGCGTCTTTCAGCGATCTGCATCAGATCAAGCAAAACGCCAGTCGCGCCGCCAATCTTGTGCGCCAGCTTCTGGCCTTCTCGCGCCAGCAGACCTTGAAGCCCAAAGTCATTTCGGTGACCGACATGCTGGCGGAACTGAACAACCTGTTGCGCCGCCTGCTGGGGGATAAAATTGAACTGTCGATGGTGCATGGCCGCAATCTTGGAAAGATCAAAGCCGATCAGGGGCAGATTGAGAATGTCATTATCAATCTGGCCGTAAATGCGCGCGACGCCATGGGGCCTGGCAGGGGAAGCATCCGTATACGGACCGACAATGTTTCGGCGGGCGAGGCGCGGGCGCTGGATCATGCCTGGATGCCGCCGGGCGATTGCGTATTGATCGAGTTTTCGGACAATGGCCCCGGTATTCCCAAGGAGATCATCGGCAAGATATTCGAACCTTTTTTCACCACCAAGGAAGTGGGCAAGGGAACCGGACTGGGCCTGTCCACCGCCTATGGCATCATCAAACAGCAGGGTGGTAATATTTATGTGCAGAGTGAGGCAGGCCAGGGGGCGATATTTAAAATCTATCTGCCGCGCTTTGATGAAGACGAAACCGAAGCCAGCAGCGAAATCAGCCTTGAAACCGAAGCGGTTGATTTAACCGGCAAAGGCCTGATCCTGCTGGTTGAAGATGAAGAACCCGTGCGCAGCTTCGTGGCCCGCGCGCTTGTCGGCAAGGGCTATACAGTGCTGGAAGCCGATGGCGGCGAAATGGCGCTGGAGCTTATGCGCGCCAATTCCGGGAAAATCGATCTGATGATATCCGATGTCATGATGCCCAATATGGACGGCGCCTCGCTACTGAAGGAAATCCGGGCGATTGATCCTAGGGCCAGGGTTATTTTTATCTCCGGCTATGCGGAAGATGCGTTCCGCAATAATGACGATCCGCTGGGGGATTTTGCATTCCTGCCCAAGCCCTTTACCCTGCGCCATCTCGCCGCCCGGGTAAAAGAGGTCATGGGCAACAGAAGCGACGGGTAATAATCGGGGCTTTTCGTCGATTATACCCGACCGGAACATATTTCGAACAAATCCGTAAAACGAATTAAAAATAAATGCTTGACAGGTTGTGCCATAAAAGAACAAACTGCGTACATTGATTTGGCTCTGTGTGCAGCTCGGTTGTGTGGGGCCGTCGCGTGTGAAATAACAAGGAGAGACACTCATGTCAGCAAGCCCGCTTCGAGTCGTTGGTGAGGATAAGATGGATAAGCGTAAAGCCCTGGACGCGGCGCTCGCTCAGATTGAGCGGGCATTCGGCAAGGGATCGGTCATGAAGCTTGGGGGGGCGGAGGCCATAGCGCCGATTGCCTCTATCTCCACGGGTTCGCTGGGGCTTGATATTGCGCTGGGCATTGGTGGTTTGCCGCGTGGCCGGGTGGTGGAAATTTATGGTCCGGAATCATCCGGCAAGACCACCCTGACCCTGCATGTCATTGCCGAGGCGCAGAAAAAAGGCGGTATCTGCGCATTTGTTGATGCGGAACACGCGCTTGACCCGACTTATGCGCGCAAGCTTGGCGTCAATCTCGATGAATTACTGATTTCGCAACCCGATACGGGCGAACAGGCCCTGGAAATTGCCGATACATTGGTGCGCTCCGGGGCGGTGGATGTGGTGGTGATCGATTCGGTCGCAGCCCTGACGCCGCGCGCCGAACTGGAAGGCGAAATGGGCGACACCCATGTCGGCCTGCAAGCCCGGCTGATGAGCCAGGCGCTGCGCAAGCTGACCGGCTCGATTTCCAAATCCAACTGCATGATCATCTTCATCAACCAGATTCGTATGAAAATAGGCGTGATGTTCGGCAGCCCGGAAACCACATCCGGCGGTAACGCCCTGAAATTCTACGCCTCGGTTCGCCTGGATATCCGCCGCATCGGCGCCCTGAAGGACCGCGAAGAAGTGATCGGTAATCAGACCCGCGTCAAAGTGGTCAAAAACAAGGTGGCGCCGCCCTTCAAGCAGGTTGAGTTTGACATTCTGTACGGTGAGGGCATTTCCAAGGTGGGGGAATTGATTGATCTTGGGGTTACCGGCAATGTGGTGGAAAAATCCGGATCCTGGTTCTCCTATAATGGAACGCGCATTGGTCAGGGACGCGAAAACGCCCGCAAGTTCCTGCTCGAAAATTCGCACATGGCCGATGAAATCGAGGCCGCCATTCGAGGCAAGGCGGGACTGATTTCAGGACTGATCCTGGCGGGGCCGGACGCAGAAACCGACGCCGCGCGCGCGGCGGGCGAATAAGAGCAGCCCCTGTTCTGCCAACGGCCACGCATAACAGGGGCCTTGTGTCTATCCCGTTTGGATTAAAGCATGTCCAGCCCCCCCATACGGTCGCCCCGGACGGTTATTGCGTTTGAATTTTGTTTGCGGGATGTAGCTCCCTCTCCCCTCTCGCCAAGGCTTCGCCTGGCGAGAGGGGAGAGGGAAAAGATCAACATTCACATGCGATGGCCCCCCTTGATGGTGAGGGGTGGGGCGTCAGGTTTCAAAATTACGGAAATAGGCTTCGATCGCCTGCCTGAGCGCCTCTGCCAGCCTTTGCCGTCCGGCGTTGGAGGTCAAAATCCGCGCGTCGGTATTGTTTGACAAAAGTCCCAATTCGACAAGAACCGAGGGCACATCGGGGGCTTTCAGAACCCGGAAGCCGGCATACCGGTGTGAATTTTTTAGAAGCTCGCCCGCATCGTTCAGTTGGGGCAAAAGCAGTTTGGCGAAATGCACCGACTTGTTTGTTGTTTCGCGCTGGGCAAGGTCGATCAATATGCTTTTCACCAATTCATCGGTTTCATCGCCAATGCCGATGCCCGCAATCATATCAGAATTGTTTTCTTTTGCCGCCAGCAGTTCCGCCTCCTTATCGGAGGCCTGCTCTGACAAAGTGTAAACCGACGCGCCGCGAACCTTGTGCGTGGCCAGCGCGTCTGCATGGATGGAAATGAACAGGTTGGCCTGGGCGTTGCGCGCAATCTGCACACGGTCGCCCAGCCGCACAAACACGTCGCTTTCACGGGTCATCACCACATTGTAGCGTTTGTCCTGGCGCAGAAGAACTTGCAGACGTTTGGCCGTGTCCAGAACGATGGATTTCTCATACACGCCATGGGCGGTGATCGCGCCCGGGTCCACGCCTCCATGGCCCGGGTCTATAACAATGAGGCGCGGACCGCCCTTGGCGATTATCGGTGGGGTTAAAACCTTTTGAGGCAAGGGACTTGCGGGTGGTTCGTCAGAAGTTGGCGCATAACCACGTCGGGGATTAGGCGGCGGCATTATGTCGGCAGCCTTATTTACGGGCGCTCCGGCGCGCGGTGGCGGAACGGCGGTTGGACCACCATCGGGCAGCCGCGCCGCGGCGGACGCGGTGACGCGGCCTATGAAGCCGGCGGTTTTCAGAAAATCTGTGCGATCCGTAATCTGCAACTCAATAACCAGCCGGCTCGGCCCTGATTTTTTCCCGGCCATTGCGGGCAGAAAATAGGTGTTGCTTATGCGGGCAGGTTGCCGCAAATCCAGAACGAAACGCGAATTTCCGGGCTGAAACAGTCCAAAACGATATCCGGAGACAAGGCCGCCATTGGAACTGGCGCTTTGGCGGCGCATTGCCCAGGCAATCTCGGGCAGATCAATGACCACCCGATAGGGATCGGAAAGTGTGAAAATCGTATAGGGCACAGCGTCCGTGAGGTCGAGCACGATCCGGGCTTTGTCCGGCTGTTCGCCCAGCTTTAAGCCCACAATACGGTCCGCCGCGTGGGAACTGGCGCTGTTTATCGCCAGAAACCCGAATATTAACAAGGCGAAGCTGATCCCCGCCGCCAAACGGCGCGGGTATTTCAGGAAGTTGCTTTTTCGCCCGGGCGAACTCACTGGCGCCTGCCTTCGAATCAGTTATGCAGGCAGTTTCAGTGCAGCGGAGAAAAATATCAAGAATCGTCACTATTTGTGTAATTCGCGCTTTCCCGGCGCTGACATGGCGCCCGCGAAGGCGGATCGGCGCGCTGGGCTGTTTCTGATATTGCGATTGGCGGTGCAGAGGTCTAAGGTACCCTATCAGGGTGGTGTTGAGCGACTCCATGTCAGACCTTCCAACCCTGTTTTTTGCTGTCGCGCCATGATGCTAACCATCTGTTGCGCAATGGCTAATACGAATAATTACGGCGGGCGGACCCATAGGTTGGCCCGGAGCGAAATGGAACTGAGAAGCAATACCAATTTGAGTCGACCCAGCCCGACAGGGCGGGTAATGCGTTTCAGCCGAAATCGGCTGACCCCGCGCAAGGCGATGATTGTGCCTGACGGGGAGCGGATGAGCCGATCCGTCGTCATGGGCTTCCAAATATCAGCCATGAACGCCAGCGCCCGAAGGACGGTGCGCCATCGCGCTCAATGGCCCGGAGAATCACTTAATGGCCAAGAAAATGCTTATCGACGCGACCCACCCGGAAGAAACCCGGGTTGTCGTTGTGCAGGGAAACCGACTTGAAGATTTTGACTTTGAATCCGCTGCCCGCAGACAGCTTATAGGTAATATCTACCTCGCTAAAGTCACCCGGATTGAGCCATCGTTACAGGCGGCGTTCGTCGATTATGGCGGCAACCGGCACGGATTTTTAGCGTTCAACGAAATCCATCCAGACTATTACCAAATTCCGGTGGCCGACAGGCAGGCCCTGCTGGACGCAGACGCCGAAGAAGAGCAGCGCGCCGAGGATGCCGATGAGGATGTGGATTTCGCCGTAGAAACTGCGGATTCCGATGATTCTGACGACGGCGAAACGACGGCGGAATATACCGGCGGCGATACACATGCCCATGATTCTGGCGACGGCCAGGCCGGGCAGGATGAAAATGAGGGCGATGACGCCCCTGATCCCGGCTCCAGGACCATGCTGATGGCTGCCGGGGAGCGCGATTCCATCAGCTCCGAACCCCTTGAAGACAATGGGGAAGATCACGGCGAAGCTGCGCGTGAACCGGATGCGGATGCGGATGCG
>CAYGDL010000019.1:0-13756 GCA_964348545.1 uncultured Alphaproteobacteria bacterium | reverse complement strand
CAATGGGGAAGATCACGGCGAAGCTGCGCGTGAACCGGATGCGGATGCGGATGCGTCTGACGTGGCCCTTGCTTTTTCCACGACCGGGGAACCCGATTCAGCCGGTGAACATCTGTCGCCAATGAGAGCCGACGAAACCGCTTTAATCGACATGGACGCGCCTGCATCGGGCGATCAGGACGCAACCACTACCACTCCCCGTCGTAACCCACGGCGGCGGCGCAGTGCGCCACGCGACGCGAAGGAAACAGAGGCCCGTCAGGATGGCGGCTGGGATGAAGGTTCCAGCAAGCGCATCGAATCGGTTGGCGGGGAGGATGCGCTTGACGAAGTATCCCGCCCGCGCGCGCGCAAACGCCAATACAAGATTCAGGAAGTGATCAAAAAGCGTCAGATCCTGCTGGTGCAAATTTTGAAAGACGAACGCGGCTCGAAAGGCGCGGCACTCACCACCTATCTGTCCATTCCTGGCCGCTACTGTGTGTTAATGCCCAATACGGCTCGTGGCGGCGGCATTTCTCGCAAGATCACCAATGCCGTTGACCGTAAACGCCTGAAGGCGGTGGCGGCGGATCTGGATGTGCCCGAAGGCATGGGGCTGATTATCCGCACCGCCGGGGCAAACCGCACCAAAACCGAAATCAAACGTGATTTTGATTATCTGTTGCGTCAATGGGAAACCATTCGTGAATTGACGCTGCGCTCAACCGCGCCGTGTCTTATCAATGAAGAAGGCAGCATCGTTAAGCGTGCGGTGCGCGATCTGTATGACAAGGATATTGAAATTATCCAGGTAGAGGGCGAAGCCAGTTACCGCGAAGCCAAAGACTTTATGCGCATGCTGATGCCAAGCCATGCCAAAAAGGTTCAGCCCTATCGCGAGACTATTCCGCTGTTTCAGCATTATCAGGTGGAAGCGCAACTGGATTCGATGTTTGATCCAACCGTGCGCCTGAAATCCGGCGGCTATATTGTGATCAATCCAACCGAGGCGCTGGTTTCCATCGACGTTAATTCTGGCAAGGCGACGCGCGAAGCAAATATCGAGGCCACGGCGCTGCGCACAAATCTGGAAGCAGCCGAGGAAGTGGCGCGTCAATTACGGCTTCGCGATCTGGCCGGATTGATTGTGATCGACTTTATCGACATGGAAAATCTGCGCAATAACAAGGCAGTAGAGCGTAAAGTTAAAGATTGTCTGGCGACCGATCGGGCCAATATTCAGATCGGCCGCATCAGCCCGTTCGGATTGCTGGAAATGTCGCGGCAAAGGCTGCGGCAGGGTGTTGTTGAAACTACGACGCGGCCCTGTTCAAACTGCCATGGCACCGGTCTGGTTCGCTCCGTTGATTCATTGGCGCTGCGGGTGTTGCGCGGCATCGAGGAGGAGTGCCAGCGACGCACGCATCATGTGCTTGATGTGCTTGTTCCATCCGATGTGGCGATTTATATTCTCAATCAGAAACGGCAATGGCTGCAACAGATTGAGGCCCGCGCCGCCGCCTCTATTTTTATCATGGCCTCGGATTCGATTCAGTCGCCGAACTTTGAAATCAAGGCGTCGGATCGGATTGCCGTCATTCCGCTGCCGCTGATACAGGCGCTTGTTGCGCCGGAGGTCGTGGAAGAAGACGATGTCGAAGAGTCACCCGACGAGGAATTAAGTGACACCGCCGAAAAAGCGCGACCGGAAAAACGCGACAGCGAACGCCGGAACCGGCGCGGTCGTGGCCGGGGGGATCATGCTCAAAAACCGTTTCTGGATGCGCAAGCAGATCCCGTAAGAAACACAGAACCTTTGGCAGCCAGTATTTTAGAGGAAAATCGCGAAGTAAAATCCGAGGATGGGTTGACGGAAGAAGATGTCCGCCGCCGCAAATTGCGCCGCCGCCGTCGCGGCCGCGGGCGCAGCCGTGAGCGTGATGAAACGCAGGCAGCGACTCCGACCGGTGATATTGTGAATGTTGAAGACGGGGATGCAGACGATGCCGGACCGGCTGGTGACATTCTGATCATTCCAATCTATGAAGGTGAGGTGGCCACTTCCCAGGCGCTCGCGCCGGAAGTCATCATTCCGGATGCGGCTCCTCCCGAAGCAGCGCCCATTGAGACGGCGCAACAGGAAGGTGTTGCCGGGTCCGTTCAGATCATGCAGGAGATGGTCATGGCCCCGCTGGAAGAAGTGGCGGAATTGCCCCCCGAAGAACCCAGACGTGAGGAACAGCCGGAAGCGCCCGCCGGACCAAAACGGGGTGGCTGGTGGAACCGTCAGTTTGGCAACAAGACGTAACCAACAGCCTGACCGCGACGTAAACAATAGACCGATTGCAATTATAAGGGAGATGGCGCTGTGGATATGATGCCGTTGGATACTGAAAAAGAAGTTCTCCTGCGTTATGGCGCCGCCTCTCAGGCGCGCGAGGAAGCCCTGTGCTGCCCCGTGGACTATGATCCGCAATTTCTGAAGATTATTCCGCAGGAAATTATTGATCGCGATTATGGCTGTGGTGATCCGTCGCAATTTGTGCGCAATGGCGAAAATGTGCTGGATCTGGGCAGTGGCGGCGGCAAGATCTGTTACATTATCTCGCAGATTGTTGGTGCGGCGGGCAAGGTTACGGGTGTCGATTTTAATCCCCCCATGCTGGAACTGGCTGAAAAACACCGCAGCCAGATTGCGCAGAGCACCGGCTTTGACAATGTGGCGTTCAAGCGCGGCAAAATTCAGGATTTGCGCACGGATATCACCGCCGTCGAAGCCTGGCTGGCGGCCCATCCCGTATCGTCCTATGCCGATTTAGAGGCGCTGGAAGCCTACAAGAAGCAGCAGGCGCTGGATGCGCCGCTTATCGCTGACGCCAGTATGGACGTGATCGTTTCCAACTGCGTGCTGAATTTGGTGGCGGCTGAAGATAAAGCTGCGCTGTTTGCCGAAATGTTCCGCGTTCTGAAAGTGGGTGGCCGGGTCGCCATTTCTGACATTGTTTCGGATGAAATGGTGCCGCGGCATATGCGCAATGATCCGGAATTATGGTCCGGCTGCATCTCTGGTGCGTTTCAGGAACGCGAATTTCTGCGCGCGTTTGAAGATGCCGGCTTTTATGGCGTCGCCATTGCCAAACGCGACGCGACCCCCTGGCGCACGGTAGAAGGCATCGAGTTCCGCTCGATCACGGTCACGGCTTATAAGGGCAAGCAGGGCATATGTCTGGAGCGCAAACAGGCGGTCATCTATGCCGGCCCCTGGCGCAAGGTCGAAGATGATGACGGCCATGTGCTGGAACGTGGCGTCCCGGTGGCGGTCTGTGACAAAACCTATCGCATCTACAACCGCGATCCCTATAGCGCGCAGATTATTCCGGTGCCGCCACTGATTGATGTACCACTGGAAGAAGCCGGGTTATTCGATTGTATGCGTTCGGTTTTACGCCATCCGAAAGAAACCAAGGGGGAGGACTATGTGGCGACCACCGAGGTTTCCGCCAATGTGTGCGGGCCGGAGGGCTGCTGCTAAAGCTAAAGCAGTCCCTTGCGGCCCATATCCAGAAACTTTTCCCGCCGCGCTTTGCGGACTTCGACGCCATCCTTGCCATCCATCTCAATCAGCGCCTGCTCGATAACCAACCCGGTCTGACGAATCGTCTGCATCGGTTCGCGGTGCGCGCCGCCGATGGGTTCGGGAATAATCGTATCGATGACGCCCAGCCCCAGTAATTCCTGCGCCGTCAGTTTCATGGCGGAGGCGGCTTCTTTCGCCTTGTCGGCGGCGCGCCACAGGATGGACGAACAGCCTTCCGGGCTGATCACCGAATAAATCGCATGCTCCAGCATGATCACCCGGTTGCCAGCGGCCAGTGCGATGGCCCCGCCGGACATGCCTTCGCCGATGATGACGGCGATCAATGGCGTCTGCAATGACAGGCAGCGGTCGGTTGAGCGGGCAATGGCTTCCGCCTGGCCCCGCTCCTCGGCCCCGACACCGGGATAGGCGCCCGGCGTGTCGATCAGGGTGACGACGGGCAGTTTGAATTTTTCCGCCATGTCCATCAGGCGGATGGCCTTGCGATAGCCCTCGGGCCGCGCCATGCCGAAATTATGCCGCACCCGGCCATCCGTATCGGCGCCTTTTTCCTGCCCGATCAGCATGATGGGCCGCCCGTTCAACCGCCCCAGGCCACCAATGATGGCGCTATCCTCGGCAAATCCCCGGTCCCCGGCCAGGGGCGTAAATTCCGTAATCAACTGGCCGATATAATCCAGGCAATGGGGCCGGTTGGGGTGGCGGGCCACCAGGGTTTTCTGCCAGGGCGTCAGCCGTGTATAGCTTTGGCGCAGCAAGGTGGCCGCCTTGGTTTCCAGCCTGGCCACCTCATCACTGATGGTCATGGAGGCGTCTTTAGCCGCCAATTGGCGCAATTCCTCGATTTTATCTTCGAGTTCGGCGACCGGCTTTTCAAAATCCAGATAGGTCCGCATAGGCCCCTGACCATTGTGACAACGACCCGCTTTGTGGCCCGGACATGGGGCGCTGTCAACTGGTACAGGTTATTCTGGCCGCGCAGTATTTTCAGGGCCTCACTGGTTGCGAGCTTAAGCGACAACAGGTCTTTTTCAACGATGCGCCAGATCAGAGCAGTTTCTACTTTCTGGTACTCATGGCGAAGCCGATTGCCGATGCCTCGTATATCCCGCCAGGGGATTGCGGGAGCATATAGCACGGGCTTCATCTCCAAGAAGCCGCGCCGCTTCGCTAAGACGTAGCAGGCAATGCTGCACGGCATCCTGGCACATGCTATCTTCGGAAAACTTGCCTGCGTCATAACCGCGTGTATAATTTTCTATGCGCGAAATATTTTCGGCGATATCTTCAAAGAGTTGCAGGGGCGCCCTAGAATGCATGAAGCAGGGATTTCTGCACGGCGGGCCGAATGCGGGCATCCAGACTGCCTTTGTCCACCAAATCGACCTTACGGCCAAGCAGGTCACTCAAATAATTTTCGATATGAATGACATCCAGCAGGGAAAGCTGCTTACTTTCGTCCAGGGTGCTCAACAGATCAATGTCGGAATTCTGTCCGGCGTCGCCACGCGCATAAGACCCAAACAAGCCTAGCCTGCGCAAACCCATAGCGCGCAGTTCTTTCTGGCGGTCCTTCAAGGCGGCAATGATTGAAAGGCGATCCATGCGGCTATTTTACGGAAACTTTTCAACATGGACAATCTATTCATTTAACCTCTCAAAGATGTCCGATTTCATGTTTTTGGGCGGCCAGCGGGTGGTGCTGTTTGACCAGCGCCTGCATGCGGGCGGTCAGGACGTGGGTGTAGATTTCGGTGGTGGAAATATCGGCATGGCCCAGCATTTGCTGTACGGCGCGCAGATCGGCGCCGTGGGCCAGCAGATGGGTGGCGAAGGCATGGCGCAGGGTGTGTGGTGAAATCGTCCGCGCGGGCAATCCGGCCTCCGCCGCCAGTTCACCCAGCAATTGCGCAAAGCGGTGGCGGGTGAGGTGGCCGCTACCGCCACGCGAGGGAAACAGAAATTTTGACGGCTGTCCCTCATCCAGAAAATGCACGCGCACGGCAAGATATTTTTCAATCGCGGTGCGTGCCGGATCGCCCAGCGGCACCAGCCGTTCGCGTCCGCCTTTGCCGCGCACCAGCAATAGTTGCGGATCATTGCGCACCGCCCCCAGCGGCAGACTGACCAGTTCACTGACCCGCAACCCGGTGGCATAGAGAATTTCCAGCAGGCAGCACAGCCGCGCCGCCTGTGGCGTATCCTCGCGCGCCTGTGCGCAGGCGATCAGCCGGTCAACTTCATTCTCGCCCAGCAGTTTGGGTAGCGGGCGGCGGCGGCGGGGCCCTTCGATTGTGTTGGACGGATCATCCTGGCGCATGCCGTCGGAAAGCAGAAAGCGGTAAAATTGCCGGATGGCGGATAATTGCCGCGCGGCGGTGGCCGCACTTAATCCAGCGGAAGAAAGCCCATTAAGATAGCCTCGGATGATTTCTGCATCGGCGTCTTTCAGATGGATTTTACGGCGCGTCAGAAAGTCTTTGAAACCAGCCAGATCGCGGCCATAGGCGGCCAGCGTATTGGCGGCGGCCCCACGTTCCGCCGCAAGCATTTCCAGAAATGCTTCGATCAGCGGATCGTGATGCGACTTGGCCATATTACAGTCCCGGTGTTAAATCCCGGCAAGCAGCGCCGCCTCCAGCGCCAGGGCGCGGGCTTCGGCTTGCAGGCCAACCGTATGCAGCGCCCGCACTGTCAGGCCCAGCATGAACGGCTCCGCCAGACGCTTGCCCTCATCGCCGAGACAAATCAGGCTGAGCAGCACAGTCTGTCCGATACGCCCGCTTTGGCTGGCTTCCATCAGCAGATGCAGCAGCGCCGTGGGGGGCAGGACGACCGCTTCAGCGGTTCCGGCATCCCCTGTCATATTGATCCATTCCGCTTCTGGCGTGGCATAGCCCAGTGCAGAGAGCGCCGATAACAGGATCGCTCCCTTCCTGGCTTTATCCTCCGGATTTAGCTGCGCCAGCCAGGCGGTGATTTCGGCCGGATTATCCGCCATGACTTCGGGCGGCAGCGCCAGTCGAAGCAAGGGCCATAGCTGTTGCGCGGTGCGCGTGGCGGCGGGATTATTTCCCGGCAGACTTAAACTGTAAGCGAGATCATACCAACGCCGGGCGGCGGCTGGATCACCGGCGGCCAGTAAGGCGCGCGCCATATCGGGTGCGATTTCGATCATCTCCGGTATGGGGGCAAAATCGCGGATGGGCGTCAGATTGACGCGGGCGACGGTCGCAAAACTGTCGCTGGCGCGGGCCAGAGACAAGGCCGCAGACAGCGCCAGCGCCAGGCTGGCGGGTGAATCCTGACCGCGCACGGATTGAAACATCAATGCATTGGCCCTGGCGGCGGGTAGTTTTGGCGCCGAATCCCGCGCCCCGGCCCGATCCTCCACCGAAAAGGGTAATTCTGAATAAAGCTGCAGCACTTCTTCCGGGCCGATTGCTCCGGCGGCCTCGGCCCGCTCGGCTGCGGGCAAGCGTTGTTCGGCCAAGGCGCCGGTCATGCGCGCCAGCATTTTTAATTCCACAGCGGATGCGCTTTTCGAAAAAGGGACGGGCAAGGGAAGCGATGCAAACCGGATCATGGCCAGATGTATAATATCCAGATTGGACAATGGTTTTGGAAGTTTACCTGATTTGCTGATCAAAGCCGTCAACAGCGCCTGATAGGCCGTATCGTCGGGATCCGTTTCGGCGACCAGTGAGGCGGATAGTTGGGCTGCGGCCTCATCGCCATTCAGGATGTGGCAAAATCCGGAAAGCTTCATCCAGAATGCGGCGTTGCTGGTTTTGACATATTCCGCCGCTAGGTCGCAGGCGGGCTTGATCTCGTTGGACACCAGGGCCAGCCGGGCGCGGGCCTGGGCCAACCCGTCCTCTCTGCTATGTCCAGCGAGCGCCGCCATTTGTCCGGCTGCCTCAAACTGCCCCGCTTCTATCAGCCTGTCCAGGCGCAAGGCGAGGAAGGAAACGCCATTGCTATCCCCGGAAGGTGGCTCGGCGGCGCTCAGCAATAGCCGCTGGGTCAGCTTTTGCAGGGTTGGATAGCGCGAGGTGACAGGTAGGCTGGCCAGCAATCGCTCCACAAAGGCACGGTCTGCGCCCTGCCACATATCCGGTCCAAAACCGCCATTCTGTAATGTCAGAAGCCCGACCGCCGCAAAATCAAGCTCGCCCAGAACACCGCTGCTGATGCCCTCAGCGATCGTATCAACAGGATAGGGATTCTCGCCAAGCGGCGCGGGCGTCATTGGCGGTGGGGTATTGGCTGGCGCTGTGGGCGGACGCAGGGGAACCGGGGCTTGCGCTTCTACGGCCCCGCCAAACATCAACATGCCTAGTAGGGGAACAAGCCGGAATAAGAGCAGCCGGTGGCGTCTATTTTCCCAGCATATCATCGGGCAGCACTTTTTCGACCGTGCGCACAGGGGCGGGCACGTCCCAGATTGAGATATAAATGGCCCCGCCGATAATGGTGGCAACCAGCAAAACCAGAATGGAACCCAGCAATTTTGACATTTTAAGGAGGCCGCACCTTTCGCATATCTGAATAGAGGTTTGCGAATCCATCGGATGATGAACGCTGGACGGGACAATATCGGGTGCAGGACAGGCTTTCAATGGCGCAAAATACCGGCAGGAAAATCCGGCTTAGAAATCATGCCATTTTCGGATAATGTGCATGAATGGAAGATGACTCAGTAGAACCAGGGGGCGCGTCTGTCCCGGCGCCCGTGAATAATCCGGCCGGTGACAGGGTCATTGTGCTTGTCGGCCTGATGGGCGCCGGAAAAAGCACGGTTGGCAAGCGGCTTGCGGCCCGGTTGGGTATCAGCTTCCTGGATACAGATACCGAAATTGAAACCGCAGCCGCCATGACTATCCCGGAAATCTTTGAAAAACATGGCGAACCCGCCTTTCGGCGCGGCGAAGCCAAAGTGATCGAGCGGTTATTACAGGATATGCGAAACGCGAACCCGCCCGGCGGAGTTCTTGCGACCGGTGGTGGGGCCTATATGCGACCTGAGACCCGGGACAATATTGCTAAATACGGGGTCTCGGTCTGGCTTCGGGCGGATGTCGATCTGTTGCTGAAGCGCGTGGCGCGTCGCAATAATCGCCCCTTGCTCAAACATGGGGATGCGCGCGAAACCTTGTTGCGGCTGCGCGATGAACGCTATCCCGTCTACGCCCTGGCGGACATTGTGGTGGATAGCATTGAGGCGCCACATGAGGAAATTGTCGATATGGTATTGGAAAAACTACAGGATCATTACTTGCCCGCTGGCGGGCAGATGCAATGAACAAGCCCGTCGCACAGCGGATTAACGTCGCCCTTGGCGCGCGCGCCTATGACATTCATGTGGGGGAGGGCCTGTTGGCGCAGACAGGTGCGCTTATACGCCCATTGTTGCGCCGTGATCGGGCCGCCATCGTGACCGACAGCAATGTGGCGGCGCAGCATCTTGCCGCGCTATTGGCAGCCCTGGACAGCGCCGGTGTCAGCCATGTGCATCACATTGTTCCTTTTGGAGAAACCAGCAAAAACTTCAAACAGTTAGAGTCGCTGCTCGATTGGATGCTTGAGGAAAAAATCGAACGTGGCGATTTACTTCTGGCGTTTGGCGGCGGGGTGATCGGGGATCTGACCGGTTTTGCGGCGGCGATTTTACGCCGGGGTGTGGATTTTGCGCAAATTCCCACCACATTGCTTGCGCAGGTGGATTCGTCGGTGGGTGGCAAGACCGGGATCAATAGCCGTTTCGGGAAAAATCTGATTGGCGCCTTTCACCAGCCCCGCATCGTAATCGCCGATGTGGCGCTTCTCGATACGCTGCCGGTGCGCGAATTACTGGCGGGTTATGCGGAAGTCGTAAAATACGGACTTATTGGCGATGCGGGCTTTCTCGACTGGCTGGAAATGTCCGGGGCCGCAATCCGTGAGGGCGATCAACAAGCCCGCATCCACGCCGTGATGACCAGTTGCGCCGCAAAAGCTGCGTTGGTGGTGCAGGATGAACGTGAATCCGGGCCGCGCGCACTGCTTAATCTGGGACATACATTTGGTCATGCGCTGGAAGCAGAGACCGGCTATGGCGACCGTCTTCTGCATGGTGAAGGGGTGGCCATCGGCATGTGCCTGGCTTTTGAACTGGCGTCCAGGCTTGGTCTGGTCACCAGCCAGGAAGCCATGCGGGTGGCCTGGCATTTATCGGTGATGGGATTGCCGACGACGCTTCGCGACATCGCGGGAGCGCCACTTAATCCGGATCGCGTGTTTGAGCATATGGCGCAGGACAAGAAAGTAGCGGGAGGCCGGATAAATTTCATTATCCCGCGCAAAATTGGAGAATGTTTTATGACCGATGCGGTGGACCCGGAGACGGTCCTGCAATTACTTCGGGCGTCGGCGGAAGCGTGATCGGGGAACTTCTTGGGATCGTCGCGCCTGTATTCCTTACTGCGGGCATCGGTTATTGCTGGGTAAAAGCTGGCTATGATTTTGACTCCGAAATGGTTAGCCGCCTGGTCATGAATATTGGTATGCCGTGCATGGTCTTTGCGACGCTCAGCACCCTGAAGGTTGAACTGGCGGCGCTGAGCCAGATTGTGCTGGCTGCAATCCTGACGATTTGCACCTATCTGGTCATTGGCAGCGTCATTCTGCGGGCATCCGGTATGCGGATAAGCCATTATCTGCCGTCCCTGAGTTTTTCCAATGGCGGCAATATGGGGCTGCCGATCTGTCTGTTTGCCTTTGGTGAGGAGGGGCTGGCGCTCGGCACCGGCTTTTTCCTGGTCAATGCGGTGGCGCAACCGACCCTGGGCGTGTGGATCAATAGCGGCAAATTCTCGCCTGCCGAGATGCTGCGCACCCCGGTGATCTATGCCATACCACTGGCGATGCTGTTTCGCTTTGGCGGTTATCCTGTTCCGCAATGGCTGGGCAATACGACGTATCTGGTGGGTGGAATTACCATACCGCTGATGCTGTTGCTACTTGGCGTCAGCCTGTCGCGTATTCGTGGAGGCACCGCAATGCGCAGCGGCGCCCTGGCCGCGCTGCGCATTGCGATGGGGCTGGGCGTGGGGTGGAGCATGGCCACAATGCTGGGGCTTTCCAATACGGTGCGCGGCGTATTGCTGCTACAAGCCGCAATGCCGACGGCGGTGATCAATTATGTCTTTGCCCTGCGTTACGAAACCGATCCGGATACGGTGGCGGGCATAGTAATGCAATCGACACTGATGTCGATTGTGGTGTTGCCGCTGTTGCTGGCCGCGATTTTATCGTGAGGCGGCCTCTGTGGGCGTAAGGGTGCTTAGCGCCAGCGCATGCACGGGGGCGTCCATAAGGTCTTTCACGATTTCAAACACCATCCGGTGGCGGGCAACCCGGCTTTTACCGGCAAAGGCCTCCGATATGATGGTCACGTTGAAATGGGTCTCGCCAGAAGGCCTGGAACCGCCATGGCCTTCATGACGATGGGATTCATCCACTATCTCAAGGGATATGGGTGAAAGACCCTGTTCAAGTTTTATGCGAATTATTTCTGAAACGCGCATTTAGGTTTCCGTCCTTTCAGGAAAAAATGTATATTTACGGGCTTTTTTTAGAAGAAGCTGTACAGGATTACATAAAGCGCATTGATGAAATTTACGCGTGACATAGACAAGATCAGAATTCGCCGCCGCTCGGAACGGACGGCGGAGCCGGTGACACATGGCTGTAACTGGGATGGCTGCACAGATCCGGCCCCGCATCGCGCGCCCAAATCGCCGGACCGGTTGCGCGAATATTACTGGTTTTGTGGCGATCATGTGCGGGAATATAACCGCACCTGGAATTTTTTCTCTGGCATGAGCGAGGGAGAGGTCGAGCATTACATCAAGGGCAATATTACCGGACACCGCCCCACCTGGTCCGCCAATCAGGGAAATCCCGGCCTGCACAATACCAGCATGACGGGGCGTGGCAGGACGGCGATGGGCAAGGCGGACCGCTACAGCCTGTTTGGCGATCCATCAGAGCAAACTACTCAAGCCGCCCAGGCCCCGGCGCGAAAATGGCCCCCGCTGGTGCGCGAAGCCTTCATCTGCATGGAGCTGGAGGAAACCGCAACCTTGAAAGAAGTCAAACTCAGGTATAAGGAATTGGTCAAGCGATATCATCCCGACGCCCATGGCGGCGACAGGGCAACAGAAGGTCAGTTAAAACAGGTCATACAGGCCTATAATCGGCTAAAGGCCAGCGGTATCAGGTAATCCGCCCCTCGGCTTCATCATGAACATATGGAAGAAACTCATGACGGTAGAAGTAACCGCCAAAATGGCCCTTGACGCGCCGGACATTACCGTCTCGGTGCGGGAGGTTTTTGGCATCGACAGTGACATGCAGGTTCCGGCATTTTCCTCTGGCAATGAATATGTGCCCGACCTTGATAAAACCTATGTGTTCGACCGGGAAACCACGCTGGCGATTTTGGCGGGTTTTGCGTTCAACCGGCGGGTGATGATCCAGGGCTTTCACGGCACCGGGAAATCAACCCATATTGAACAGGTCGCGGCGCGACTGAACTGGGCCTGTATCCGCGTCAATCTCGATAGTCACATCAGCCGGATTGATCTGGTTGGCAAGGACGCCATCGTGCTGCGCGACGGCAAGCAGATCACCGAATTTCGCGAAGGCATTCTGCCCTGGACGTTGCAGCGGCCCTGCGCGCTGGTGTTCGATGAATATGACGCAGGCCGCCCGGATGTGATGTTTGTGATTCAACGGGTGTTGGAAGTCGATGGCAAGCTGACTTTGCTCGATCAAAGCCGGGTCATTCGACCGCATCCTTATTTCCGTCTGTTTTCCACCACCAATACAATCGGTCTTGGGGATACGTCGGGCCTGTATCATGGGACGCAGCAGATCAATCAGGGTCAGATGGACCGCTGGAATATTGTCACGACCCTGAATTATCTGCCCCATGATGTGGAAACCGAAATTGTGATGTCCAAATCATCGGCGTATCATTCGGCGGAAGGGCGCAAGACCCTGTCCGACATGGTGCGGGTTGCCGACATGACCCGATCGGCCTTTATGAATGGCGATCTTTCAACCGTCATGAGCCCGCGCACGGTTCTGACCTGGGCGGAGAATGCGCGTATCTTCAATGATGTGGGCTTCGCCTTCCGGCTGACCTTCCTCAACAAATGCGACGAGCTTGAGCGCGCCAGCGTGGCCGAGTTCTATCAGCGTTGCTTTGGCGAGGAACTGCCGGAATCCGCAGCGCATATTGTTATCAAATAATGAGCAATTCGGCAAAAGAGAGTCCGGTTGAGCCGTTCAAGCGGGCGCTGACTTTTGCCGCGCGAACCATTGCCGAAGACCCGGAATTACAGGTCAGCTTTGGCGCCGAAGCGCCGGGGGTGCGCGGCGATACGATCCGCCTGCCTTTGCCATCGCGCGATCTTCCGGTAAATGAAGTTGCGCGCATCCGGGGTCTGTCGGACGCCTATTCGCTGCGGCTGCGTCATCATAATGATACGACGCATCGCCACTTTTCGCCCGTGGGTGAGATGGCCCGGGATATTTACGAAGCCTCGGAACAGGCGCGCGTGGAATCCATCGGCGCGCGCGAAATGCGTGGCATGGCGAAAAACCTCAATGCGGCGCTGGAACATCGTTACGCGGAAATGGGCTTCACCAATGTTCTGGAAAGATCGGAGGTTCCGCTTGCTGACGCCGTGGCGCTGATTGTTCGCGAAAAGCTGACCGGGATCAGGCCGCCAGCGTCGGCTGCCAATATTGTTGAACTGTGGCGTTCATTCATTGAAGAAAAAGCCGGTGACGATCTGGCGCAACTGGATGGCATGATTGGCGATCAGGCCCGTTTTGCGCGCATGACCCGCAAGATCATTACCGATCTCGATCTGGGCGAAGAACTGGGCGAGGAAAGCCCGGAAAACGAAGACAGTGACGAAGAAGGCGAAGATTCCGATAACCAGAATCAGAATGATGATGAGGATGGTGATAGCGGCGATTCCTCAGAAGGCAGCTCCGACGATGTGGAATTTGTCGAAGGCGAGGGCGAAGAGGGCGAAGGCCAGACCGTCATGATGGAGTCCGAAGAGGAAATCGAAGGTCAGGACAGTGAGGAAAGCCCCGATGGCAACCGGCCCTGGC